>DASQAL010000221.1:0-8025 GCA_035635775.1 Candidatus Acidiferrum sp.
GGCCTACGACGCCTACATCCGGGAGTCGTTCCTCGAGCTGCGCATGCAGCCCAAGACCACCGGAGACCAGACGCTCCAGTCCTTCGTGCTCGCGGTGGGCCCGCCGACCAAGACCTCGCGCTACCGGGACTGGAACAACAACGTGGTACACCACTTCACCATCGTCCACTTCCACGACCGGATCGAGGTGATGGCCCGCTCCGCGGTGAGCACCCATCCCACCGCGCCCGCGCTGGCCACCGTCACCGACGCGCGCCCCTACCCGGATCCGCCCTACCCGCTGCTGGACTTCCTCGCCTTCGACGGGCCGGTGCGGCCGAGCGTGGCCCTGCGCAAGTTCGCGCAGGGAGTGGCCGTCCCTGCCACCGCGCCGCTCGGCGAGCAGGTGCGCGCGTGCGGGCGGCACATCCACGAGCACTTCACCTACCAGAAGAACGTGACCAGCTACGAGTCCACCAGCGATGACTTCCTCGCCGCGGAGGCGGGGGTCTGCCAGGACTTCACCCATCTCATGCTCGGCCTGCTGCGGCTGCGCCAGATCCCCTGCCGCTACGTGAGCGGCTACCTGCACATGCCGCCGCGCGACGGCGAGACGGCCCAGAGCCACGCGTGGGTGGAGTTCTACTCGCCGTCCGCGGGCTGGGTGCCGTTCGATCCGACCCACAACCGCGAGATCGACGGCCACTACGTCGTGGTTGGCCACGGCCGGCACTACGACGACGTGCCGCCCAACCAGGGCATCTACCGCGGTAATGCGGACGAGACCCTGCGCACGGAGGTGCGCACCCAGGAGTCCACCCCCAAGGACATCTCGGCGCTCCACGAGGAGATGGAGCAGATCGACGTGCCGGTGTACCAGGAGATCCCGGAGGGCCGACGGGACCGGCTGGCCGCCGAGGAGATCGCGGCCCAGCAGCAGCAAGAGCAATAGGCGACGGAACCCACCTGCGGTACACTGGCCGCCCGGTGCATCGGGTCGCCGCGCAGCGCCCGTCCCAATCGCAGTACCCCGGATCAGACGAGAGGAGAGCAGGCATGAGGCACGTGAAGTGGGCGGTGGTGGTTGGTCTCGCCGCGCTGGCCGTGGGCGCCGTCGGCGCCCTCCAGGCCCAGCAGCTCAGTGGCGAGTACAAGATCGGAGTCCTCGAGCCGCTGACCGGCAACCTCGCGGCCGAGGGCAAGCGGCACCTCGAAGGCTACGAGATCGTACGCGACCTCATCAACGAGCGCGGCGGCGTGATGGGCAAGAAGCTGGTCTTCGCGGTCGGGGACGCGGTCGATCCGACCGTCGCCGCCTCCGAGGCCACGCGGCTGGCCACCCGGGAAGGGGTCAAGATCATCACCGGCACCTTCTCCTCCACCCTCTGCGGCGCGGCCAGCGAAGCGGCCTCCCGGCAGAACGTCATCTACTGGGAGACGTCCTGCGTCGATCCGCGGTTCTCCAAGCGCGGACTCAAGAACGTGTTCCGGACCGAGATCGACGGCACCGGGTTCGGCTGGTACAACGTCGAGTTCATCGCCAAGCACCTGGCCCACCGCCTCGGCAAGAAGACGAGCGAGCTGCGCATCGCGTACCTTTCGGAGGATTCCTCGTACGGCCAGAGCGTCACCGAGTCCGCGCGCCAGCGGGCCAAGCAGGAGTTCGGGATGCAGGAGGTGGCGGCCGAGTACTACACCTTCACCACCAACGACCTCACCCCGGTCATCCTCAAGCTCAGGAACGCGAACCCCGACATCCTGCACCACATCGCGCGCAACCAGGACGCCATCCTCTTCTGGCGGCAGGCCCGCGAGCAGAACTTCGAGGTCAAGGCGGTCGTGCACGCGGGGGCCACCGGCTACGGCTCGCCCGACTTCGGCAAGGCCTTCGGCAACGACGGCAACGGCCCCTTCGCGTTGCTCGAGCCCGGGCCCGGCGTGATCATCGACAAGTTCCGGCCGGAGGGCCAGAAGATCGAGCGCGCGTTCCGCGACGCGGTGAAGGCCCGGACCGGCTTGGACAGTCCCGCCGGCGGGCACCAGCTCGCGGGCGGCGGCCTGTGGCTGCTGAAGCTCGTGCTGGACGCGGCCAAGAGCGACGACCTGGACAAGTTCCGCGCCGCGGTCATGGCGATGGACCTGCCGGTCGGCTCCGCGATCAACGGCTGGGGCGTGAAGTTCGACGAGGCCGGCCAGAATTCGAATGCGCGCGTGCAGCACTACATGCTCCAGTGGCAGGGTGGGCAGCTCGTCACGGTGTGGCCGGAAGAGTTCACCACCAACCGCGCCAAGTGGATTCCGCTCGGGGCGTGGGACCAGCGCAAGTAGCGCTCCCCACCGGCCTGCCGATTCCCGCTCGTGCGCCCCGGGGCGGCCCCCCGGGGCGTCGCGCGTTCGGCTGATCCGCCGATCATGCACGTGATTCCGCAGCTCCTCGCCTCCACGATCCTGCTGGGCGGGGTCTACGCGCTCATCGCGGTGGGCCTCACTCTCATCTTCGGGGTGATGCGCGTGGTCAACTTCGCGCACGGCGAGTTCCTCATGCTGGGCATGTACCTCGCCTTCTGGGCGTTCACCCTCCTCGGGCTCGATCCCTACGTCACCCTCGTGCTGGGCCTGCCCCTCATCTTCGGCGGCGGGTGGCTGAGCTATCGGCTCGTGATGCGCCCGGTCATTCACGCCTCGCACAACGTCCAGGTCTTCACGACGGTCGGACTGTCGATCGCCCTCCAGGCCCTGGCCCTCGTGCTCTGGAGCGCCGACTCCCAGTTCGTCCGCACCAGCTACTACGCGGTGGTGGTGCGCTTCGGCGGCATGGCGCTCAACCTCGCGCAGATCGCCGCGTTCGCGGTCGCCGTCCTCTTCACCGCCGCGCTCTTCGCCTTCATGCGCTGGTCGTACACCGGCAAGGTCATGCGGGCCACCGCCCAGGACCGCCACGCCGCCTCGCTCATGGGGATCGACACCGGCCGGGTCTTCGCCCTGACGTGGGCGGTCGGCATCACCTGCGTCGGGGCGGCCGGCGTGCTGCTCGCGCCGATCTACCCCGTCTATCCGTCGGTCGGGCTCCAGTTCGTGCTGATCGCCTACGTCGCGGTCGTGCTGGGCGGGCTCGGGGACATGGTGGGCGCGTTGATCGCCAGCCTCGTCGTCGCCTTCGTCGAGGTCGTGGGCTCCTACGTGATCGGGACCGCGTGGAAGGAAGTGCTGTACCTGCTCCTGTTCATCGCGATCCTCGTCATCCGGCCCGCGGGCCTGTTCGGCCAGCGCGGCGCCGAGGTGATCGGCACGTGAGGGGCACGTGGCCGGCGGTCGCCTTCTTCGCCGCGGCCGCGCTCGGGCCGATCGTGGTCCGCGACGCCTTCCTTCTCGACGGGCTGATCCTGATCCTGCTGTGGGGCGCGAGCGCGGCGGCCTGGAACGTGGCCGGCGGCTACGCCGGACAGCTCTCGCTCGGCCACGCCGCCTTCTTCGGGCTCGGCGCCTACTCGGCGGCGCTCCTCGGCACCCGCTGGGGGGTGTCGCCCTGGATCGGGCTGCTGGTCGGCGCCGGGCTCGCCACCGCGTTCGGCTTCATCCTGGGCTTCCTGAGCAACCGGCTCCGCGGGCCCTACTTCGGGCTGGCCACGATCGCGTTCTCCCAGGTGCTGCTCATCGTGGCGAGCCGCTGGCGCGGCTTCACCTCGGGATCGGAAGGCATTCCCGTCCCCTTCCGCCCCGGCCTCTGGACGCTCGGCATCGCGGACAAGCGGGTGTGGGTCTACCTCGTCCTCCTCCTGGCCGCCCTGCTCTACCTGGTCCAGCTCTATCTCGAGCGCTCGCGCCGCGGCTACCAGCTCGCGGCCGTGCGCGAGGACGAGGACGCGGCCCTCTCGCTCGGCGTCCCGGCCCGCCGCCTCAAGGTCGCGGCGATCGCGGTCAGCGCCGCGCTCACCGCGGTGTGCGGCACGCTCTGGGCGCAGTACGTCGGCTTCGTCGACCCGTTCTACGTCTTCTCGGTGGACCTGTCGGTCCGCTTCTGCCTGGCCGCGATCCTCGGCGGCATCGGTACGCCGCTCGGCCCGTTCCTCGGCGCGGCTCTCATCACGATCCTGGAGACGTCCCTGCGCGCCCGCTTCGGCGGCATCGGCGCCGGTCTCGTCGGGATCTACCTGATCATCTACGGGGTCGTGCTCATCGTGACCATGCGCTTCGCGCCGCAGGGCCTGCTCCCCTGGTTCGGCGAGCACCTGCGGCGGCGCCCCCATCTGGGGACGGCGCCATGAGCCTCCTGTCCGTCGCGGGAATCACCAAGCGCTTCGGCGGCATCACCGCGAACCGCGACGTCTCCTTCGACGTGGCCTCCGGCGAGCTGGTCGGCATCATCGGGCCGAACGGGTCCGGCAAGTCGACCCTGTTCGAGATCATCAGCGGCTTCTATCGCCCCGACGCCGGGGAGGTGCGCCTGGACGGCGGCTCGCTCACCGGCCTCTCGCCGGATCGCGTGTGTCGTCTGGGCGTCGCGCGCACGTTCCAGAAGCTGCGGCCGTTCGCCGGACTCACCGTCGTCGACAACGTGATGGTCGGCGCGCTCACCCGCACGCACGACGTGCGGCACGCGCGCGCCCGCGCCCGCGACCTGCTCGACCGCGTGGGGCTGGCCGAAAAGGCGGACGCGCACGCGCGCACGCTCTCCACCGGCCAGCGCAAGCGCCTCGAACTGGCCCGCGCGCTCGCGACCGAGCCGCGGGTCCTCCTGCTGGACGAGGTGACCGGCGGGGTCGACCAGCGCAGCATCCCCGGCCTGGTGCAGCTCGTCCGTGACCTGCATCGCGGTGGGCTCACCCTCCTGGTCATCGAGCACAACATGCGGGTGATCACCGCGGTGGCGCAGCGCATCGTCGCCCTCTATCTCGGCGAGAAGATCGCCGACGGCACGCCCGACGCGGTGACGCGCGACCGGCGCGTCGTCGACGCCTACCTCGGCCAGGCGTACACCCAGTGACCACGCCGGGCGCCGCGCCGATGCTGGCCCCCATGTTATCCCCCATGCTATCTGTGGACGGTCTCGACGTCGCCTACGGCGACTTCCAGGTGCTGTGGCAGGCCGCGATGCACGTGGGCGAGGGCGAGATCGTCGCGGTCCTCGGGCCGAACGGCGCGGGCAAATCGACCCTCATGAACTCCATCTCGGGGCTGATCGCGCCCCGCGCGGGGCGCATCACCTTCCTCGGCAAGCGCATCGACGGCTTGCCCGCCAACCGCACCGCGGGGGAAGGCCTGGCGCACGTGCTGGAACGCCGTCGCCTGTTCCCCTTCCTCACCGTGCTCGACAATCTATTGCTCGGCGCCCACAACCCGGCCGCGCGCCCGCACCGCGCCGAGTCTCTGGCCCAGCTCGAGCGCCTGTTCCCCGTCATCGCCGCTCGACGGGCGCAGCTCGCGCACACCCTGTCGGGCGGCGAGCAGCAGATGGTCGCCATCGCCCGCGGGCTCATGGCGCGCCCGCGCTTGCTCATGATCGACGAGCCGTTCCTCGGCCTGTCCCCTCTCGTCGTTCAGCAGATGGCCACCCTGATGCGACGCATCCGCGACGAACAGGGCATCGGCATCGTCTTCATCGAGCAGAACGTGGAGCTCGCGCTTCGGCTCGCGGACCGGGGCTACGTCCTCGAATCGGGCCGGACCATCCTGACCGGGTCGTCGGCGGAGCTGCTCCAGTCCGCCGAGGTCAAGCGCATCTTCCTCGGCGACATCGCGCTCTGAGTGCCACGACCTGACCGCGCTACGGTTGGCCGCGGTCCTTGAGGCGGCGGACCAGATCCTCGTAGGAGGACGTGCGGATCACCCGGTCAAACTGCGAGCGGTAGCTCGCCACCAGGCTCACGTTCTCGATCAGCACGTCGTACATGAGCCAGCGCTCGCCCCGTCGCACCACGCGGGCCTCCACCGGCACCTGGGTGCCCTTGCTGGTGACGATCTGGGCGCGCACGGTGGCGTAGTCGCCATCGACCCGCTCCGCCACGTACTGCACGCGCTCCCCGCCGTACTCGCCGATGCGCGCGAGGTAGCCGCGCTCGAGCAGCCCCTGGAACAGCCCGGTGAACTCGTCCCGCTCCGCGGCGGAGCGCTTGGGCCAGTGGGGGCCCAGGGCGCGCCGCGCCGCCTCGGCCACGTCGAAGGCCTCGAGCGCGACCGCGTGAATCTCGGTCCGGCGCTGGGCCTGGTTCAAGGCGGGATCCTCCAGGATGCGGACGACCCGGTCGGTGTAGGCGCGGAGCTGGTCGGTGGCGGGGCCCGCCCACGCGGGGCCGGCGAGCGCGGCCAGCAGCAGCAGGGCCGCGACGAGCGGGCGGGTCAGGCGATGACTTTGATCAGGGCGTGCCGGAGCGCCCGGCCGGTGAACGGCTTCTCGAGCACGTGGGCGCGGATCTTGGCCAGGAAGCGCCAGGGCTCGGGGTCGTCCACGTTCCCGGTGATGAAAAGGAAGCGGTTGGTCAGGTCCGGCCGCCGCATGGTCGCCGCGTAGTAGACGGCCGGCCCACCGCCATCCGGCATGCAGACGTCGCAGACCACCAGGTCGTAGGGCATGCCGCGCACGTGATCGAGCGCCGCGTCCACGCTCGTCGCCACGTCCACCGTCCAGCCCGTCCGGCGCAGCAGCGTGGTGACCACCTCCGCGACCACCAGCGAGTCGTCCACCACCAGGGCCCGCGAAGGGAGGCGCGTGGGTGCCGGCTCCGTCGCCTGGGACGGCCAGGCGGCGGGCGATGCCCCGATCAGCGCGACATGCTCTCCCCTCTGGTCGTTCTCTTCCATGACGAGGTTCTAGGAGAGCAAGGCGCTTGCCACGGGTCAGTACCCTATAAGTCATCGATCTCCTTCTCCTATTCTATAACCGCGCAAGATTGCCCCGATCTCCCGGCATACAAAGCGCGGCACCGTCCGGCAACAATCCGTCGGTTTCGCGGATCGCGAGATCCCGGTCAGGCGCTCACGGGGGTCAGGCGCAGGCGGGCCACCACCGGCAGGTGGTCCGAGGCGACGCGGGCCAGGCGGCTGCGGTGCACGTGGAAGCCGTCGGCGCCCAGGCCCCGGTCCCAATAGATGCGGTCGAGCGCGAAGAGCGGCAGCGGCGCGGGGTGCGTGCGGCGGATGCGGGGGCCGCTGAGCTCGCGGCGCAGCGTGCGCCCGACCGCGCCCGGGAACCACTCGTTGAGATCGCCCACCACGATGCGTGGGCCGGTCAGCTCGTCGTGCAGGATGTGCTCCCGCACCAGCATGCGGACCTGCTCGGCCCGCTCGCGGATCTTGAGCCCGAAATGCACGTTGAAGACGTGCAGGAGCCCGTTCCCCACCTCCCCGTCCCCGTTGGGCATTTCTCCGTTGGGCATTTGGAGGTCCAGGCGGATGCCGCCGCGGGGCTCTCGGTCGGGCCGGGAGAGGTCGAACGTGCGGCTGCCGCGGATGGCCAGTCGGGTGAGGACCGCGTTGCCGTAGGGCAGGCCGTCTCGCTCCCGCGTCGGGCCCATCGCGACCTGCATGCCCAGGCGCTCGGCCAGGCCCAGGGCCTGGGGCCGGAACACCTCCTGCAGGCCGACCAGGTCGGCGTCGATCTCCTCCAGCACCTGGGCGATCCGATCGAGGTCCACGCGGCGGTCGAGCCCCGCGCACTTGTGGATATTGTAGCTGGCGACGGTAAGGGTCATGCCCTCAGCATACCGGGCCCGGCAACCGCGACCAAGAAGAGAAGACGCGAGCCGGGCGGGCGCGAGCGTGGCGGGCGCAAGCCTTGCAATGAATGCGCGGGCTTTGCTAGTCTCGACGCGAGGTTTCCTTGAGTCCACGCACCGCGAGCCGCGCCCCCGCCATCGTGGCCGCCGTCCGCGAGTTCGTGGAGCGGGACGTGATGGCGGCGGCCCCCGGCCTCGAGCACGCCGACCGGTACCCGCACGAGCTGGTGGACCGCATGAAGCGGCTCGGCCTCTTCGGGGCCCTCGTGCCCACCGACTACGGCGGCCTCGGCCTCGACGTCACCACCTACGCGCGGATCATCGAGGAGCTCTG
>DASQAL010000222.1:0-22446 GCA_035635775.1 Candidatus Acidiferrum sp.
ACGGAGCGTGGGCTCGAGGTCGCCCCGCTCAGTCTCATCCGGCATGTTCGTCATCGCGCACCTCCTGTGCTAGTCGGCGGAGCTCGGCGAGCTCCTGTCGTAGTGACCATGCGGGTGGACGCAGGCGCCGGCGCTGGGCGATGGCGGCGCGCATGGCATTCACCTGTTCCCGTGGAACGTATTGTCGGCATTGCCGGCCGCCCTCGCGCCAGCGCAGGTACCAGTAGGGGCCGTGCAGGGTCCCGCTGGCGCACCGGCACCTGGGCTTGCCGCAGCGCCGCCATTCGGCTTGGAGGCTCCCTATCTTGGGCAACAGACCGCCGGAATTCATCTGCTGCCCCTCGGCCGCCCCGCGCCCCTGTCACGCCCCCTTGTGCGGACGTGGGCCTTGAGCCCGCGCCTCTGAGCGCCGTGATGCAGGGCGGCGTGCATCGTGCTGTTGAGCGCGCCGCTCAGCGGGATCTCCACCGCGTGGCCCTCCGGCGATGCCCGCTCGACGGCCGGCCAGTCGATCACCACGCGGCCCCTGGTGCTGCTGCTCCGCTCGACCACCTTGTACGTCTCCATGCCGATCTCCCTCCGGGCTCGACTGCCGCGCTCACGCCGCCTCGCGCTGGCCCTCACCTCGATGATGCGGGCGATCTGTTTCTCGTCGCGAGAAAACGGGTCTCAAAGTGGTGCGGTCGCGTTGCCGTCGCTCTATTTTTGCCTCGCGGGGATCACGCCGCGGACCACGGTTCCAAACTGCACAGATCGGCTTCGTGATCACGCTGCTGCAGACCCGCGCGCTCACCGCGGCGCGCCGGCTCGGCGCCGAGCTGCAGACGGCCGAGCGCCGGCTGCGCCGGGCCAACGAGCGCTTCGAGCTCGCCGCGTCCGCGGTGAGCTCCGCCATCTACGACCTGAACCTACAGCACGGCACGGTGGCGTGGACGCAGGGGCTCACCGAGCTGTGCGGCTATCGCCTGGACGAGACCGACGCGACGTACGAGTGGTGGATCGAGCAGATCCATCCCGCCGACCGGCCGCGGGTCCAGGAGCGCTTCCAGACGGCCGTGGCCAGCGGCCACGACTTCGAGGCGGAGTACCGCTTCCGCGCCCGCGACGGCCACTACCTCGACGTGCTGGACCACGGCCGGTTCGTCCGCGACGCGGGCGGACGCTCGGCGCGGGTCGTCGGGAGCATGGTCGACGTCTCGGAGCGGAAGCGGGGGGAGGCGGTGCTGCGCGAGAGCGAGGCCCGGCACCGCGCGGTCCTGGAAACGGCCATGGACGCCTTCGTCGGCATGGACGACAAGGGACACGTGATCGAGTTCAATCCGGCGGCCGAGCGGATGTTCGGGCAGGCGCGGGCGGACGTCATCGGCCGGGAGCTGGCGGAGGTGATCATCCCCTCGGCCTTCCGGGACGCCCACCGGCGCGGACTGGCGCGCTACCTGGCGACCGGCGAGCACACGATCCTGGGCCGCCGCATCGAGGTGAGCGCCCGGCGGGCGGACGGGACCGAGTTCCCGGTGGAGCTGACCGTGACCGTGGCGCGGATGGACGGGCCGCCCACGTTCAGCGCCTATGTCCGGGATCTCACCGAGCAGAAGCGCGCGGACGCGGCCCGGAGCAGCCTCGAGCTGCAGCTCCAGCAGGCGCAGAAGATGGAGGCGGTGGGTCGCCTCGCGGGCGGGGTCGCCCACGACTTCAACAACCTGCTGACCGTCATCAGCGGCCGGGCCCACATGCTGCTGAGCCGGCTCAAGCCGGGCGACCCGATGCACCGCGACGTGGACCTGATCCAGAAGACGTCGCAGCGGGCGGTGGCCTTGACGAGCCAGCTCCTGGCCTTCAGCCGCAAGCAGGTCGTGCAGCCGCGCGTTCTCGAGCTGGGGCCGCTGGTGGCCGACCTGGTGCCGATGCTGCAGCGGATGATCGGCGAGGACATGGAGCTGGTGGTCGAGCCGGTGCGGGGAACGGGACGAGTCAAGGTCGATCCCAGCCAGATGCAGCAGGTGCTGATGAATCTCGCGGTCAATGCCCGTGACGCCATGCCGAACGGGGGCCGGATCGGCGTCTCCATCCGGGACGTCGAGGTGGACGAGGCGGCGGCGCTCCACCCGACCAACCTGCCGCCCGGGCCCTACGTGGCCCTCGCGGTCAGCGATACCGGCACCGGCATGAGCGCGGAGACGGCCGCGCACGTCTTTGAACCGTTCTTCACCACCAAGGAGCAGGGCAAGGGGACCGGTCTCGGGCTCTCCACCGTGTACGGCATCGTCGAGCAGAGCCGGGGCCACATCCAGGTCCAGAGCGAGCCCGACCGGGGCACCACGTTCACCATTCACCTGCCGCGGGTGGAGGAGCCGCTGGCGGTCGACCCGCCCACCGACGCGGGCCCGCGGCTGCGGACCACCTCGCGCACGGTGCTGGTGGTGGACGACGAGCCCGAGGTCCTGGATCTGGCCACCGAAATTCTAAGACGCGTCGGCTACTCGGTGCTCCAGGCCGCCGACGGCGCGGCCGCGCTCGAGGTGGCGCGGGGCCACGAGGGGGAGATCCACCTGCTCGTGACCGACATGGTGATGCCCGGCATGTCGGGCCGCGATCTGGCCGAGCGGCTGCGCGCGCTGCGCCACGCGCTGCCGGTGCTCTACGTCTCCGGCTACGTGCAGGACGCCGCCGCGCGGGCCACGCTGGGCCGCGAGCACTCCGCGTTCGTCGCGAAGCCGTTCACGCCCGAGCTCCTCACCGACCGGGTGCGCGAGCTCCTGGCCACCGCGGACGCGGGGGCCGGCTGAGCCGGCCGCTCGCGCTCAGCCGCGGAGCGAGCCGTCGATGCGGACGTCGACCAGGTAGGGCCCGCCGGAGGCCATCCCGCGCTTGATCGCGGTGGCCACGTCGGCCGCCTTCTCCACCATCTCGCCCGGCACGCCCTGCGCCTTCGCGAGCCCCACGTAGTCGAGCCCCGGCTTCACCAGGTCCATCGCCACGTACTGGTTGTCCTCCGCCGAGAAGCCCTTGAGCGCCTGCGTGCGCTGCTTGAGGATCCGGTAGGACTGATTGTTGAAGATCACGAACACCACCGCGATGGAGTCGTGCGCGGCCGACCACAGCGACTGGATCGTGTACATCGCGCTGCCGTCGCCGATCAGCGCGATCACCGGCCGGTCCGGCTGGGCCAGCTTGACGCCGAGCGAGGCGGGCAGGCCCCAACCGATGCCGCCCCCGCGCAGGCCGTAGAAGCCGCGGTGGTCGCGGGCCCGCAGCAGCTCGCGGATCCCGTGGCTCGAGGAGATGGACTCGTCCACGATGATGGCCTCGTCGGGCACCGCGCCCGCGACCGCGCCCACCAGCGCGAGCGGGCTGATCGGGAAGCGGCTCGCCTGGGCGGCCGCCTCCTGCCGCAGCGCTTCGCGGCGCGCCTCCTGCGCCACCCGCAGCTTTTCCGCGCGCGCGCTCGCGTCCTTGGCCTGCGACGCGGTCAGCCGCCGCCTGAGCGCCTCCACCAGCTCGGGCAGCGTCGCCTTCGGATCGCCCTGGATCGCCACCTGGGCCGGATAGTTCTTGCCGATCTCCCAGGGATCGAGGTCGAGATGGATCAGGGGCAGCCCTTCCGGCATCGGCTCCACGTCCGACGGCAGCGAGAGCGTGAAGAGATCGCCGCCCACCGAGAACAGCAGGTCGTGCTGCATGAGGAGCTGGCGGATGGGCTGGCCCAGGCGCGGGAACGGCCCGTGGTAGAGCGGGTGCGTGAACGGGAAGGAGCACGTGGAGGGCACGCACTCGGTGTACACCGGCGCGCCGAGCGCCTCCGCGAGCTGGGCCATCTCGGCCAGCGCGTCTCCGTGGGCGACCGCGTCGCCCGCGATCAGGATGGGCCGCGTCGCCTTCACGAGGAGATCGGCGGCCGCCTCGATCGCGGCGCGGTCGCCGCGGATGCGCGGGGCCACCCGGGTGGACTGCAGCAGATCCAGCTCGCGCTCCGCGTTCAGCACGTCCACCGGCAGCGAGAGGAACACCGGACCGGTGGGATGCGCCATCGCGGTCTTGACCGCGCGCCGGACCGCGCGGGGCAGGTCCTCGAGCCGGGTGATCTCGTGGGACCACTTCACGTACGGGCGCGCCACCGGGGGCAGATCAGACCAGAGGATGGGCTCGGTGAGGTTCATGGCCTGATCGTGCTGGCCCGCGGTCACGAGCAGCGGCGTCCCCGCCTCGTACGCGTCGTAGAGCATGCCCATCGCGTTGCCGAGGCCCGGCGAGGTGTGGACGTTGACCACGCCCAGCTTGCCGCTCGCCTGCGCGTAGCCGTCGGCCATGCTGATGGCGACCGCCTCCTGGAGCGCCAGGATGTAGCGGATGCTCGGCTCCCGCACGAGCCCGTCCATCAGGGGCAGCTCGGTGGTGCCGGGATTGCCGAACATGGTGTCCACACCTTCGTCCTTCAGGATCTGAAGGAAGGCCTGCTTGCCGGAGAGAAAGGACATGGGGGAGCCTCCTCGCTGCCGGATCATAGCCCCGCTTCCTTGACTGCGCCAGTACCCGCCTGTAGGCTTCGGGCAGCATGCCGCCGGCCGTTCCCGCCGCCGCCTTCCTCGACGCGTGTCTCCGCCGGGCCACGCCGTTCACCCCGATCTGGCTCATGCGGCAGGCCGGCCGCTACATGCCGGAGTACCGTGCGGTGCGCGCGCGGCTCGGCTTTCTCGAGCTGTGCAAGAGCCCGGCGGCGGCCGCGGAAGTCACGCTGCAGCCGGTGGAGCGCCTGGGCGTGGACGCGGCGATCCTCTTCGCGGATATCCTGCTCGTGCTCGAGCCCCTCGGGGTCGGGCTCGAGTTCACCCGTGGCGACGGCCCGCGCATCGAGCGTCCGGTGCGCAGCGCGGCGGCGGCGCGGGCCCTCCCCGCGGTGGACGTGGAGGACGCGGTCGGCTTCGTGTTCGAGACGGTGGCGCGGGTGCGCAAGGCGCTCGCCGACCGGGTGCCCCTCATCGGCTTCGCGGGGGCGCCGTTCACGCTCGCCTCGTACCTGATCGAAGGTGGGCCCTCGCGCGAGTTCCTCCTCACCAAGGCGTTCATGCGGCGCGAGCCGGAGGCGTGGGCCGCGATGATGACGAGGCTCGCCGACGTCACCGCCGACTACCTCAACGGGCAGATCGCGGCCGGCGTCCAGGCGGTGCAGCTCTTCGACTCGTGGGTGGGCGCGCTGTCGCCCGCCGACTACCGCGACTTCGTGCTCCCGCACTCCCGGCGCGTGATCGGAGCGCTGCGGCCGGGCGTGCCGGTCATCCACTTCGGCGTGGGCACCGGCGGGCTGCTGCCGCTCATGAAGGCGGCGGGGGGGGACGTGATCGGGCTCGACTGGCGCGTGGAGCTGGCTCCCACGTGGGCCCGGCTCGGCCACGACGTGGCGGTGCAGGGGAACCTGGACCCCGCGGTGCTGCTGGCCGACGTGCCCGCGATCCGCCGGGCCGTCCGCGAGATCCTCGACGCGGCGGCCGGGCGGCCGGGGCACGTCTTCAACCTGGGTCACGGCATCCACAAGGACACGCCGGTCGAGCACGTGAAGGCCCTCGTGGACATCGTCCACGAGCTGTCCGCGCGATGATCGAGACGGAATCCCTCTCCCCCGAGAGGGGGAGAGGGCAGGGTGAGGGGGTGGCGTCGATCGGGCATGACCCTCACCCCGACCCTCTCCCTCCCAGGGAGAGGGAGAGGGGCATCGATTCGGTGCTCCTCATCGCCTTCGGCGGACCGGAGCGCCCGGAGGACGTGCGCCCGTTCCTGCAGATCGTCAGCGCGGGCCGCCCGATCCCGGCCGAGCGCCTCGAGGAGGTCGCGCATCACTACGACCTGATGGGGGGGCGCTCGCCGCTCACTGAGCTGACCCGCCGCCAATCGGAGGGCCTGCGCGCGGCGCTCGCCGCGGCCGGGCGCCCGGTGGCGGTGTGGGTCGGCATGCGGAACTGGCACCCGTTCCTGCACGAGACCCTGGCCGAGATGAAGGATCAGGGCTACCGCAAGGCGCTCGGCATCATCCTGTCGTCGTTGCAGACCGAGGCCTCGTGGTCGCGCTACGTGGAGGACGTCACGGCCGCGCGCGAGAAGGTCGGCCCGGACGCGCCCGAGGTCGTCTACGCACCGCCCTGGAGCGAGCACCCGCGGTTCATCGAAGCGATGGCGGCCCGGGCGGGGGCCGCGCTCGCGGGGATCGAGGCCGCGCGGCGGGCCGACGCGCGGCTCGTCTTCACCGCCCACAGCGTCCCGGTCTCCATGGCCGCGGGCTCCCCCTACGCGGCCCAGCTCGAGACGGCGGCGCGCGCCATCGCCTCCGCGCTCGGCCGGTCCGGGTGGTCGGTGGCCTACCAGAGTCGTAGCGGCTCCCCGCGTGATCCGTGGCTCGAGCCCGACGTCGGCGACGTCATCCGCGCGCTCGCGCGGGACGGCGCGCGCGACGTGGTGGTCGTCCCGGTCGGCTTCGTCTGCGACCACGTCGAGGTGCTCTACGACCTCGACGTGGAAGCGAAGGCGGTGGCCATATCCTGTGATCTCGGCTTCCATCGGGCCGCCGCCGCCAACGACCACCCCGCGTTCGTCGCGATGCTCGCCGATCTGGCCCGGCGCGGGCCGGCGCCGTGAGACTGGTCGTCGTCGGCGGCGGGCTCTCCGGGCTCGCGGCCGCCCACCGGGCGGTGGAGCTGGCGCGCGAGCGCGGCCGGCCGCTCGAGCTGACCCTGCTCGAGGGGGCGGATCGCCTGGGCGGCACCATCCAGACGGAGCGCCGCGAGGGCTTCCTCGTCGAGTGCGGGCCCGACTCGTTCCTCTCCGAGAAGCCGTGGGCCCTCGCGCTCTGCCGGCGGCTCGGCGTGGAGGACCGGCTGATCGGGACCGACGACCGCTTCCGACGCGTCTTCGTGGTCTTCCGCGGCCGGCTGCATCCGCTGCCCGACGGCTTCCAGCTCCTGGCGCCCACCCGGCTCGGGCCGTTCCTGGCCTCGTCGCTCTTCTCGTGGCCCGGCAAGCTCCGGATGGCCTGCGACCTGCTGCTGCCCCGTGGCGGGCATCCCGACGAGAGCCTCGGCGCGTTCGTGAGGCGACGGCTCGGCCGCGAGGCGCTCGAGCGCGTCGCCCAGCCGCTGGTCGGCGGCATCTACACCGCCGATCCCGATGAGCTCTCGCTCGGCGCCACCATGCCGCGCTTCCTCGAGATGGAGCGGCGCGAGCGCAGCGTCATCCTGGCCCTCTGGCGGGCCGCCCGCCGGGCCCCGGCCCTTCACGCGGGGACGAGCGGCGCCCGCTGGTCGCTCTTCGTGACCTTCGCCGAGGGGATGGAGGAGCTGATCCGCCTGCTGGCCACCCGCCTGCCGCCCGGGGCGGTGCGTCTCAAGGAGCGGGCCGTCTCGGTCGCGCGGGAAGGCGGCGGCTGGCGCGTCGCCACCGCGGGCGGCGCGGTCGTCACCGGCGACGCGCTCATCCTGGCCCCGGAGGCCCACCAGGCCGCGCGGCTTCTGCGCTACGTGGATCCCGGGCTCGCCCACCTGCTCGAGGGGATTCCCTATGCTTCGTCGGCCACCGTGACGCTGGCCTATCGGCGCGCCGACATCCGCCATCCTCTCGACGGCTTCGGCTTCGTGGTGCCGCAGGTGGAGCGCCGGCCCGTCATCGCGGGCACCTTCTCGAGCGTGAAGTACCCGGGGCGTGCCCCGGAGGCGCACGCGCTCCTGCGCGTGTTCATCGGCGGGGCGCTGAACGAATCGGTGCTCGAGGCCGACGACGCGGCGCTGGTGGAGATCGCGCGCGCGGAGCTCGCCGACCTCCTCGGCGTGACGGGGGTGCCGCTGTTCACCCGGGTCGCCCGTTACCCGCGGGCGATGCCGCAGTATCACGTGGGCCACGCGGCCCGCGCGGAGGCCATCGAGCTGGCGGTGGCGCGGCATCCGGGCCTGCGCCTGGCGGGCGGAGCCTACCGGGGCGTGGGGATCGCGGACTGCGTGCGCTCGGGCGAGGAAGCGGCGGAGGGAGTGGCGGGTTAGCTCGACTTCGGGTCGATGTGGTCCATCAGCATGTGGACCTCGAGCACCGAGTCGAGATACTGGAAGCTGAACGGCTTGGTGACGTAGTCGGAGGCGCCGAGCGCGAGGGCCCCGCGCGCGGAGTCGATGTCCTCCACCGCGGTGACCATGATCACGCAGGTCTCGGGCGCGGCGGTCTTGATGCGCTTCAGGGCCTCGACGCCGCCCATGCCCGCCATCATCACGTCCATCAGCACGATGTGCGGGTGGAAGTCCGGCACGCGGAGGAGAGCCTCCTCGCCGTCCTGCGCCTCGATCACATCGAAGCCGCGGTCTTCGAGATACTCGGCCAGCACCTTGCGGAACTCGAGCTCGTCGTCCACCACGAGCACACGCGCGCGCACCGGCCGCTTGACCTGCGCGGGGTCGCCCGCCGCGGCCACCAGCGCCGCCGGGGCCACCACGCCCGACCGGGCCAGGGTGTCGGAGAGCTGGACCAGGTCGAGCGGCTTGGTGAAGGCACCGGCCACACTCAGGCCGGCCTCGGTGACCAGCTCGAGCGCATTGCCCATGCCGCTGACCAGGATCACGACCACGTCGGGGTTGAGCGCCTTGATCCGGCCCAGCGCCCCGATGCCGCCGAGGCGGGGCATGAAGAGATCGAGGATGACGGCCTTGGGCTGCCAGCGCTTGACCTGGAGGAAAGCCTCGACGCCGTTCGTGGCGGTGAGGACGACGAACCCCTGCTCGGTGAAGTATTCCTTGAGCAGCTCGAGGACGTCGATGTCGTCATCCACACACAGGATGCTCGGGAGGCTGTCGTCCATGGCCCGCTGTGGCAGCAAGAAAAGTGCCGCCGGAGTGGCCTATACAACCTAATGAAATAACTGCGCTTTGTCCGGAGGCCCCGCAACTATTGGGAAATCGTTCACAGTTCCTGACATGGGGCTGACACTCGCGGTCACCGGCCGCTACGCCATGGTTTCGCCGCCGCCACTATGGTGGCGCCACCATAGATCAGAAATCTTCTAGCGGCCGGGGGCCAGGCGCGCCATCACCTCGAGCGCCTGCTCGAGCACGGCCCCGCCCGGGGTGAAGTTGCCCTCGAGGAACAGCTCGGTGAGGCCGGCCTCCGCGTAGCGTCCGATGTCCTCGCGGATCTCGTCCAGCGTGCCCCACAGCGGCCGGCGGTCCTTGCCCTGCGGGGTGTCATGGACACGGTAGGTGCCGCGGCAGACGATGTGGAGCTTGCCCGGGTCCTTCCCGTGCGCGGCCGCCGCGTCCTTCACTTCTCGGACGAGCGGCGCCACGCTCGCCATCGGCACGTTGCCGCCGTTGAAGCCGTCCCCCAGCTCCACCGCGCGCTTGACCACCGTGCTGCCGTAGCCGCCGATGGTGATGGGCGGGCGCGGCTTCTGCACCGGCTTCGGCTCCACCCGGGAGCGGGGCACGTGGTAGAACTCGCCGTGGAACTCGGTGACGTCCTGGGTCCAGATCGCGTCGAGGCAGCGCAGGAACTCGTCGGCGCGCCGGCCCCGGTGCTTGAAGGGCACGCCGACCGCCTCATATTCGTCCTGCGACCAGCCGATGCCGAGCCCCACGTCGAGCCGGCCGCCCGAGAGCACGTCCAGCGTGGCGAGCTGCTTGGCGAGGACGACCGGCTGGTAGAACGGCATGATCAGCACGCTGGTGCCGAGGCGGATGCGCTGGGTGGCCGCGGCCACGTAGGCGAGGGTGACGATGGGATCGAACACGCGCTCGAAGGGTTTCGGCCACACCTTGCCCGGCGCCGGCGGGTACTCGTTCTTGGGCTCGAGCGCGTAGAGCAGGCGCTGGAAGACCCAGAGCGAGTGGTAGCCGAGGGCCTCGGCCTGGCGCGCGACGCGGATCTGGTTCTCCGGGGTGGCCCAGGCGCCGGCGGTGGGCAGCGCGAATCCGAGCTTCATGGCGCGACATGATACACGAGGCTACTTCGACTCTGCGACGAAGACGCCGTCCCAGTCGGCGGGCGGCGGATCCGCGAGCAGCGCCCGCCCGCGCCGCCGGTAGAGCGCGATGGGCCCGTCGGCGGGCGCCTCGGACCCGAGCTCGTCGAGGAGCCGGAGCGCCTCCTCCCAGCGCCGCGCGCGATAGAGCGCGAGAGCCTCGTGGTAGCGCGCGAGGCGGCGCGCGCCCGCGGGGTCGAGCGCGCCCGCGCGCGCCATCACCTCGTAGCAGCGCAACGGCTCGGCGCGGCCCTTGACCGCGACCAGATCGAGGAAGCGGTACTCGAAGGCCCGGGGCTCGGCGGCGACGGTCGCCTCGCCCACCACGACCCGCACGC
This sequence comes from Candidatus Acidiferrum sp., assembly GCA_035635775.1. GTDB lineage: Bacteria > Methylomirabilota > Methylomirabilia > Rokubacteriales > CSP1-6 > CAMLFJ01. Next base: position 10,321 of record DASQAL010000222.1, read on the forward strand.
CGTATTCCTTGGAGAGCCCCTCGAGGCGCGCGGCCACGTTCACCGGATCCCCGACCGCGGTGTAGATCAGGCGGTCCTTCGAGCCCATGTTGCCCACCACCATCTGCCCGGTATTAATCCCCACCCCCAGGTCGAGATGGGCCCAGCCCCGCGCCTCGAACTGCGGGCGCAGCGTCGCGAGCGCCGCGACCATGTCGAGCGCGGTCAGGCAGGCGCGGCGCGCGTGGTCGGCCTGGTCCATCGGCGCGTTCCAGAAGGCCTCGATGGCGTCGCCCGCGTACTGGGCGAGCACGCCGTCGTGGCGGAAGACCACGTCCGCCATCTCGGTCCGGTAGGTGTTCAGCAGGGCCACGAGCGTCGCGGGCGGGAGCGCGTGGGCGAGCGTGGTGAACTGGCGCAGATCGCTGAAGAGCACCGTCATCTCGCGCGTCTCGCCGCCGAGCCGGAGCCGGTCCGGATCGGCGAGCACCCACTGGCTCACCGCCGGGGAGAGATAGCGCCCCATCGCCTCGCGGACTATTCGTTGCTCCGCCTGCTCCAGCACGAGGCGCGAGGAGAGCGCGGCCGCGAAGCTGATCAGCAGCGCGGCGGGCGGGTAGATCAGGTCGAGCACGAGGCCGCGCTCGAAGAGCAGGGCCGCGGCGGTGCCGTAGAGGCCGAGCCCGGCCGCCACCGCCAGCCCGGCGGGTAGCGGCCGCCACGCGGCCACCACCAGCGCGGCGAGCAGCGCCATCAGCCCGATCAGGAGCGCGGTGGCGACCGGCCCGGCGGGCAGGAGGAAGCGCTGGTACAGCACGGTCTCGACCGCGTTGCCGAGGATCTCGACACCCCACATCCGCGTGTCGCCGGTGGTCGGGGTGGCGTGCTCGTCCACGCCCCGGATGGTGGCGCCCAGCAGCACGATGTGGTCGCGGACCAGGGCGGGATCGAAACGCCCCTCGAGCACGTCCACGAACGAGATGATGCGAAAGGGCCCGCCGCCTCCCGGCGCGGACGGCGGGCCGAGGAAGTCGATCAGCATCGTGTCGTGCTCCCCGACCGGGATCGCCCGGCCCGCCGCGTGGACGAGGCCGGCTTCCGCGGGCGCGTCGAGGACGACCGGCCGCCGGGTGAAGCGCGCCACGATGGCGAGCGCCAGGCTCGGCAGCTCCTCGCCGCGGGCGCGCAGCAGGAGTGGGAGGCTCCGCACGACGCTGTCCCGGCCGGTGGTGACGTTGGCCAGCCCCTCGTCGACCGCCGCGTTCCGCACGGTGGAGGCGGGCCGGACGAAGGCTTCGAACTCCTGGGCGACCCCCGGGCGCGGATCGAAGGCCTTCGCGCCCTGGGCCACCACCGGCACGATCACGTTGCCGGCCCGGCGCATCGCCTCGGCGAGCGCGCCGTCCTCGGGCCGCTGCGCGTCGAAGAAGATCGCGAAGGCGACGACCCGCGGCGCCGCGGGCCGGAGGGCGTCGAGCGCCTCGGCGTAGAGGGTGCGGGGCCAGGCCGAGAGCGGGCCGTGGCGCGCGAGCAGCGCCTGGTAGCTCTTCTCGTCGATGCCCACGATGACGGTGGAGCGGGCGGACTGGGCGGGGCGGGCGGTGAAGAGCAAGTCGCCGACCCGCGCGCGAGAGGCGGCGAGGAGGCCCCAGAGGCAGGCGGATGCCAGCACGAGCGCGACGCCGAGCGCGGGCACGCCGCTCGCGAGCAGGCGCGTGCGTTGGCGAAGCGTGAGCGCCCTCACTGCCCCACCGTGAGCAACGAGATCTCCGGCGGCACCCGGAACCGCACCGGGACGATGCTGGTGCCGATGCCGGGCGAGACGAAGAGGTCGCGGCCGTCCTCGCGGATGTGGCCGATGGCGTAGCGATCCCCGAAGTGCGACGGCACGATGAGGCGGCCGAGGACGGGCAGGTTCACCTGGCCGCCGTGGGTGTGTCCGGCCAGGGTGAGGAGCACGCGCGGGGGCACGCGGACGAACAGATCGGGATTGTGCGTGAGGACGATCACCGGCGCGCCCTGCGGCACCGGCGCGAGCGCGCGGGCGATCGCGGCCGGGCGCGTCCGCGCGTCGCTCACCCCCGCGATCCAGAGGGGGCGGCCCCGCACGGCCACCTCCGCCGCGGTGTCTTCCAGGACGCGGATGCCCACCGCCTCGAGCGCGCGGGCGGTGCGGGGGCCGTCGTACCACCAGTCATGGTTGCCCAGCACCGCGAAGACGCCGAGCGGCGCCTGGAGATCGCGCAGGACCGCCGCGGTCGGCTCGATGGCCACGAACCGGCCGCCCACCACCCCGTGGATGACGTAGTCGCCGAGCAGCACGATCAGGTCCGGCCGCGCCGCGTTCACGGATCGGACGATCTCGCGGACCTTGTCCACCGTGATGTGGGGCGCGCCGGTGTGCAGATCGGCGAGCGCGGCGATCCGCAGGGGGCCGAGGTCGGCGGGCCAGCGCGCGATCGGCACCCGCGTCTCCCGCGTCACCACCCGGCCGGGCTCGATGCCCACCGCCCAGACCGCGAACCCGACGGTCGCCGTCAGCAGGGCCGCCAGGACGAAGCCGGCGGCCCGCAGCCCGGGGCTCGTCGCGGTCAGCGGTACTCCCGGAAGAAGGCGCGCAGCTCCGTCGCGAGCGCCTCCGGCTCTTCCATCGCGGCGAAGTGGCCGCCCGCCGGCATCACCGTCCAGCGGCGGATGTTGTACATGCGCTCGGCCCAGGAGCGCGGCGGCCGCACGATCTCCTTCGGGAAGGCGGCGTAGCCGGTCGGGACCTCGATGCGCTGGCCGTCCGCGATGGGCCACGGCGAGTGGAAGCGCGCGTAGTACGGCCAGAAGGAGGCGTTGATGCTGCCGGTCACCCAGTAGATCATCACGTTGGTGAGCAGCTCGTCCTTGGTGAAGCGGCGCTCCACGTCGCCGCCGCAGTCGCTCCAGGTTCGGAACTTCTCCACGATCCAGGCCGCGAGTCCCACCGGCGAGTCGCTCAGGCCGAAGGCGAGCGTCTGGGGCCTGGTGCCCTGGATCCACTGGTAGCCGGTCTCCTCGCGCTGCCACCGGCCGAGATCGTCGAGGTACTGCTTCTCCTCCGGCGAGGGCTGGGCGGGAGGCTTGATGTCGCGGCGGAGCGACAGCAGGTTCACGTGGATGGCGGCGAGACGGTCCGGATACGCGGCGCCGAGGCGTGACGTGATGAAGCCGCCCCAGTCGCCGCCCTGCGCGGCGAAGCGCCGGTAGCCGAGCACATCGGTCATGAGCGCCGCGAAGACGTCGGCGATCTCCGCGACGCCGAAGCGCGCCTGGCCGGGCGCGAACGAGAAGCCGTAGCCCGGCAGCGAGGGCGCGATCACCGTGAACGCGTCCGCGGGATCGCCGCCGAAGCGCGCCGGGTCGGTGAGCATGGGCAGGATCTTGTGGAACTCCCACACCGAGCCGGGCCAGCCGTGGGAGAGCAGCAGGGGGAGCGGGTTCGGGCCACGGCCCTCCTCGTGGATGAAGTGGAGATCGATGCCCGCCACGGGCGTGGTGAACTGGCGGAAGCCGTTGAGGCGCGTCTCGTGCGCGCGCCAGTCGTAGCGGTCCTTCCAGTAGGCGGTGAGCTCCTTCATGTAGGTGAGGCTCGTGCCGAACGCCCACTCGGCCCCGGGCGCCTGGTCGGGCCAGCGCGCGCGGCCCAGGCGCTCGCGCAGATCGGCGAGCGTGCTCTCGGGGACCTCGATGCGGAAGGGCCGGGGCGGCATCAGAACACCGGCCGTTCGATGTAGGTGCCCCAGACGTGGCGGAGCCGCGCCACGATCTCGCCCAGCGAGGCGCGCGCCTTCACGAGCTCGATCGTCACCGGCATGATATTGGTCGCGGGCTCGCGCGCCTCGCGCTCGAGCCGGTCCATCAGGCGGCCCACGAGCGCCTGGTCGCGCCGCCGGCGCACCTCCTTCAACCCGGCGATCTGGCGCGCCTCGACGGCGGGGTCCACCTTGTGGATGGGCAGCGGCGGCGGCGCGGCCGGCTCGACCAATGTATTGACGCCGATCACCGGCTGCTCGCCCGCCGCCTTGCGCCGGGCGAAATCGTAGGCGGAGTCAGCGATCTCGTGCTGGAAGAAGCCCTCCTCGATGGCTTTGATGGTGCCGCCCATCGCGTCCACCTTGGCGAGGATGCGGAGGACCTCGGCCTCGACCCGGTTGGTCAGAGCCTCGACGTAGTAGGACCCGCCCAGCGGATCCACCACCTGCGGCACGCGCGTCTCCATCGCGATGATCTGCTGGGTGCGCAGCGCGATCTTCATCGCCTCCTCGGAGGGGATCGCGTAGGCCTCGTCCATGCCGTTGGTGTGGAGCGACTGGGCCCCGCCCAGCACCGCGGACAGCGCCTGCAGCGCGGTGCGGATGATGTTGTTGAGCGGCTGCGCCTTGGTCAGCGTGGCCGCCGCGGTCTGGCAATGAAAGCGCAGGCGCATGGATTCGGCCTTGGTGGCCCCGAAGCGCTCCTTCATGAGCCGGGCGTAGATGCGCCGGGCCGCGCGGAACTTGGCCACCTCCTCGAAGAAGTCGGCCTGGGCCACGAAGTAGAAGGCCAGGCGCGGCGCGAACTCGTCCACGGGCACGCCCGCGCGCGTCACCTCCTCCACGTAGGCGATCGCGTTCGCCATGGTGAAGGCCAGCTCCTGCACCGAGGTCGCCCCCGCCTCCGAGATGTGATAGCCGCTGATGTTGATGGGGTTGTAGCGGGCGAGGTTCCGCGCGCTCCAGACGATCATGTCGCGCATCACCCGCATCGACGGGCGGATGGGGAAGATCCACTCCTTCTGGGCGATGTACTCCTTCAGGATGTCGGCCTGCACGGTGCCGGACAGCTTGTTCAGGTCGAAGCCGCGCGACTCCGCGAGCGCCACGTACATGGCGAGCAGGATCCACGCGCTGGGATTGATGGTCATGGAGACCGAGATGCGCTCGAGGTCGATGCCCGAGAAGAGCGCCGCCATGTCGTCGAGCGTATCGATGGCCACGCCCTCGCGCCCGACCTCGCCGAGCGAGCGCGGGTCGTCGGAGTCGTAGCCCATCAGGGTAGGCATGTCGAAGTCCACGCTGAGGCCGGTCTGCCCCTGCTCGATCAGGTAGCGGAAGCGCCCGTTGGTGTCCTCCCCGGTGCCAAAGCCCGCGATCTGGCGCATCGTCCAGTTGCGGCCGCGGTACATGGTGGGATAGGGCCCGCGCGTGTAGGGATAGCGGCCGGGCAGGCCGATATTGTCGGTCGGCGCGTCCGCGATGTCCTCCGGCGTGTAGAGTCGCTGCACGGGCAGGCCCGAGCCGCTGCGATAGTCGGTGCGCGCCTCCGGCTGGCGGGCGAGGAACTCGGCGAGCTCCCCGGCCTCCCACGCGGCCTTCTCTTCGGCGAGACGCTTGAGCTGTTCCGGGTCAAACATGGCGGTTGTCTCCGGTTCGTAGTGCCTGGCGATAAAGATCTCTATCATCGATCACGCGGCGGGCCTTGAACTCGGTGCGCGGCAGCGTGCCCTCGGGGACGAGATCCACGATCGGATGGACGCCGAGGCGGGCCCGCAGGCGCTCGCGCATCAGCGCGCGCAGCGCGTCGAGCGGGCCGCGGTGCCTTGCGGTGTACTCGGCGCGGACCAGCAGCTCGTCCATGGTGTCGCGCCGGGAGACGATCACCTGGAACTCCCCACCGAAGCCGCCGATGGCCCGCAGCGTGTCCTCGATGGCGCTCGGGTAGATGTTCTCGCCGCGCACGATGATCATGTCGTCGAAGCGACCGTAGAGCCCGTCCGGCAGGCGCGGGTAGGTCCGCCCACAGGGGCACGGCCCATCCACCCACCGCGCGCGATCGCCCGAGACCAGCCGGATCATGGGCTGCGAGGTCCGCTCGAGGTGAGTGTACACGGGCGTGCCCTCGGCGCCGTAGGGCAGAGGCCGGAACGTCTCCGGATCGCAGACCTGGGTGTAGACCAGGTCCTGCCAGAGGTGCATGCCGGTACGGTGGCGGCACTCGCCGTTGGTCATCCAGGGTGACATCTCGGCCATGCTGCCCATGTCCACGCAGATGCCGCCGAAGGTCTGCTCGATCAGCGCGCGGGTGGCCGGGATGCCCGCCCCCGGCTCGCCCGAGAAGAAGAGGACGCGGAAGCCGAAGCTCGCCGGGTCGATCCCCTCGCGGCGCGCGGTCTCCGCGAAGTGCAGCGCGTAGGACGGCGTACCGTAGAACGCGGTCGGCCGGAGATCGCGGGCCCACTGCACGGCCTGGAGCGTCTGCCCCTGCGCGCCCGCCCCGAAGGGGAACACGGTGGCGCCGAGCCGCTCGCCGCCCGCGAGGGCGCCCCAGGAGCCCAGGTAGAGGCTGAAGAACGAGCAGATCAGGATGCGGTCGCCGGGTCGGAGGCCCGCGCCCCACAGGATGCGCGCGTGGGCCTCCGCGATCCGCCCCCAGTCGTCCGCCCCGATGCCGAAGACGGTGGGCCGGCCGGTGGTGCCGCTGGTGCCGTGGATGCGTGCCACCTCCGCGGGCTCGATGCAGAGATAGTCGCCGAAGGGCGGCGCGGCCGCCTGGGCGGCCCGCAGCTCCGCCTTCTGGACTACCGGGAAGCGCGCGAGGTCGTCGAGGCTCCTGAGCGTATCCGGTGACACGCCCGCCTCCTGCCACCGGCGCCGGTAGAACGGGCTCCGGTCCCACGCGTAGCGCACCTGCCGCGTGAGCTTGGCGAAGACGAGCGCGTCGCGCGCGGCGGGATCCGCGCACTCGATCTCGGGCAGCCAGTACTCGGCGGCGGGAGCGGGCCGGTAGGTGCGGTCGTAGCGGGCCGGCCACACCGTCAGGTCGACGCCGCGCGTCCCGCGAAGCGCGGCCGCATCGAGCGCGGCGTGGGGCTCGGCCATCAGCCGGTGGGCCGGGCCGCCACCAGGTCGCGGATGCGGGCGACGATCGTGTCGGGCGGCGTGTCCTGCAGGATCACCTCGGCCACGCCCATCTCGCGCAGCACCGGCACGTCCTCGTCGGGGATCACGCCGCCGGCCACCAGCAGGATGTCCTCCGCGCGCGCCCCGCGCATCAGCTCGAGCACGCGGGGGAAGAGGGTGAGGTGGGCGCCGGAGAGGATGCTGATGCCGAGCACGTCCACGTCCTCCTGCACCGCCGCCGCGACCACTTCCTCGGGCGTGCGGTGCAGCCCGGTGTAAACGACCTCCATGCCCGCGTCGCGCAGGCAGCGGGCCACGATCTTCGCGCCGCGGTCGTGCCCATCGAGGCCGACCTTCGCCACCAGCACGCGGATGGGGCGCTCGATCATGACGGGAGCGGCCGGGACGCGGGGGTGCTAGCGGCGGGGTCGGCCGCGGCCGGGTGCGACCGAGGAGCCGGCCGCGGCGCCTTCGCCGACGCCGTCGAGGACCTCGCGCACCTTGAGCGCGAGCGCGTTCGGAGTGAACGGCTTGGAGAGAAACGCGATGCCCGAAGCCAGCACGCCGTGCCTGACAATGGCGTCATCCGTGTAGCCGGACATATACAGCACCTTCAGCTCCGGGCGCAAGGTCGCCAGGCGCTGCGCCAGCTCGCGGCCGCTCATCTGCGGCATCACCACGTCGGTCACCAGCAGGTGGATGGTTCCCGCGTGCCGGTTGCTGAGCTCGAGGGCCTCGGCCCCCTGGCGCGCCTCGAGCACGACGTAGCCGCTCATCTCGAGGATCTCCCGCACCACCGCCCGCACGCGCTGGGCGTCCTCCGCGAGCAGGATGGTCTCGCCGCGCCCCGGGGTGAGGATGGCCTCGGGGGAGGCGCCCGACCGCGGGACCGGGGCGTCCGCGACGGGCCGGTCCGGCGGCGCGACCGGGGCGGCCACCCGGGGGAGGTAGACGGTGAACGTGGAGCCGCGCCCCGGCTCGCTCTCCACCGAGATGTGGCCGCCACTCTGCTTCACGGTGCCGTAGACGGTGGAGAGCCCGAGCCCGGTGCCCTTGCCTTGTTCCTTGGTCGTAAAAAACGGTTCAAAGAGGTGCGAGCGCGTCTCCGCGTCCATGCCCACCCCGGTGTCGCCCACCTCGAGCAGGACGTAGGGGCCGGGCCGGGCGTCGCTCAGACGCGCGGCGGCCGCCTCGTCCAGGTCCACGTTGGCGGTGCGCACGGTGAGCCGGCCGCCGTCGGGCATAGCGTCGCGCGCGTTCACGCAGAGGTTCAGGATCATCTGCTCCATCTGACCGGGGTCGGCCTTGACCCCGCCCAGGTCGGGAGCGGTCACCGTGACGAGGTTGATCGTCTCGCCGAGGAGCCGCTGGAGCATGGCGTGGATGCTGGCCACGATGCGGTTGAGGTCCACCAGGCGCGGGGCCATCACCTGCTTGCGGCTGAAGGCGAGGAGCTGCCGGGTGAGGGTGGCCGCCTGGTCGGCCGCGTCGCGGATGCCCTCCGCGTTGCGGCGCAGGGAGTGGCCGGGGGCCAGGCGGCGCAGCATCAGGTCGCTGTCGCCGCGGATGACCATGAGCAGGTTGTTGAAGTCGTGGGCGATGCCTCCCGCCAGCTTGCCGACCGCGTCCATCTTCTGGGCCTGCCGGAGCTGCTCCTCGCTCTGGTGCAGGGCGCGCTCCGAGCGCTTCAGCTCGGTCAGGTCCACCGTGAGGCCGCGCAGGGTGGTGGGCCGGCCGTCCGCGTCGCGCACCACGTGGACGATGTCGCGCAGCCAGACCTCGCGGCCGTCGGCCGCGATCGACCGGTACTCGAACTCGTGATCACGGCCCTCCGCGATCGCGGCGCGGTAGATCTGCATGACCGGGTCCCGGTCGTCCGGGTGGATGCGCCGGGCCCAGAAGTCGGGCTCGCGCAGCCAGCGCTCCACCGGGTAGCCGAGCACGGTCTCGGCGCGTCGGCTGACGAAGGAGAAGGTGAGCGTGCGCGCGTCGGCCTCCCACACGATGGCGTCGAGGCCCTGGATGAGGTCACGGTAGCGCTGCTCCGACTCCTGCTGGGCTGCCTGCAGCCGCTCCTCCTCGGTGAGGTCCTCGACGATCAGGAGCAGCCGCGGCGGCTCGTCGTCGGCCAGGTGGATGGCGCTCATGGTGATGCGCGCGGGCTTGGTGTCGCGGCGCGCGTACACGTAGAGCTCGTAGAGGCCGGCCTGCTGGGTCGTGCCGGCGGCGAGCACCTCGCGGGCCCCGCGCACGAGCCGCTCCGCCCGCACGAGCTGTTGGAGATCGCGCCCCAGCACGTCCTCCTCGCGGAGCCGGAACGACTCGAGGAAGGCGCGGTTGGCCGAGAGCACGTGCAGGTCCTCGGAGAGCAGCAGCAGGCCGGCGGGCACGCTCGCCACGATCTTGTCCGCGTAGCTCTTCAGATTCGTCATCGCGCGGGCCTGGCGCATCTGCTCCTGGAGCAGCCGCGCGCGCTGCTGCTCGCGATGGAGCGCGATGAGGAAGCCGGCCAGGGCCAGGAGCAGGAAGGCGGCGGCCGCGCCGGCCAGCCGCCCCGAGTGCTGGAAGTCGGCGAGCGCCTCGTCGCGGTCCACCTTGAGCACGAGCGACCAGCCGGCGGGCAGGACCCGGCGCACCGCGGCCAGCACCGGCACGCCGCGGTAGTCGACCGTCTCGCCGACCGCCTCGCGCCCCTCGGCGGCCGCCCGGGCGAGCGCGCCCAGGGCGCCGAGCGCGCGCCGCGGCATCTCGGCGTCGGGAGCAATGGGCTGGCGCAGCGGAGAGAGATAGGTGGGCGGCTCGCCGTCGAGGTCCACGAGGAGCGTCTCACCGCTACGCGTCGGCTCCGCGTCGTCGGCGAGGAGCGGGTAGAGCCCGGCCTCGGGCCTGGCCGCGAGGGAGACCACGCCCAGCAGCGGGCGGGTGTCGGCGTCGAGGCCGGCGGGCGCGCCGTCGGAGAAGACGGGCACCGTGACCACGAGCAGCCGGCCGGCACCGTCGCCGCCGAGCTCGAAGCGCGGCTTCCGGCTTTTCGCCACGCGGGCGGCGTGCTCCGCGGTCCGCTCCAGCAGCCCGGCGGCGAGCCCGGCGTCCGAGGCGGAGCGGGCCGCCGCGCGGCCGGCGGCGTCCGAGACCACGATGCCCACGTAGCCGTAGGCGGCGGCGACCCGGCTCAGGTGCCGCGCCAGCGCCTCCTCGTCCCGGCCCTGGCCGGCGAGCAGCGCGCGCACCGCCGGGAAGGCGGCGAGCACTTCCGCGTCGGCGCGCCGGGCCGCGAGCCAGCTCGACACGAGGCGGGTCCGGTCGGCCGCGATGGTGGCGATGCGGCTCTTCCAGTGGGTGAGGACGGTTTCGCGCTCGGTGCTGATCTGGTGCGAGGTGAACAGCACGACCAGGATGGTGCCGGCCAGGAACACGCCGACGTGGATCCAGGGGATGCCCTCGCCGGACCCCGCCCGGCGCGCGGAGGATGAGGCCACGCGTCCTCGATCGGCGTTCGTCCGCGCGTGGGGACTCTCGCGGCCGCCGCTAGGAATGACGGGAACTCCGCCGTGGACGCGTCATAGGAGCGCGACCCTCGGCCCTGGCCGCGTACGTCCAGAATACGGTGGGAGGCGGGTGGCCACAACCCTTCCCGGACTCCGTCGCGCGGTCGGGGTGGCGCGAGGCGGGATCAGACGTGGTTGCGGAGCATCAGCGGACCCGGTAGCGGACCTCGAAGCTCACGCAGCCTCCTGCGGAGTGGAACGGCCCGTGCGGCATGCCGGGCGGTCGCACCGCCACCGAGCCCGCCGGGTAGGGGCGGCCGCCGCACTCGAGCGTGCCCGAGATGATGTAGATCTCCTCCCAGAAGTCGTGGGTCACGACGCGGTCGTTCCCGGAGCCCGGATCGAAGCGGAGCAGCCGCGTGGTCACGCCCTCGTCCAGGCCGCCGCTGATGATCCGCTCCCACACCCCCGAGGGGAATCCGGGAGCGGGCCGCCACGGCAGGGCAGCCGGATCGAAGAACTCGCGCTCGGCCTTCATGGCTGCGTTATTGTAGCCGACATGCCGACCATCGATCCCGCCCGGCTCGAAGCGAAGGCCACCCGAATCTTCACCGCGATGGGCGCGCCGGACGGCGACGCGGCGTGGATCGCCGCGCTGCTCGTGCGCGCGAACCTGCGCGGCCACGACTCCCACGGGGTCATCCGCATCCCCCAGTACTGGGAATCGGTGAAGAAGAAGGACGTGGACCCCCGGTCGCCGGTGACGGTGATCGCGGAGACGCCCGCGCTGGTGCGGCTCGACGGCGGCGGCGGCTTCGGCCAGGTGGTGGGCCGCCGCGCGATGGAGATGGCGATCGCGAAGGCGAAGGCGGGCGGCCTGAGCGCCGCGTCCACCTCGCGCACCAGCCACGTGGGGCGGCTCGCCGACTATGCAGAGATGGCCGCCAATACTGGGCTCGTCGGCATGCTCTGGGCCAACTGCGTCCACGGGCTCAACGTGGCGCCGTGGGGCGGCGCCGCGCGACGCCTCGGGACGAACCCGCACGCGGTCGGCATCCCCGGCGCGGGCGGCCCCGCCATGGTGCTCGACTTCGCGACCAGCGTGGTGGCCGAGGGCAAGCTGCGCGTGAAGCGCAACCGCAAGCAGCCGGCCCCGCCCGGCTGGTTCGTGGACGCGCAGGGCCGGCCGCAGACGGACCCCGAGATCTTCTACGGCGATCCGCCCGGCGCGCTGCTCACCTCGGGGGAGCACAAGGGCTACGGGCTCTCGCTCGCGGTGGAGATCCTGGGCGGCATCCTCTCCGGCACCGGCCCCGCCGGCCCCCCGCCGGGCGTCTTCGCCAACGGCACGCTCATGATCTGCCTCGACGTGGAACGGTTCCTGCCGCTGCCCGAGTTCCACCGCCAGGTCGCCTCGCTCTTCGGCTGGGTGAAGTCGGCGCCGCTCGCGCTGGGCGCCACCGAGATCCTGATCCCCGGCGAGCCGGAAGCGCGGCTCGAGGCGGAGCGACGCGCGCAGGGGATTCCCATCGAGGACCAGACCTGGAGTCAGATCGAGACGACGGCCGCGGAGCTCGGCGTCGCCTGAGGCCAGCCAGGCTTACGGAAACAGGCGCTCGGCGTTCCGGAAGGCGATCTTCTCGGCCACGTCGCGCGGGAGCTGGCTCAGGTAGCTCCGCACTTCCGTCACCGAGCCCGGCAGCGCTTCCCACCGCGACGTCATCCAGGTATCGGTCCCGGCGAGGAAGCGGTCC
>DASQAL010000223.1:0-7422 GCA_035635775.1 Candidatus Acidiferrum sp.
CGCTCCGACGCCGCGCTGAAGCGGGCCGGGCGCCAGGGCGACGGCTGGGTGTCCTATGTCGTCCAGCCCGAGCGCTACGCCCAGAGCCTGGCCAAGATTCGCGAGGCCGCCGAGCAGGCGGGCAGCCGTCTGGACGGCTTCGTGGCCGCCCATCTCACGTTCATCACGGTGGGCCGCGACTACGAGAGCGCGGAGCGTGCCTGGGTGCGGATCCTCTCGCGACGCTACGCGCAGGACTTCGGGCCGCTCGCCCGCAAGTACGGGGTGATCGGCACGCCCGAGCAGTGCGCCGAGCAGATGGACCGTTTCGCGCGCGCCGGCTGCCACTACTTCGTGATGAACCCGATCTGCGATCCCGAGGACGAGCGGGCGCAGCTCGAGGCCATCGCGAGCGAGGTCATCCCGCGCGCGCAGACGGTGGCATGAGGAGCACCCCTCACCCTGCCCTCTCCCCTCGGAGGGGAGAGGGATGAAGCCCAGAGAGTGCCGAGCGGAGGTCGCCGCGGTGCGCGCGGTGACGCCCGAGATCATGGAGGTGGACCTGCGGGTGCTCGAGCCCGCCGACTTCACCTTCGACGCGGGGCAGTGGATCTCGGTGCCCTTCGGCCCCAAGATCGTGCGCGCGTGGAGCATGGTCTCGCCGCCCACCCGCAAGGGCGTCTTCACGCTCTCGATCGACGTGGCCCCCGGCGGGATCGGCTCGCAGTGGGCGCGCGCGCTCAAGCCGGGCGATCCGGTGCAGTTCAAGGGGCCGACCGGCGGCTTCGTCTTCAACCGCGCCGACCCGCGCCGCGCGGTCTTCGTGGCCGAGGAGATCGGGATCGTCCCGATCCGCTCCATCCTGACCCACCTCTACGAGACGGGCTATGGCCGGCCCACCGCGCTGATTTACTGGGCGCGCAACCCCGGCTGGCTCGTCTACGACGCCGACTTCCGCTCGCTCGCGCGCCGCTACCCGGGCTTCTCGTACCTGCCGGTGCTGCGCGAGCCGCCCGCGGTCTGGCGCGGCGAGAAGGGCGAGCCCGCGGAGGCGGTGGAGCGGCTCGTGTACGGCGTGGACAAGTTGGTGGTCTACGTGTGCGGGGGCGGGGAGACCATCAACAAGGTGCGGGACGTCCTGGTCAAGCGGGGCATGGACCGCAAGAGCGTCAAGTGGGAGAAGTTCTGGTGAAGGCCCAGCTCTATCACCTCCAGATCAACGTGCGGGACGCGTCGCGGTCGCTGCCGTTCTACAAGGCGCTCCTCGGCTATCTCGACTACCGGACCGTCTACGAGACCGACTCGATGGCGGGCTTCTCCGGTCGGGGGACCGACATCTGGGTGGGCGCGGCGGTCCCGGAGCACACCGGGCCGGGTTTTCACCGCAAGCGGGCTGGCCTCAACCACCTGGCCTTCCGCGTGGACCGCCGCGAGGACGTGGATCGCTTCCAGGCCGAGTTCATGGCCCCCCGGACGCTGGGCGCGCTCTACGGCACCCCGCGCGAGTTTCCCGAGTACCGGCCGGGCTACTACGCGGTGTTCTTCGAGGCCCCGGACCGGCTGAAGCTCGAGATCGTGCACATCCCGACCGCGCCGCCGGCGTAGCATGGCGGATCTCGGCTAGCATGTCGGAGCTAAACGGGGGGCACCTCGTCGCGCGCACGCTCAAGCAGGCGGGGGTCGGCCACATCTTCACGCGGTGCGGCGGCCATATCCTGCCCATCTACGACGGCTGCATCACGGAAGGCGTCCAGGTCGTGGACATGCGGCACGAGCAGGCCTGCGCGCACGCCGCCGACGCCTACGCGCGGCTCACCCGCAATATCGGCGTGGCGGTGGTGACGGCGGGGCCGGGCGTCACCGACGCGGTCACCGGCATCGCCAACGCCCACTCCGCGCGCAGCCCGGTGCTCCTGATCGGCGGGGCCGCGCCGCTCGCGCTGCGCGGGCTGGGGTCGCTGCAGGAGGTGGAGCAGGTGGACCTGCTGCGGCCCATCACCAAGGGCTCGTGGACGGTCAGCGAGACGCGCCAGATCCCGGAGGCGCTGACCACCGCGATCCGGCACGCGCTCACCGGGCGGCCGGGCCCGGTCTTCGTCGAGATCCCGGTGGACCTGCTGATGACCGTGGTGGAGGACCGCCTGGCCCCGATCCCCACCGCCTACGCCCACCGGCGCCCCACCGCGCCCGATCCCGACTCCGTCCAGGAGCTGGCCGCCCTGCTGGCCCGCGCGGAGCGGCCCGTGATCATAGCGGGCAGCGGCGTCTACTGGGACGACGCGGCGAAGGAGCTCGCGGCGCTGGCCGAGCGGGCGGGCGTGCCCGTGTTCATGAACGGGGCGGGGCGCGGCAGCCTCGCGCACGATCACCCACAGGCGTTCGCGCAGGCCCGCGGCTTCGCCCTGGGCCAGGCCGACGTCGCGCTCGTGCTGGGCACGCCGCTCGACTTCCGGCTGGGCTACGGCCGCCCGCCGTCCTTCGCCGAGAACGTCCAGGTGGCCATGGTGGACTGCGACCCGGTCGAGCTGGGCCGCAACCGCCCGCTGGCGGTGGGCCTCGCCAGCCACATCGGGCTCACGCTGCGGGCGCTCGCCGACGCGCTGCCGCGCGATCTGGCGTCGCGTGTGGGGCCCTGGCTGGCCGCGGTGCGGAAGAAGGAGGCCGACTCGCAGGCCCGGCTCATGGCCGAGCGGCTCTCGGACGACGTGCCGATCAGCCACTACCGCCTGGGCCACGAGATCGCCGCGGTGGTGGACGCCCTAACCACGGTGGTGGGCGACGGTGGCGACGTGGTGGGCTGCGCGTCCAAGATCGTGCCGCTCTCGCGCCCGGGCCAGTGGCTCGATCCCGGGCCGTTCGGCTGCCTGGGCATCGGGCCCTCGTTCGCGATCGCGGCCAAGCTGCTGCGGCCGTCCCAGCGCGTGCTGCTCATCGCGGGCGACGGCGCCTTCGGGCTCAACGGCATGGAGATGGAGACCGCGGTGCGCTTCGGCCTGCCCATGACCGTGGTGATCGGCAATGACGGCGGCTGGGGCCAGATCCGCAACCCGCAGCTCTCCTTCTTCGGCGCCGAGCGGGCGGTGGGCACCTCGCTGCCGTTCACCCGCTTCGAGCGGATGGTGGAGGCGCTCGGCGGCAAGGGCCTGTACGTGACCGAGCCGGGCCAGCTCCGTCCGGCGCTGGAGCGCGCGCTGGGCTCGGGGGAGGTCTACTGCGTCAACGTGGTGCTGGACCCGGCCGCGTACCGGCGCACCGGCCAGGTGTCGATGGCCATATGAGGGATCCCCTGACCTACCGGCCCCCTCACCACCCGCCCCCTCACCCTGCCCTCTCCCCCTCCGGGGGCGAGGGATATCTCCGAATCAGCCCTCTCCCTCCTGGGAGGGAGAGGGTAGGGTGAGGGTGGGCTCGACGTGAAGATCACGTTTCTGTGTCCGCATCTCCGGATCGCGGGCGGGGTGCGGGCGATCCTCATTCACGCCGACCGCCTGGCGCGGCGCGGCCACGACGTGACCCTGGTCATCCCGGCCCACCGGGCACTGACCGCGTGGTGGCGCAATCGCTTCCCGCGCGCGCCCGAGTGGATGCCGACGCTCGAGGCCCGGGTGCAGTGGGTCCCGGAGTGGAGCGCGGCGGCGCTGCCCCCGGGCGACGCGGTGATCGCCACCTCGTGGCAGTCGGTGGAGCCGGTGGCGGCGGCGGCGACCCGCTGCGGCCGGAAGTTCTACTTCATCCAGCACTACGAGAGCCTCTACCACGGAGAGGCGGCGCGGGTGGACGCCACCTACCGCATCCCGCTGCGGAAGATCGTGATCTCGACGTGGCTCGCCGACATCATGGCCGAGCGCTTCGACACGCCGGCCGCGGTGGTGGTCACCCCGGTGGATGGAGCGCTCTTCCGCCCGGTGCCGGTCGAGGACGACGGGCGGCTCCGGGTGCTGATGCTCTTCCACGAGTATCCCTGGAAGGGCGTGGCCGATGGCCTCGAGGCCTTCGGCCGGGTGCGGGCGCGCCATCCGGAGGCGAGCCTGGTGGGCTTCGGGGTGAAGCCGCCGCCGCGCAAGCTGCCCTTCGCCGAGTTCCACGAGAACCTGCCGCAGGAGCGGCTGGCGTGGCTCTACAGCCGCTGCCCGATCTATCTCTGCCCGTCGTGGGACGAGGGCCTCGGCATGCCCGCCATGGAGGCGATGGCCTGCGGGGCCGCGCTCTGCACCTACGACAACGGGGGCTGTCGCGACTACGCCATCGACGGTCGCACCGCGGTGGTGGCGCCGCGGCGCGATCTGGACGCACTGGCCTGGGGGCTCGCCCGTCTGGTGGAGGACCCGGAGCTGAGAAATCGGATCGCGCGGCAGGGCCAGGACTTCGTGGGGGCTCAGTTCGACTGGGAACGCGCTACCGCGCGGCTGGAGTCGCTCCTGGCCGCGCGGTAGCGGATGTGGCGGGACGCTTAGGCGGAGATGTTCTCGACCGACGCCAGCGCGGGCCGTCGGGTACGGATCGTGCGATTGGTCCAGCGGGCCACCACGTGGCCCAGCGTCTGCTCCTCGATCAGGCCTTCCGTCTTCAGCTGCTTGAAGACCTGCGTCCAGCCGGAGCTCCGTTGAGCCATGGACAGGATCTCGTCGAGGCTCTTCTGCGTGGGAGCATTCTGCGCGTCATACAGGGCATGCGCGATCTGCGAGTCTGAAGGCATCGCGCTCGGTTCGCGCCGGTAAGCCGCTCCCGTCAGCAGTCTCAGTGTGGTGGTTGACATGGTTTCCTCCCCTATGGCGTTCCCGGCTTCCGCCTGACTCATCGACCTAGACCGCGCTGGTGATGCGGGAGCCGGTGAGCCCGCGCGATCTGGCCGACGTGGCGCTCCCGGAAGGCTCCGCGGGGGCCGTGCGGGTCCGTGAGACGATGTCCGCGGAGGCACGCGCCCGGCTTGATCTCACCGGGCCGGCATCCGCCGGATCTCACACCCTTTACGCTGCTGCCGTCCGTGTAGTCCGCCATGGTAGCGCCGATCTACCCTAGGGCAAACTCGGTGCCATTCTTGGGAGGGAGGAAAGCGCCGTTGCGATGATGAGTTACGGAACGCCACCCAGAAGACCGGCCGGAGGCGGGTGACGACCAACGGAATACAGTGTACCCAATTCGGACGGTCCGACCTGGCCCCGCAGGATCTGCGTCTGGAACTGCTAGCGGGGCAGCCAGTCCCGGAGCGGTTTCACGATGGCGCCCGCCTTGACCAGGCCCTCGCGGACCGCGGCCACGATCTTGTCCGAGCCCGGGCTGTCGCCGTGGATGCAGATGGTCTCGACCTTGGCCTCGATCACCGTGCCGGTGATCGTGCGCACCTTGCCCTCCATGGCCATGCGGACGGCCTGGTCGGCGGCCTTGGCCGGATCGGTGATCAGCGCGTCCTTGCCGAGCTTGCGGGTAACGAGCTGGCCGTCGTCGGCGTAGACGCGGTCCGCGAAGCCCTCGGCGGCGATGCGGACGCCCTTCACCTTGCGGGCCTCCGCGTCATATTTGGTCATGGCCATGGTCATCAGGATGAGCTGGGGATCCAGCTCGAGCAGCTGCTCGGCGGTGGCGCGCCCGAGCGGCAGGTTCTCCTCGAACATGTGGTACTGGATGCCGTGCGGCTTGACGTGCTGGATCCGGGTGCCCGCGGCCTGGGCAAAGGCGGCCAGGGCGCCGATCTGGTAGCGGTGGTAGTCCTTCAGCTCGGCCGGGGAGACGTCCATGCGGCGGCGGCCGAAGCCCATGAGGTCCGGCAGCCCCGGGTGCGCGCCCACCGCGACCCCGTGCTGGACGGCCAGCTCCACGGTCTGGCGCATCACGTGCGGGTCGCCGGCGTGGAAGCCGCAGGCGATATTGGCCGAGGTGATATTGGGCATCACCTCCTCGTCGTGGCCGAGCGTCCAGCGGCCGTAGCTCTCTCCCATGTCGCAGTTGATGTCGATGTAGACAAGCTGGCTCATAGCTTGGGCAAGACCTCCTTGGCGATCCGCTCGACCTGCTCGGGCTGATAGCGGTACGGGATCAAGATAATCCGGTGCACGCCCGTCCGCACGTGGGCGCGGAGCTGCTCGATGCACTCCGACACCGAGCCGTGGATGGCGTGATCGATGGTGGACTCGCTCCAGGCCGCGGTGTCCCACTCGGTGGAGAGCCACTGGCGCATGTCGGCGGTGGTCTCCTCCCGGGAGCGCCCCACGTAGACCGCGAGCTGGTTGGTGGCGGTGAGCTTGGCGGGGTCGCGGCCGGCCTCGCGGGCGAAGGCCTTCACCTTCTCCCACGACTTGGTGAAGCTCTCCGGGGTGTAGAAGTAGGTGAGCCAGCCGTCGCCCACGGTGCCGGCCCGCTTGAGGACCGCGTCCACGTAGCCGCCGATGAGCACGGGCGGCCGGGGCCGCTGCGCGGGGCGGGGCACCATCACCGCCTCCCGCAGGTTGAACTCGTCCACCTTCAGGGTCACGCGGTCCTGGGTCCAGAGGCGCATCAGGATGTCGAGGTTGCGCTCGAAATGCCGGCCGCGCTGCTTGAACGGCACCCCGACCGCGTCGAACTCGCGCGCGTACCAGCCCGCGGCCACCCCCAGGATCAGGCGGCCGCCCGAGATCACGTCGAGGCTGCCGAGGGCCTTGGCCGCCACCACCGGGTTGCGCAGCGGCAGCACCAGCACCCCGGTGCCGAGCTTGATCGTCCGGGTCCGCGCCGCGACCGCGCCCAGCATCGTGATGGAGTCCACGATCGGGAAGGAGGGCTCCACGCCCAGCAGCACGTGGTCCCAAGCCCAGAGGGACTCGAAGCCGAGCGCCTCCGCCCGCTCCGAGTAGGTGTAGAGGCCCTGGATGTCCGGCACTTCCCCGGGGCCCACGAAGTTGCGGATGGCGAGGCCAAAGTCGGTCATGAGGTCTCCGCGCCCCTCACCCTGCCCTCTCCCCAGAGGGGAGAGGGAGACATTCGAGGTCCCCTCTCCCCCTTGGGGGAGAGGGCCAGGGTGAGGGGGTCTCCGGTAGTGGAGAGATTCATCCGATGAACTGGCGCTTCGGGTCGAGCATGCGGAGGATCGACAACTCCTCCTCCGTGGGCGGCTTCGTGGTGGTGAGGGCCGGGCTCACCAGCACCTCGAAGCCGGTGTTCTCGCGCACCTGCTCCACGGTGGCCCCGGGGTGCAGGGCGAGGAGCTGCATGCGGCGGCTCTCCGGGTGGAAGCCGAAGATGCCGAGGGTGGTGACCACGCGGGAGACGCCACCGAAGAGCAGGCCGGCGCGCCGCCGCGAGTCGCCGCCCTCGAGATAGCCGGGACTCGTGACGAAGTCCACGCGCTCGGTGAAGCGCCGCTTCTCGTGGACGGTGAGGATCATCACCTCGCGGCAGAGCGAGATGATGTCGTTGGCCCCGCCGCTGCCCGGCAGCCGCACCGTGGGCCGCGCGTAGCCGCCGATG
>DASQAL010000224.1:0-9267 GCA_035635775.1 Candidatus Acidiferrum sp.
CCGTACCGACCACGCGCCCGTGACGTTGGGCTCCATCAGCTGCGAGTCTGACAAGCCGGCGTACGACGCCTTGAACGCCGCCCACGCCGTGTCGAGTCGTTCGAGAAGCTGCCGTCTATCCACGACTCATGTCGCCTTCCGGAAGGTGAGGTTGATCCGGCACCCGCCCATCACGGGGTGCTGCCCCTCCTCGAGGGGCATGACGCCGTGATAGCGAAGTCGGGCGGGACCTCCCCAGACCACCACATCACCGTGAGCCAGGGGCTCGCGGCGCGGCGTGTCGGCCCGACGCGATCCCCCGAACAAGAAGACGGCCGGCAGGCCGAGCGAGACCGACACGATCGGCGCCTCGAAGTCCCGCTCGTTCTTGTCCTGGTGTAGCGACAATCGCGCCCCCGGCTCGTACCGGTTGATGAGACACGCGTCCGGCGCGAAGCCGTCGAACCCCGCCCGCGCGGCCGCCTGACCAGCCAGGTCGGCGAATACGTCGGGCATCGGCGGCCAGGGACGACCACTCTCCGGATCACCGCCATCGTAGCGGTAGCCGGTGCGGTCGGTGACCCAGCCGGCCAGCCCGCAATTGGTCATCGCGATCGACATCCGATGGCCGCCGGGCGTGATCATGTGCCGAAAGGGCGCGAGCTCCACCACTCGTTGCAAGGCGGCGACGAGCGGCCCTTCGAAGCGCCGCGCGAACCCGCCCAGCACCATCGCTCCCGGCGCGAGCGGCACATCCCGCACCTCATCCTCGAACAGCTCGCTCATGCCGTGTCTTCTCTCGTAGCGGTATACGGGCGGCCGGCGGAAGCGGGTGGAGGCCGGCGGCCACGAGCCGCCGGCCCTTCGCCGCTTGGTTCATCATCTCCTCCTCTGCGGTGAGGTCCAGTTCTTCGACGCGGGCTCGCGCCGATGCTGCCACAGCGCGTGGGGGAGATCAAACTAGCGGGGCGCGGGCGCGCCGGGCGTGTCGTCGGGCGCGGCGGCGCCCTCCTCGGGCGGCGGGACCGCCCGGGCCGCGGCGGTGAGGCTGTCGGCCAGCAGGCGCGCGATGCAGCCGTAGCTCACGTCGTTCAGGTGCAGGCCGTCGCGCGAGACAACCTCGTCCATCTGGTACTGGCCGCTCGAGACCCAGTGCTGCATCACCGCGAACCGCCGGAACACCGCCACCTTCATGTCGCGGGCGGCGGTGCCGATCGAGTCCACGACGCGCGCGTGCAAGGGGCGCGCGAGCACGCGTGGGGCGAACTGCGGATCCATCAGCACCACGTCCATCCGCGCCGCCTTGAGGCGGCCGATCCCCTCGCGGATCGCGGCGGCGTAGGCCTCGACGTCCCCTGCCCCGAGCGCGGCGTGGCTCCCGGTCTGCCAGATGACGAGCTGGGGCCGGTGGGGCAGCACGTCGCGCTCGAAGCGCGGCAGCACCTGCGAGATCATCTCGCCGCTGACACCCTTGTTGATCACGGTGACCGTGAGGCGCGGCCAGCGGCTCCGCAGCTCCTCGGCGAGCACGGCAGGATAGGCGTGCGCCGGATCGGAGGCGCCGACCCCCTCGGTCGAGGAGGAGCCGATGGCCACGATGACCAGCGCCCGGCCCTGGCGGATGGCGCGGGCGGTATTGGGCAGCGCCACGCTGAACCGCGTCAGCTCTTCCGGCACGGCGCACCGCAGCGCCTCGTGCGCGGCCCGGACGGGCGGCGGCCAGAGCAAGACCAGCGCCATCGCCGAGGAGATCGCCAGCCGCCGCGCGCTCACGGTCGGATCCCGGGCGTCGCCGACGGTGGCGCGGCACCGCCGCGGCTCACGAAATCGGCCATCGCCCGGCCGATACACTCGTAGAGCCGGGCGGCAAGCCGGCGGCGCTTCTCGATCTCCCGCGTCCTCAGGTCCAGCACACCGCTCTCCGCCCAATGGCGCATGAGGCCGTAGCGGTGGAACACCGACACGTCGTTGGCGTCCGCGAGCTCCCGCACCGCGGCGAGATAGGGCGCGAAGTGGATCATCGGGTCGGCGTCGCGAGAGAACTGCGCGTTCATCAGCACCACTTCGATCCCGGCGGCGCGCAGCTCGTCGAGCCCCGCCTGCACCGTGTCGCGGAAGTCGTCCACGCCGGTTCCGCGAACCGCCTCCATCGTGCCGGTCTCCCAGATCACCAGTGTCGGTCTCAAGGGCAGGACCTCGCGGGCGAGCCGGTCGGCGGCCTCCCGCGCCGTCTGCCGCGGCATCGCGAGGTTCACGACCTTGATCCGCGTGGCGGGAAACCGGCCCGCGAGCGCGGTGGCCAGGCGCGAAGGCCAGGAGAGGCTGGGCCCGCCCGCCGCGCTGCCGAGGCTCGAGGTTCCGCCGAGAGTGACGATGACGACCTCCGAGCCGGCGGCGAGCGCCTTCGCGGTCTTCGGGAGCGGCGCCTCGAACGCGGCGAAGCCCTCGGGGGTGGGGCACGCCGGCTCCTGCCCGAAGGCCGCGCGGGGCGCGGATGATAGCGCGAGAGCCGCGGCCACGATCAGCGCGATCGCGCAGTGGAGCGGCGACCGGGTCGCGCTCATGACTCCCCTCCGGACAGCGGCGCGCGCTCCGCAACCCGGCCGCCGGCGCCGGCCCGCGCGGCGGCGAACCATTCCATGAGCGCCGCGACCGCGATCATGATCCCGATGCCGACCGCGGAGACCGCGAGCTGCATGAGAACGCGGCCGAAGGACTCGTTGAGCACCAGGTGCCCCAACACCGCGAGCAGGATCCCGAGGCAGAAGATGTGGAGCGAGTGGCGCCCGCAGATGACGAACGGCCACGCGACCCGGCCGGCCAGGAACCGCGCTTGAGGAGCGACCAGCCGCGCGACGAGCAGGGCGAGCGCGAGCACACTGGCGAAGCGAAGCAGGCCGAGATCCTCCTTGCTCAGGAACAGCCACAAGGCCTTGCCGCTCGCCAGGGCGGGGATCGGAGGGTACAAGCCGTGGAGCGTCCAGCTCAAGCGGATCACGAACGCGGCCAGCGCGAAGCCCGCCGCCAGGCGCAACAGCCAGCGGCGGTCGAGCCACGGCATCGCGCCGCGGGTACCTCGCCACCCGAGCCACGCCCCGAGGAAGAACAGCGCCTGCCAGCCGAACGGGTTGAAGGTCCAGACCCGGTTCGGACCGGGATAGGCCGACAGCGCGATCCGCCCGTCGATCTGGACGGCCAGCCACAACGCGAACGAGGCGATGAGCACGACTTGCGGCCAGAACCGGAACCCGATCAGCGCGAAGGGGAGGACGGCCAGCAGCACGATGTAGAGCGGCAGGATGTCCATGTAGGCCGGCTGGAACTGCAGCGTCAACGCCTTGACCACCGCCACGCCCGGATCGCTGAGGAAGTCGGCGGCCTGGGACTCCTCGGCGTAGAGCGAGCTGTTCAGGGCTTCGACCGTGTACGCCATCATCGCGATGAAGATCACGAACAGGAAGACATGCGCGACGTAGAGCTGCCACACCCGGTGGCTGACGCGAACGGCCGCGATCAGGAAGCCCTGACGCTCCATGGCCCGCCCGTACACCATGCCCGCGGTGTACCCGGAGATCAGGATGAACACCTCGGCCGCGTCGCCGAACATCACGGTCTGGAGCGTGAACTGCGCCACCATGTTGTCCGGGAGGTGGTCGACGAAGATGGAGAAGAGGGCGAGGCCGCGGAAAAAATCGAGCCGCAGGTCGCGTCCCGCTTCCGTCACTGAGCCCACACGGCATCATACGCCCAAATCGGAGGAATGATGGTGAGGCGGACGGGCATTGACGCGGGGGGCCGGTCGGGGCAGGATGCGGGGCGGGCTGGCTCCCATGGATGCGCGAACCTCAACGACGGAGGACATCGCCATGACGACACGCAGAGAGTTTCTCCAGATCGGCGCCGGCGCCCTCGCCGGCCTCGCCTTCGTGGGCTGCGACCTGATGGCCGCCGTGCCGGCGCGCGCGCAGGCGCGGCGCCGCGAGGTGGTGGTGAACGGGCGGCGCGCCAGGACCGTCGACGTCCACGCGCACTGCGCCGTCCCCGAGGCGTTGGCGCTGATGAACCTGAAGCTGCTCGCGCCGGGGTCGGCCCTGCCGCCGCTCCTCCACATGGCGACGCAAGCGTCGGACCGCCTGCGCGCGATGGACGAGCAGGGCATCGATGTGGAGGCCCTCAGCATCAATCCGTACTGGTACAAGGCGGACCGCGATCTCGCCAAGCAGATCATCAGTATCCAGAACGAGAAGCTCGCGGAGGCGTGCGCCGCGCACCCCGACCGCTTCGTGGCCTTCGCCACCGTCGCCCTGCAGCACCCGGATCTCGCCGCGGAGCAGCTCGAGGAGGGCGTCAAGAAGCACGGGCTGCGGGGCGCCGCCATCGGGGCCAGCGTCAACGGCGAGGAGATCAGCGATCCCAGGTTCCACCCGTTCTGGGCCAAGGCCGAGCAGCTCGGCGTGCTCGTCTTCATCCACCCGCAGGGCGCGGGGGTCGCGGCGGACATCCCCAAGCGGCTCAAGGGTAACGGCTATCTCGACAACGTGATCGGCAACCCGCTCGAGACCACCATCGCGCTCTCGCACCTGATCTTCGAGGGTACGCTCGACAAGTTCCCCGGGCTCAAGATCTGCGCGGCCCACGCCGGGGGGTTCCTGCCGTCGTACGCGGGGCGCTCCGATCGTGGGTGCCCCACCCGGCCGGCCGCCTGCCCCGGCGGCACGTATGGACCGATCAAGAAGAAGCCGTCCGAGTATCTGAAGGAGATGTACTACGACACCATGGTGTTCTCCCCGGAAGGCGTCCGCCATCTCGCCGCCGAGGTGGGCGCGGGTCAACTTCTGGTGGGCACCGACTTTCCGTATCCGTGGACGACGACCGCGGTGGACGTCATCCTCGAGGCGCCGGGCGTGAGCGACGCCGACAAGGCGGCCATGCTGGGCGGGACGGCGATGAAGCTGCTCGGGATCCGGGCCTAGCCGTGGCCGACGCGGCGTTCGTCTCGTGCGGCGGGGCCGGCGCCCCGCTAGGGCGGCAGCGAGAGGTGGTAGTGAGCGGCAAGCGTGTGAAGACGGTGGACGTGCACGCGCACTGTGCGGTCCCCGCCGCGATGGCGCTGATGGGGCGCAAGCTGGAGACCGAGGCCCTCCTGATGACCGATCCGCGGGAGCGCCTTCGCGCGATGGACGCGCAGGGCATCGACGTCGAGGCGCTCAGCATCAACCCCTACTGGTACGGGGCGGACCGAGATGTCGCGACGGAGCTCATCCGGATCCAGAACGAGACGCTGGCCGAGATCTGCGCGGCCCGGCCCGACCGGTTCGTCGCGTTCGCGAGCGTGGCCCTGCAGCACCCGGACCTCGCCGCCGAGCAGCTCGAGCACGGCGTCAAGCGGTACGGCCTGCGCGGGGCCGGCCTCGGCGGCAGCGTCGAGGGCCTCGAGCTGAGCGACCCGAAGTTTCACCCCTTCTGGGCCAAGGCCGAGGAGCTGGGCGTCCTCGTGTTCATTCACCCGCAGGGCACGGCCGAGCTGGAGCGGACGGGCCGGCTCGGGGGCAACGGGCTCCTCACCAACACCATCGGCAACCCGCTCGAGACGACGATCGCGCTGTCGCATCTCATCTTCGACGGCACCCTCGACCGCTTCCCCGGGCTCAAGATCTGCGCGGCCCACGGCGGCGGCTACCTCCCGTCCTACGCCGCCCGCTCCAACGCGGTGCAGACGACCTTCCCCCATCGCATGACCGGGACGCTCAAGAAGAGGCCGACGGAGTACCTGCGCCAGCTCTACTTCGACTCGATCGTCTTCACGCCCGAGGCGCTGCGCCACCTGGCCGCGGAGGCGGGGCCCGGCCAGATCGTGATGGGCACCGACTATCCGTTCCCGTGGACGAGCACGTCGGTGGACCACATCCTGGGCACCCCGGAGCTGAGCGACGCCGACAAGGTCGCGATCCTGGGCGGCACCGCGATGACGCTGCTGGGGATCAAAGGATAGAAGACCCAGTAAGGGCATCTTTGTCTTGATCGCGCCTCCGATCCCTTCTACCGTCTGCTGCCAACGCCCACGGAGGTGCGGCTATGAGCTTCGTGCTCGTGATCTTTCCGGAGCCTCGGGAGGTGTACATCGACGACCAATCCCAGGGCTCCACTATCGCCGCCAGCGGCAAGCCCCGGGCCCTGTTCGTCAACGCGGGCAAGCACACGTTCCGTCTCAGTAAAGCCGACGACGTGGCCCCGGCCGAGCAGACCGTCGACGTTCCCGAGCGGCCCATCCTCAACCCGTTCTCCGTCGAGTTCAGGAAGTGCTGACGCGCTCGCTCCGCGGCTTCGCCGCCGCCCTCCTCGTCGGCATGACCGTGCTCGGATGCGCCGCACCCGTCATCAATCCGCGTCTCGCCGCCTACGATGGGGCGGGCTATCGCTATGCGAACGTCCGCCGCGACGCCGGCGAGGAGGATCTGTTCATCATCCTCGCGTTCTCCGGGGGCGGCACGCGCGCGGCCGCGTTCTCCTACGGGGTCATCGAAGGACTCGAAAGCGTCCGGTACCATCCGACAACCGGCCCGGAGCGCACGCTCCTCGATGACGTCGACGTGATCTCCTCGGTGTCCGGCGGCAGCTTCACCGCGGCGCACTATGCGCTCTTCGGCAAGAAGGGATTCAAGCAGTTCGAGGACAGCTTCCTTTACCGCAATATTCAGGGCGACTTGGTGGCGCGCGCGCTCGCCCCGTGGAACTGGCCGCGCCTGAGCCCCCTCACCCTGCACAACTACTCGGGTGGCGCTTGTGACCACTATCCCGAGCCCCTCTGGCTCTCGAACGGGCTCAACTCTAAGGATCAGCCCCGCCGGGTCGCGCTGGCGCGGGATCTGAAGTCGTATCGAATACACGCGAAGGATCGGCCCTTCGTCCACTTGCTCGATGGGGGCCTGTCCGACAACATCGGTCTCCGCGGTCCGTACGTGGCCCTGAGCGGTCAGGACAGCGCATGGAGCCTGTTCACGAAGATCAATCAGGGGAAAGTCCGGCGCGTGCTCGTCGTCACGGCCAACGCACGGACCGGCCGCGACCCGGACTGGGGCAAGCGGGAGAGTCCGCCCGGGGTGGTCGACGTGCTGGGCCTGGTGACCACGGGCCCGATGGGCAACTACTCGTTCGAGACCGTGCAGCTCATCGCCGACCATTTCACGAGTCTCGCCCTCGCTCTCGAAACCCATCGGGGGTGTGACCGACTGGCGAAGGAGCAGTGTCGAACGTTCCGCATGCCGTTCGATCCTCCCGCCGACGTGGCGTTCCACGCGGTGGAGCTGGCGTTCGACGGTGTGCCCGACGAGGGTCTGAAAGGATGCCTGGAGGGCCTGGCCACATCGTTTCATCTGCCGCGCGCGCAGGTAACGCTGCTGCGCCAGGTCGCGCAGCGCCTGCTCATGACGTCCCCTCCATTCATCGACGCCATGCAGGCGATCGCTCCGGCGTGGCGGCCGCGCGCGGTGACGATCGATCCCGCGCTCATCGCGGAGGCCTGCCCGAAGCCCTGACGCGAGTGGGTAGAGCTGGTGCGTCGCGTCAACCAGCGGAACCTATTACCTATCAGAAGCTCTTACCGAGTAGTTTTGGGCTGCTGGGCGCCGTCAGGAAGGGTTATTTCGCCGCGCAAGCCCGTATAGCGCCACTCTCGTGGAGGTACGTTGTTTGCCTTGCGATAGATGTCGATGTACCTCGACTATCGCCGCCTCCGCGAAGAGCAGCTCATGCGAGAGAGCGGACCGCCGTGCGCGTGCGGGCGCCGCTTGTGGAGCCGCGAACCGGTCCGGGATCCCGAGCATCGACGGTTCAAGTGCAGCGCGTGTCTCACGGTACTAAGCCTTCCGGCCAGCCTTTTCCACAACCAAGAGGCCGGCCAGTCTGAAAACCCAGCCCACCACCAGCAGCAGACCTAGCCGCTAGCACGACCCTCCGCCCGGATGCGGAAGACCGGGTGCTTCGGCGCGATGCGGGCGACTTCGGCCTCCGAGGCATCCGCGCCGATGCCACCGAAGAACTGCTTCACCTCCCACGCCCACTCCTGCAGGTAGGCGCGCAAGATCGGCGGCTTCTCGTGGTCGGGCACCTCATCAACGCGCACATCCTCGGTCTTCCCGCCGACGGTGAGTCGTCCGGCGCGGCTGACGCGGATATTGCGCACCCACTGCGTCTCGCCGCGCGGGGCGACCAGGTAGCGTTGGCCCTTGAAGCTGAGCGGGTTGACCGGGGTGCTGTGCCACTCGCCGCTCTTGCGCCCCTGCACCGAGAGCACGCGGGCCCCCTTCATGCTCAGCCCAAGCCGACCGGCGAGGAAGCTGACGACCGGGTTGAAGACTCGGGTGGTGACGAAGCCGGGCTTGATGTAGGGGGTCGCCGGCCCGGCCATCAAGGCCTGACTATCTGCTCTCTCCTGCCAGGCTTCGCCTGGTTCACGGCCGGGCACCGCGTGGCTGGCTTGGCTCCGGGCTGGCGGCCACCGGCTCGGCCGGCTGCTCGGGCCGCCGACCGTGCGTCTCAGGCTGGCCAGCAGCGGGAGGAGCGTTGGGCTCGATGCGTCGCGCCTGGCTGACTGGAGCGGTCACAGGCGCGGGTGCCGGAACCTTCGCCTGCGGGGTCGCCACGGCGGGCGGCGTCGGTGGCTGTGGCCGCTCGGCGGCCTTGTCCCGCTTCGCGTCCGGCGGCGCGGGGGCAACCGCCGGGGAGGCATCACGCTTGGGCTGGGGCGCTGCCACGACGGGCGGCGTCGCTGGTTGTGGCCGCTCGGCGGCCTTGTCCCGCTTCACGTCCGGCTGCGCGGGGGCAACCGCTGGGGAGGCATCACGCTTGGGCTGGGGGGTCGCCACGGCGGGCGGCGGCGGTGGCTGCGGCCGCTCGGCCGCCCTGTCCCGCTTCACGTCCGGCTGCGCGGGGGCAACCGCCGGGGACACATCACGCTTCGGCTGGGGCGTTGCGACGGCGGGCGGCGTCGGTGGCTGCGGCTGCTGCTCGGCGGCCTTGTCCCGCTTCGTGTCCGGCTGCGCGGGGGCAACCGCTGGGGAGGCATCACGCTTCGGCTGAGGCGTTGCCACGACAGGCGGCGTCGCTGGTTGTGGCCGCTCGGCGGCCTTGTCTCCCTTCACGTCCGGCCGCGCCGGAATGGGGACGGCGATTGCCGGCGTGGCGCCCGGCGGCGCGCTGGGCGCGACAGCGGAGCGCACGGGAGGCGCCTCCTTCGTGGGCGCGGGCACGAGCCGCGGCGCCGCGCTCGGCGTCACGACGGCGGGGGCA
>DASQAL010000225.1:0-3361 GCA_035635775.1 Candidatus Acidiferrum sp.
CGACGACGGGTGGCCTTCGACTGTGCGGGCTGTGCCATGCATTTCCCCCTTTTGTGTGACCTGGATGGCCCTGATCCTGCTCCCGGGACAGGGGCATCGTCAAGGGCCGCCTGAGCGGTTGCCGCGTGGGCGGGCTGGGGCTGGGCCGGCCGGGGGGTCTGGGACCGGCGCGCGGTGCGCCGCCGTCACGCCCGCGTCGTTGACCCCTCACGCGGGCGCGTGCTAGCCTCCCCGCGTGGTTCGGGTCAGCGTTGAGGCCGTCGGCAAGCGTTACGGATCGGTTGAAGCGCTCCGCTCGGTCTCACTCGACTTCGACGCCGGCCGCCTGACCGCGATCCTCGGCCCCTCCGGCTGCGGCAAGACCACGCTTCTCCGCTCCATCGCTGGCTTCGTCTCGGTCGACAACGGGTCGATCCGCTTCGACGGCGCCGACGTGACCGCGGTGCCGCCGCAGCAGCGCGGGACCGCGATGGTCTTCCAGAGCTACGCGCTCTGGCCCCACATGACGGTGTTCGACAACGTCGCGTACGGGCTCCGGCTCCGGCGGGTGCCCGCCGAGCAGATCGCCCGCCGGGTGCACGACGCGCTCGCGCTGGTGGAGATCGGCGACCTGGAGGCGGTGGCGCGCCGCAAGCCGGCCGCGCTCTCGGGCGGCCAGCAGCAGCGGGTGGCCCTGGCGCGCGCCATCGTGGTGGAGCCGCGCGTGCTGCTGCTGGACGAGCCGCTCTCCAACCTGGACGCCAAGATCCGCCAGCGGCTGCGCGTCGAAGTGCGGCGGCTCCAGCGGCGCGTCGGCATCACCACCATCTACGTGACGCACGATCAGGAGGAAGCCCTCGCCATCGCGGACCGCGTGGTGCTGATGAACGGCGGCGCGGTGGTGCAGGTGGGCGCGCCGGAGGAGGTGTACCTGAAGCCGGCGACCGAGTTCGTGGCCGACTTCCTCGGCGTCGGCAACCGGCTCGAGGCGCGCGCGGAGTCCGGCGCGCTCCATCTCGAGGGCCAGCGGCTGCCCTATGCCGGCGCCGCGCGCGGGCCCGTGCTGGTGATCCTGCGCTCCTCCGATCTCGGCCTGGCTCCGCCCGCGAGCGGAACGGGCGCGCCCTTCGACCCCCGGCTCGCCGGCCAGCTCGAGGAGAGCCTCTTTCTCGGCGCCTACTACCGGCACTACGTGCGGGTGGGCGACGCCGTGCTCATGGTGGACGGCCCCGCGTCCGCGCCGCCGGGCCCCGTGACCATCACCGTTCCGCCGGATCGCGTGCGCGTGTACCCGGCGGCCTGACCACAGGAGACGCCTGCCATGCTGCTGCGATCCATCCTCGCCGTGCTGCTTGCGCTCGTGGTGCCCGCGTCGGCCGCGACCCGCCTCAACGTGGCCATCGGCGCCGACGTCAACGTCGTCGAGGTGCACAGGACCCTGCTCGGGCCCGGCTTCCGCGCGGTCAACCCGGACGTGGAGATCAACGTGGTCGGCACCGGCACCGGCGAGCCGGCCAGCCGCGCCATCTACACCAAGATCAAGGCGCAGGCCGATACCGGCCGCAAGCCGTGGGACCTCGACGTGGCGCTGGTGAGCATGGCGGTCGCCTCGCAGATGGTGAAGGAGGGGCTGCTCCACCGCTACGTGCCCCAGATGAAGAACGCGGCCCTCGTGAAGGGCGCGGAGGTGAAGGAGGCCTTCGGCGTCTCGGTGGACGGGTACGTGGTGCCCATGTTCCACAATCAGATCGCCATCGCCTACGTGCCGTCCAAGGTGGCCAATCCGCCCAAGTCCTTCGACGAGCTGGCCGCGTGGGTGAAGGCCAATCCGGGCCGCTTCGGCTACAACGGCATCAAGGGCGGGGTGAGCGGCGTCGGCTTCACCATGGGCTGGGTGTACTGGAAGACCGGGCTCTACAAGGAGCTCACCCAGGGGCCGTTCGACAAGGGCAAGGAGCCGGCCATCCGCGAGGCGATCACCGCGCTCCGTGATTTCAACAAGCAGGCAACCATCACCAACGGCAACGCGGGCACGCTCGACGCGCTGAACCGCGGCGAGATCTGGATGGGCGCGGTGTGGATCGACCAGCTCGTGGCGTGGAAGAACGAGGGGCGCATGGACCCGGCGGTGACCCCGCTCCTGCCCGCCCCCGGCCTCCCCATCTACCCGCTCTACCTGGTGGTGCCGCGCGAGGCGGCCAACCGGGAGGCGGCCGTCCGCTACATCGACTACATCGCGACGCCGGAGGTGCAGGCCAGGGCCATCGTGGAGAAGTTCGGCTGGTACCCCGGCGTGGACGCCGAGAAGGTGCTGCCGCTCATCAGCCCCAAGAGCCGCGAGCTGCTCTTCACCGGGGTGAGCGCGCAGGATCTCGCGCGCTACTCGCGCCAGATGCCGATCAAGGAATACCACGACCTGATCAGCCTGGCCTACGAGGAGATCGTCCGCTGACCCTGGCCGAGCGGGCGCTCTGGGCCGCTCTCTGCGCGCCCGCCCTGGCCGTGCTGGGCGCGGTGTTCCTCTGGCCGCTCGGCGCCTCGGTGGTCGCGAGCTTCGCGCAGGACGGGCAGTGGACGCTGGCCAACTATGGGACGGTGGCGCGGCTCTACGCGCGCGACGTGGCCTACACCATCGGGGTGGCCGCGGCGGGCACCGCCCTCACGTTCCTGGTCGCGATCCCGGTGTGCGGGTGGCTCCGGGTGTGCGCCTACGGGCCGATCGAGTTTCTCCTGAAGGTTCCCCTCTTCGTGCCGTTCGTGGTGGTGGGCCACGCGCTGCGCGTGTTCTGGAGCCCGTACGTGCCGTCGTTCTCCTCATCGTGGGCGGGGATCGCGGCCGCGCTGGCCTGGAAGCATCTCGGCCTCGCCGCGCTCCTGTTGCTGGGCGCCTTCCGCGGCACCGACGACGCCTACCTCGAGGCGGCGCGACAGCTCGGAGCCTCCACCGGCCGCCTCACCCGCGACATCCTGGTGCCGATGGCGGGGCCAGCGCTGGCGGTGACCGGCATCCTGATCTTCTCGTCCATGCTGGCCTCGTTCTCGATCCCGCTGATGATGGGCCGGGGCGGCGGCCCGCAGATGCTGATGATCGACGTCTACTACCGCTACGGCCAGCACGGTGACTTCGCCACCGCCTCGGCGCTCGGCGTGGTCGCCTACCTGCTGGCGATGGGCGCGGCGCTCGTGTACGTGCGCCGGCTGACCCGCTAGGCCTCACGGTGGTCGAGCCGCCGCGCTCGATCGCGACGATGGCGGTGCGGGCGGGCGCGCTCGCGGTGGCCGCGTTCCTGATCCTGGGGCCGCTCCTGAGCCTCGGCGTCTGGTCGCTCGCGGAGCGCTGGACCTATCCGAGCCCGTGGCCGCAGCGCTTCGGCCTGCGCTA
>DASQAL010000226.1:0-1806 GCA_035635775.1 Candidatus Acidiferrum sp.
CGGCGGGCTGCAGTGGCCCTGCCCGAGCCCCGAGCACCCCGGCACCCGCTACCTCTACGGCGAGTCCTTCCCGCGCGGCAAGGGGCGCTTCGTGCCGGTGGCCCAGACCGCCACCGCCGCGGAGCTGCCGGATCCGGACTATCCCTTCCTGCTCAATAC
The DNA here is from genome assembly GCA_035635775.1 of Candidatus Acidiferrum sp. Lineage (GTDB taxonomy): Bacteria > Methylomirabilota > Methylomirabilia > Rokubacteriales > CSP1-6 > CAMLFJ01. The sequence continues at coordinate 160 of DASQAL010000226.1, forward strand.
CGGCCGGCTGCTCTACCACTGGCACGGCGGCACCATGACCCGCCGGGTGCAGGGCCTGCTCGAGCTGGCCCCGCGTCTCGAGGTCGCGGTGCACCCGAGCGACGCGCGCCGCCTGGGCGTGGGCGACGGGGCCGCCCTGCGCGTCGTCTCCCGGCGGGGTGAGCTGACCGCCTATGCCCGCCTGACGGAGGCGGTGCGGCCGGGCGCGGTGTTCGTTCCCTTCGTGAAGCTCGGCGACTCGGCGGCCAACTTCCTGACCAACTCGGCCTACGACCCCTCCACCAAGATCCCCGAATACAAGGTCTGCGCGGTCCGGCTCGAGCGGATCTGATACACTCGCGGCCCCAGCCGCTCAGGCGGGCAGGTTGGCCTCACCGAGGAACGCATCCAACACCTTCGCGAAGGGCAGTGGCGCATCGAGCACCAGATGATGATACGTGCCGGCAATCTCCATCAGGCGGGCCTGCGGCAGGCGCGCGAGCATGTCCGCCGCCATCTCGCGGGGCAGGATCGGCGAGTGCTCGCCGCGTACGAGCAGGGTCGGCGCGGTGATGCGCTCGAGCAGGGCCCAGCCGTCGGTGGGGCGGCGCCGGCCATTGCACGCCGGGTCGAAGCGGTAGAGGAAGCGGCCGCCGCGCTCGGTGACCCCCTGGCGGGCCAGGTGCTCCAGCAGCCTCGGGTCGGCCACCGTCTCGCGCGGCAGCAAGCGGAAGCTCTTGAGCGCGGAGTCGAGCGTCTCGTGGCGCATGGGCCCGCGATCGCCCCGGCGGTGCATGTTCTGGAGTCGCTCGGCGGGGATCGAGGGGCGGCTGTCGACCACGACCAGCCGCTCGACCCGATCCGGATGCCAGGCGGCGAAGCCCATGGCGTTGTGACCGCCCATCGAGTGCCCGATCACGGTCATCCGCGGCCAGGCCATGGCGTCCGCCACGCCGACCAGATCGCCCGCGAAGTCCTCGGTGGCATAGGCGGGCTCCGGCGCCCACTCGCTGGCCCCGTGGCCCCGCTGGTCGAGCGAGAGCACGTGGTAGCGGCCGGCGAAGGTGGCGACGACCCCGTCGAACCAGTGGGCGTGGGCCGAGCCCCCGTGCAGGAAGCACAGGGCCGGGCGGCCGGGCTCGCCCCACTCCAGGGCGTTCAGGGTCAGCCCGCCCACCTTGAGGGCGCGGGTCCGAGCGGTCTCACAGGCGAAGTGGATGGGATCGGTCATGCGCCGCATTGTACCGAGGCCCTTACGGTTGTGACCATTCCGCGTCGTCACCTGGCGGACTTTGTCACCAGGTGGACGCCGGCCGACGGAGGCCGGATGGAGGGCGACCACGTTTTCAGTCACTTGCCGGGACGGGGGAATGGCAAGCGGGTTGCTCATAACTCGCGTGCGCATTCACAATTCGCCTGGATGCCCGAACCCCTTACCGGAATAATCTGAGACCGAACAATGGACCATGGCGCCTCTCCCCGCTCGCTGTCCTGGACCTCGCTCGTCGTCCTGACGCTGCTGGCGGCCTTCGTCGAGGCCATGATCCTGTTCCCCTCGACGCTCTTCCCGACGACGCGCTTCGCGGCCGCACTATCGTGGGACGCGAGCCAACACGACTTCCCATCTCCGGAACGGCCGGCCACAGAACCTTCCACGACGCCCGAGGC
>DASQAL010000227.1:0-4279 GCA_035635775.1 Candidatus Acidiferrum sp.
CGAAGTCGAGGCGCGTGACGTGGGCCGCCCCCGCGAAGGCGCGCGCCACCGCGTCGCGGGAGCCGGCCTCCCAGACGAAGGCCACGTTGTCGGGCGCCTCGTCCCAGACCGCCGGCGCCCCGCCGTTCGTGGCTCGCGCGGCGCCCGTCACCGCGGGCCGCGGTGCGTAGTCGACGGCGACGAGCTCCGCGGCGTCGGCAGCCGCTTCCGGGCTCGTGGCCACCACGAGGGCCACCGGATCGCCGACGTGACGGACGCGGTCCCGTATCAGCGCGGGCCGCGGCGTGGTGAACGCGGGGGCCCCGTCCCGGCGCTTGCGCGAGGCGTCGGTCGGCAGGTTCCCGAGGCCGTCCGCCGCGAGATCGGCGCCGGAGAGCACGGCGAGCACGCCGGGCGCCCGGAGGGCGGCGGCGGGGTCGATGCCGGTGATCCGCGCGTGCCCGTGCGGCGAGCGCACCACCACCGCGTAGACCTGCCGCGGCAGATTCACGTCGTCGGAGTAGCGGCCGAGCCCCTGGACGAGACGCGGGTCCTCCAGGCGAGACACGGACTGGCCTATCGCGAATTTCTGGACGGTGATCGGGTCGCTCATGGGGGCGGGCCGCTACTATGCCACGCGACGAGTAGGCGGGCAAACGCCGTCGGCCCCTCACCGCTGGCCCCTCCGCCCTAAAACCCTCTCCCCTCTGGGGAGAGGGTAGGGTGAGGGGCCAAGACAGCGGAGTGCTACGGGCGGCCCGCTGCGCCGATCCACACGACGTTCAGCCCGGCTCGCTCAGCCGCCTCCCGCTGGCGTCTGTCCGCGGTGACGAATGGGACGCGGAGGTCCGTCGAGGTCTCGAACTCGAGAGCGGACGCAACGTGCAGCGCGTCGAGCGCCCGTAGCCCTTGCCCTCCAGCCAGTTGCTCTGCCCGTCCGAGGACAATCCGGGTCGGGTCCACGAGCTCCCAGTGCACCCGATCACGCTGAAAGCGCCCCAAGATCGCCGCAAAATCCGCCTCGGACAGGTCGCGGGTCTCGCGGCGCCGGCGGAGGGCGGCCAAGGCCTCTACCGGCAGGATGGCGGACGAGAGGAGCCGATGACGGCCGAGAAGGGCGCGGGACTGCCCTGCGCCATCCTCTTCCACATAGCGCTTCACCAGGACACTGGTGTCGAAGTACGCCCAGGAGCGAGCCACTAGCGGGTCTCGCGCTCCTCTTCCACAGTCTGGGCGAGAGGCGAGCCCCGTAGCCGGCGGGGGCGCCATGGAGGCATCGGGCCGCGCCGCGTAGCGGCCTGAAGAGCCCCGGCGGCTTCAAGCTCCCGAACCACCTGTTCCGGGCCAGGTGCTTGAGTCAGAGGCTTGATGACGGCAATCGGCTTTCCACGGTCCGTCAGGACCACCTCCTTGCCGGCCTTGACGGCTCTGATCGCCTTCGAGAATCGCTGGTTGGCCTCGCGGAGGCCGATGCGTAGTGGCTTCGCCATGTAGTGACGTTACTACCTGCTATCGCGCCCGTCAATGTCCACGCTTTGATACGTCCAGGGGACGGCCCCTCACCCTGCCCTCTCCCCAGCGGGGAGAGGGTTTATTCGAGAGGGGTCAGCGGCGGGCGAGTCTTGCGAACGCGGGGAGATAGGGGCGCACGGCGCCGAGGCCCGTGCGGTCCGCCAGTGCGCGGACCAGCTCGCGCACGTCGCCTCGGGCGCCCGGGTCGTGCAGGCGCAAGGACAGGCCGGCGGAGGCCAGGCGGCCCACCGCGGAGAGCAGGAAGAGGACGTGCAGGTTGGTCCACGCCTCGCCGGCCAGCACGAAGTGAACCGGGACGAGCGCGGCGAGCTGGCCGGCCAGCATCGAGGCCAGGCCGAAGCCGAGACCGCCGGCGGTGGCGAAGGCGGCGAGATAGAACGGCCGCGAGGCGCGGGGGGCGAGGCCGATCGTCAGGTCGAAGGCGGCGATGTTGTGGCCCGACCAGAGGAAGGCGGCGAAGACGGCGTCCAGCGCGATCGGCCAGAGACGGTCCGGCGTCACGAAGAACCAGGTGAGCGGCACGGCCGCGATGCCGAAGGAGCAGAAGACCACGACGGGACCGGCGCCGATCCGGTCCACCGCGTGGCCCCAGAAGCGGGCCGAAACGATGCGCACCACGGCCACGCCGACGCCGTGGGCGGCCACCACCAGGAAGCCGGTGTGGAGATTCGTCAGCATGTGGTAGGCGAAGAAGCTGGCCGAGATGCCCACCGCCGCGTTCCAGGCGAAGAGGTAGCTCAGGAAGGGCCGCGCGCGCCGATCGCGGAGCGCGAGCCCGAGCGCCTGCCAGGCGGGCACGCCGGGCTCGGCGGCCGGGGGCGGCTCGTGCTGGCGGAGCATCAGCACCATGCTGGCCACCCCGGCCAGAAAGGCGGCGGCGGTGAGCGCGGAGAGCGCGGCGCCGGTCCAGCCGATCGGCGCGAGCCGGTCCAGCAGGATCGCGGCGCCGAGGGAGGTGAGCGTGCCCGCGATGCTGAGGAAGATCGTCCGGCGGCCGAAGAAGCGCCCGCGCAGGCGGTCCGGCACGAGGTCGCCCATCCAGGCCACCCAGGCGCTGTTGCCGATCACGCTCGCCACCATGCTGATCGCGACGATGCCGAGGAAGAGGTGGAGCTTGGTGGCCGGCTCGGCATCCAGCGTCGGCAGTGCGAGGAGCGGGAGGAAAGTCAGGCGCGAGATCCCGACGGCCCAGAGGGCCACCGTCTTGCGGCTGCGCGCGCTCGTGAACCAGGCGGCGGGCAGGCTCGCCACCTGGGCGCCGAGCGGCAGCGCGCCCAGGAAGCCGATCACCGCCGCGCTCGCGCCCAGGTAGAGCGCCCAGCCGGTGATGACGGCCCCGGTGGCGCAGGCCGCGAAGATCTCGGCGAAGGCGCCCTCCGCCACCGCGGCATTCAGCGAGCGGCGCAGCGGGCGTCCGGGCGTCGGGGGCTGCCCCGGCGCGCGGTCCGACCCTGGCGCGCCGGCCAGCGCGGGGCTGGAGGCCGGGAGCGATTCGCCGGGTTGCGGGATCGAGAACGCGGAGGCGATGCGGGCGAGGGAGGCCAGCACGACGGAGGGGCGGAGCGTCTTCAAGGCAGGATTCGTAAATGCACGTCGCGGGCCATAAGGCGTGGCTTGATTCTTCGCGGGTTCTCGCGTGCGGCCGAGCTGGGACGGCCGATGGGACGACGTCCGATGTCAGCAGACTGACACGGATCGGCGGGAGCCGGGGTGCGGTACACTCCCGGCCATGCGCATCGGCGTCCTCATTCCCACCCGCGGGGTCGTGATGGAGTCGGCGCGGCGGCCGCCCGTCGAGACCTGCTGGACCATGGCCCGGCGGGCCGACCAGGCGGGCTACGACGCGGTCTGGGTGGGCGACAGCATCGTGGCCAAGCCGCGGCTCGACGTGTTGACGACCCTGGCCTACCTGGCCGGGATCACCACGCGGGTGCGCCTCGGGACCGCGGTCCTGCTCCCGGCGCTGCGCCACCCGGTGGTGCTGGCCCAGCAGCTCGCCAATATCGACCAGATCTCGCAGGGCCGGCTGGTGCTGGGCCTGGGCGTGGGCTGGAGCCTGCCCAGCGCCGAGCGGGAATGGGCGGCGTGCGGGGCCGACCACAAGGGCCGAGTGCGGCGACTGGAGGAGCACATCGTGATCTGGCGGAAGCTCTGGACGGGGGAGCCGGTGACCCATCACGGCCACGACCTCGACCTGGTGGACCACACCATCGGGCCGCAGCCGTGGCGGACCGAGGGCCCGCCCGTCCTGATCACCGCCGGCAACCGCGGGGAGCTGCTGCCCGCCCAGTTCGAGCGCTTCGGCCGCCTGGGCGACGGGATCATCACGACCTACGTGAACTTCGAAGAGATCCCGATCATCCGCGAGCGGGCGCTCGAGGCCCTCGCGCGGCACGGCCGGCCCCGCGCGGACTTCCCCCTCTGCGTCTACACGACGGTGCGGCTCGACGACGACGTCGCCACCGCCCAGCGCGTCACTACCGAGTTCCTGGCCACCTACTACGGCGGCGGGGTGCACGAGCGGGGCGCCATGGGCCTGGGTCCCGCCCCGGTGGTGATCGATGTGCTCGCGCGGTACGCCGCGGCCGGAGTCACCGATCTCTGCATCCGCTTCATCGGCAACGATCAGCTCGCCCAGCTCGACCGGTTCACCAGCGAGGTGCTTCCGGCGCTGCGGTAGCCCCTCACCCTCTAGCCCCTCACCCTCTAGCCCCTCACCCTACCCTCTCCCCAGAGGGGAGAGGGTTCTCGGAGGAGACACATGACC
>DASQAL010000228.1:0-30773 GCA_035635775.1 Candidatus Acidiferrum sp.
TTCACCTGCCACGCGACGAGATCGCTCACGTCGACGAGCCCGTTCGCGTAGAGGTGCGGCCAGTTGTGGAGCATCTGGATGATGTCCGGGCCCGCGCCCGACTGCATGGCCGCGGTGATCCGCGCCTGCAGGTCGTTGGCGTTGATGAACTCGAACACCACCTCGGCCCCGAGCGCCTTGCTCGCGTCAACTGCCTGGCGCTTCAGCTCCACGTCGCACGCGGGGATGAAGTCCACCCAGCGGACGATGTTGAGCCGCGTGCCCTGGGCAAAGGCCGGGGCCCGCCTGGCGGCCAGGATGCCCTCCAGGCCGGCCGCCGCGGTGGCGCCTACCGCGGCGGATCCGGCCAGGAACGTGCGACGGCTGACCGCTGGTGAACGCGTGCTGGTGTTGCGGTCGGGAGTCGTCATCGACCCCTCCTCGGGCCCGCCGGTCGGGCCCCGCAGATCAGGCCTCGTAGATCTTCTTGAGCTCGCCCTCAGCCCACTTGACGGCGTCCTCGGGCTTCATGCCCTGGACCGCCTTGGCGTACATGTCGACGATGATGTACTTCGAGAACGCCTCGGTGGCCTTGCCGGTGGACGGCCCCGCGTAGCCGAAGATGCGGGTATCTCGCGCCGCGGTGCGGAACAGCTGGAGCGGCTTGTCGATCTTGCCCCACATCGCGTGCTTCTCCCACGCGGTGGTGGCGGCCACGCTGTAGCCCTCGCACACCTGGAACCACTTCTCGAAGTTCTCGTCCTTGTGCATCCAGCGGAGCAGATCCTTGGCCAGCTTCTGGTTTTTCGAGTACTTCATGATCGCGTGCCCGTTGCTGAAGTAGAGTGGGTAGCTCCCCTTGCCCCCGGCGAGCGGGTAGATCGCGTGGTCGACGTCCAGGTAGAGCGGCTCGCCCTTGTCGTCCTTGATCTTCTCCTTCTGGCGCTTGGCCACGATGTAGATGCTGGCCCCGTTCAGCGTCGCCGAGATCTCGCCCGCGTGGAACGCGCGGTTGTTGTTGGTGTCGTCCCAGGCCAGCCCGCCCTCGTCGCAGCCGTCCTTCCACAGCGCGGTCATGTACTTGACCGACTCGACGGCTTCCTTCGAGTTGATCACGACCTTCTTACCGCTCGCGTCGGTCTCCGCGCCGCCGAACGACCAGAGCAGGGGATAGGCCCACGTGGGTGCGTCGCCGAAGGTGTGGCCGAGGGTCTGGCCGTAGGGCTTGCCCTTCTTCTTGAGCGCGGTCGCCGCCTTCCGCAGCTCGTCCCAGGTCTTGGGGAACGCGTCGAAGCCGATCTCCTTGAACCAGGACTTCCGGTACGCGATCGCGTTGCCGACGATGGAATGGGGGACGCCCAGCCACTTGCCTCCCGTCTGGAACGACGGCTTGTAGACGCCGTAGAAGCCGCCCTGCGCCTTGGCCACCGCCTCCGCGACGTCGGTGACGTCGGCGAGCGCGTTCTGGTAGAGCTGGGGCCAGTTGTAGGCCATCATGAAGAGGTCGGCGCCGGCGCCCGACTGGATCGCGGCGGTGATGCGGGACTGCAGGTCGTTGGCGTTGATCGTCTCGAGTGTCACCTCGGCGCCCAGGGCCTTCCCGGCTTCCGGCATCTGGCGCTTCATCTCGACGTCGGCTTCCGGGATGAAGTCGTTCCAGCGGACGAGGTGAAGCTTGGTGCCCTGGGCGAAGGCCGGCGCGCGCCGGGCCGCCAGGATCCCTTCGATGCCGCCCGCGAGCGCGGCGGCGGCGCCCGCCGACTTGATGAACGTGCGGCGGTCCACCGGCGGGGAGACGGTCTCCTTCGGGTCGGGGCTATTCATGGTCGGGTCCTCCTTGACCGGGTGAACTGTCGGTGTCGTGGTGGCGTTCCATCGCGCCTCAAATTGCGCGAGCTTTCCCGGTCGGGGCGCTGCCCCGGCGGCGAGGTCGAGACCTCGTGAAGGCCATCGCGGAAGAGTGCGATTGGATGGTGAGATCGCGCGCTAAGTGGTGGCAGATTCTTAACAAGGAACCCCGGCCCTGTCAACGGGAAACGACCGCTCAGCCACCCATCGCGGGGCTCGGCCGAGCCGCCGGGATCGCCGCCGGCCTGAGTGTCATGCCCAGAACAACCGCCATCACCCCGATCGCGAACGAGCCCAGGAATAGCCACTGGTAGGTGCCCAGGAGGTCGTGGATGGCCCCTCCGGCATAGGAGCCGAGTCCCATCCCGATGCAGGCGATGAAGAAGACCCCGCCGTAGGCGGTGCCCAATACGCGCTCACCGAAGGACTCCCTCGTGACGAGGGCGTAGAGTGGCATGGCGCCGCCGTAGGCGACGCCGAAGGTCAGGGAGAGGGCGTAGAGCGCCCCCGTACTGGTGGCGAAGAGGTAGAGGAAGATCAGCCCCGCCTGCAGGCTCAGGGCACCCAGCAGGGTGCGCTTGGCGCCGACCCGATCGGCCACGATGCCGGTGCCGATGCGGCCGAAGATGGACGTCAGCCCGGACGCCCCGAGGATGCTGGCGGCCGCCATCTTGCCCACGCCCAGCTCCATGGCATGGGTCACCAGATGGAAGAGCGGCCCCGAGTGCGCCGCGCAGCAGCAAAAGTGCGTCAGCGCAATCGCCCAGAAGGGCCAAGTGCTCAAAGGCTCTATCATATGCGGGGGCCCAGAAATGGCCCCCGCACTCCCCCAGTCCGCGGACAACCGGGCGCCCGCATCGCCCGCGCTGCGGACACTCGTCTCTCCCGCCGGCTCGCGCAGCAGCCACGCGCTAGGCAGGACGACGACCCACGCCAGGTTCCCCAGCACCAGGAACGCCACGCGCCAGTCGAACTCGTTGATCAACCAGCGGGTGAGGGGAGCCAGCACGAGGATGCCGAGCCCGTTGCCCGCCGAGACGACCGCGGCGGCCATTCCGTGACGGCCCTCGAACCACTTGATGGCCAGCACGGTGAGGGGCACGTAGAAGGTGCTCACCCCCGCGCCCACCAGCAGCCCGAAGGTCACGTAGAGCTGCCACACCTGCTGGACGTGGCTCGAGAGCACCAGGCCCAGGCCGAGCAGGACCGCGCCCACCAGCACGACGCGGCGCGTGCCGAGGCGGTCGGAGACGAAGCCGGACACGACGCCGCCCACACCCATGACGATCCAGTTGAAGAGACCGATGGCGCCGATGCCGGACCGGCTCCAGCCCATCGATTCCTCGATGGGCTGGAGGAAGACACCGAGGGTGAAGAGCGTGCCGATGGACATGGTGATGATCACGAAGGCGGCCGCCAGCACCACCCAGCCGTAGAAGAATTGCTGCGTCATGAGGTCGCCATTGCCCTCTCGCGCACCGGGATGAGTAAGAGTAGCGCGACGACCATGGCCGCGGCCAGCGTCACCCACGCGGCGCCGTAGCCGCCGAGGCGCTCCACCACGAGGCCGAACACGGGCGGGCAGACCGTGACCCCCAGCGAGGAGATCGCGAGGCCGAGCCCGACCGCGGTGCCCGCCGCGCGGGGCCCGGCCAGCTCGGCCATGAGCGTGTGCTGCACGCCGTTCCAGCCGACGCCGAAGAAGCCGATGCCGGCGGCCAGGGGCACCAGCACTCCGGGGCCGGTGCCCGGCGCGATGGTCGAGAGCAGGAGCGCGCAGCCGATCGAGCCCAGGCCGGCGATCGCGAGGACGATGCGGCGTTGCCCGCCGAAGAGCCGGTCCGACAGGAGGCCGAACAGCACGCGCCCGGCCACGCCGCTGACCTGCGCCGCGACCAGGTACTTGGCTGCGAGCACGAGCGCGAGCGCCACGACGTCCCGCAGGTAGAGCACCAGGAAGGAGAGGAACACGGTCTGCACGCCCGCGAAGATCAGCGTGCTGACGCCGACCAGCCAGAGATCGCGGTTGGCCAGCACGGCCCAGACGGAGGGAAGCGCGCGCGCGGGCTCGGCCGCCGCCGGCTCCGGGAGATCGCGGTAGAGCGCCCAGGTCAGCAGCGCGAGGCCCCCGACCGCACCGCCGAGACCGCCACCGCGGTGCGCCAGCCGAAGGCCAGCGCCAGCGGGGGCATCACCAGCGCGCCCAGCGCCCCGCCCCCCGGCAGGCCGATCTGCTTGAGGCCCACGACGGTGGCGCGCTGTCGCGGCGGGAACCACGCCATGCCCGCCTTGGTCGTGGTGGGGTTGAGGACGCCGTAGCCGGCGCCGGCCAGCACCAGGATGACGAGCAGGAACGAGAAGCTCGGCGCGGCCGCGGCCGCGAAGAGGCCGATCGCGATCAGGGCCTGGCCCAGGACCATGGCGCCGCGCACACCCCACCGGTCGGCGAGCCAGCCGGCGGGTAGCGAGATCAGCACCGGCCCGATGTAGTAGGCGGAGAGGAACGAGCCGGCCTGGGTCACGGAGAGCCCGAGGTTCTCGCGGATCAGGGGCGCAATGGACGGGATGCCGAGGGGCCCCACGTTGGCCATGACCTGGGCGGCCATGGGTCACTGCGGACGCGACGACAGCTGGGCCTCGGCGGCCCGGAGATCCTCCTCGGTATCCACTCCGATGATGGGCTCGTGGGTCTCGAGTACGTGGATCGGGATGCCGGCCTCCAGAAGCCGGAGTTGTTCCAGTTGCTCCGCCCGCTCGAGCGAGGACGGCGGCAGCGAGTGGAAGGTGTCGAGAACCGCACGGCGGTAGGCGTAGAGACCGATGTGCTTCCAGTAGGTGATGCCACCGCGCTTGTCCCGGTCGAACGGAATAGGCAGGTGCGAGAAGTACAGGGCGTCGCCGTGAACGTTGGTGACCACCTTGTTGACCGTGGGGCTCTCGACCTCGTCCCGGGTGGCGCGGATCTTGAGCGTGGTCACCTGAACCTCCGGCTCGTTGAGGAATGGGCGCACGAGCCGCTCGATATGGCCCGGAGTAATCGTCGGGTAGTCGCCCTGGATATTGACGTAGACGTCGGCCGCGCGCGCCCGCGACACTTCCCATAGACGGTCGGTGCCCGACGGATGGTCGGCGCGGGTCATGACGGCGGGCACGTGATGGGCGTGGCAGGCTTCGACGATCTCGTCGCTGTCCGTGGCCACGAGCAGATCGGAGAGAACGGGTGCGCGGCTCGCCCGCCTGAAGACTTGCACCACCATCGGCACGCCGGCGATCTCTCGCAGGGCCTTCCGGGGCAGGCGAGTCGACCGGAGCCGCGCCGGGATCACGCCGAGGATGATCACGACGCTACCCTACCACCCTTTTCGCTTCGTCAGCTCGCCGGCCGGCCGCCCCCGCCGCGCAGCCGCGGGTCGAGCACGTCGCGGAGCGCGTCGCCCAGCATGTTGAAGCCGAAGACGGCCAGCGAGATGGCGGCGCCCGGCCAGATGGCCATCCACGGCGCGCGGTACATGAACGACCGGCCGGAGCCCGAGAGCATGGCGCCCCAGGACGGGTAGGGCGGCGGGACGCCGAAGCCCAGGAACGAGAGCGCGGATTCGGCGAGGATGGCCGCGCCGAGTCCGATGGTGGCCAGGATGATGATGGTGGCGGCCACGTTGGGCAGCACGTAGCGCAGCATGATGCGCAGGTGCCCGGCGCCGAGCGCGCGCGCCGCTTCCACGTAGGTGTTCTGCATCACGCTGATGGTCGTTCCGCGGATGACCCGCGAGCCGGCGGCCGCGCCCAGCACCCCTAACGCCAGGACCAGGTTGAGCAGCCCGGGCCCGAGCACCGCCATCATCGAGAGGATCACCACGAGGAACGGGAAGGACTGCCAGGCGTCCACCACGCGTTGCACGCAGATGTCGTAGGCGCCGCCGAAATAGCCGCTGGTGATGCCGATGAGCGTGGCGAACACGTTGGCGAGGAGGACCGCGCCGAAGCCCACCGTGACCGAGACCCCCGCCCCATAGACGACCCGGCTGAACACGTCGCGCCCCAGATTGTCGGTGCCCATCCAGAACTGCGCGCCGGGCGCCTTCATCCGCGCCCCGGGGATCGTCTCGTCGTAGCTGTAGGGCGCGATCCAGGGCGCGAAGAGGGCCAGGAGGAGCAGGACGAGCACGATGAGACCGCCGAGGGCGCCGAGCGGCTTGCGCCGGCAGAAGAGCCAGAGGGCTTGCAGGACGGCTGCGCTGCGGTTCGGCGACCGGCTCTGACTTTTTAGACGGTCGCCCCAAGGGGCGACCTCGATAGGGTCGCTTCGCATTATTTGTATGGGTGGCTTCGCATTATCTGTATGGGTCGCTTCGCATTTTGTCAGTAGCGGATCCGCGGGTCGAGGAATGCGTAGAACGCGTCGACGACCAGGTTCGTGACGACCACCACCGTGACGATGAGCAGGTTCACCCCCTGGATGACCGGGTAGTCGCGCTGGTTGATGGCGTCGAAGAGGAAGCGGCCCATGCCGGGCAGCCCGAAGATGCTCTCGAAGATCACGGTGCCGCCCAGGATCTGCGCCACCTGGATGCCGAGCACGGTGATGACCGGAATGAGCGCGTTCTTGAGGCTGTGCTTGAGCACCACCACGCGCTCGCGGAGCCCCTTGGACCACGCGGTCCGCACGTAGTCCTGGCGCAGCACCTCGAGGAGCGTGCCGCGGGTCAGGCGCATGATCGCCGCCGCGGACGCGATGCCGAGGATGAAGGCGGGCAGGAGGAACTGGGCGACGTGCGCCCACGGATTCGCCGAGAACGCGGTGAACTGGATGGGGGGGCTCCAGCCCCACCAGATCGCGGGCAGGAGGATGGCGAGGGTGGCGATCCAGAACCCGGGGACCGAGAGCCCGAGGATCGCCATGCTGCGCATGGCGTAGTCGGCCGGACTATCCTGTCGGACGGCGGCCAGGACTCCGATGGGCACCGCGATGACGATGGCGAAGAACAGCGCCAGCACGCCCAGCTCGAGGCTCACCGGGAGGCGCCGGGTCAGCTCCTCGAGCACCGGGCGGCTCGTCCAGAGGGACTGCCCCAGATCGCCGCGCAGGATCTGACCCAGCCACTCGACGTACTGGATGTACATGGGGCGGTTGAGACCCAGCTTCACCCGGAGATCGTCCAGGTCCTTGCCGTAGGCCTTCTCCTCGAGCATGAGCTGGACGACATCGCCGGGGAGCAGCCGGGGCAGACTGAAGACGATGAGGGAGGCGATCAGGAGCGACGGGATCGCCACGAAGAGACGGCGGAATACGTAGCGCTTCAAGTGGCCGGCGAGCGCCTACTTGTCGAGCCAGGCGACCATCAGACGCCCGCCGTAGTCGTGGCCGATGTTCGGCCCGAAGTTCTTCACGTAGGGCATCCAGGCGCCCACCGCGCTCACCGAGACGCCGAATCCGTAGTAGACCTGCTGGGAGGCGTAGCGCTGGATGTCGTAGAGGATCTCGCGGCGTTTCTTGTCGTCGAAGGTCCGCCGCTGGAGCTTGATCATCTCGGTGAGCTTGGGGTCGTTGACTCCCGAGGAATTGAGCGGCTCGCCCGGCAGGAACAGCGTGAAATAGGTGTCGGGATCGGTGGTGCCCCCGCGAAGAGTCAAGATCATCTTCTCGAACTTGCCGAAGAGGGCGCTCGAGACGAAGGCGCCGTACTCCTTGAGCTTGAGGTCCACCTCGATCCCCGCCGACTTCCAGTTGCGGAGCGCCACCTGCACCGCGTCCATCCAGTCCGGCCCGTAGCCGGGCGTCGTCTCGATCGGGACCTTGAGCCCGTTGGGATGGCCGGCCTCGGCGAGCAGGCGCTTGGCCCCGGCCGGATCGAACTCGTAGAGCTTGCGCCCTTCCGCCGGGAGCTGGTCGATCGGGATCGACCAGTCCTTCAGCGCGGCCGGGATGAGCGGATTGGGCGCGCCCTTGCCCTGTGACCAGGCGTTGGTCTCGAGCACCTCCCGCCAGTTGTCGGTCATGGCGAAGGCCCGGCGCACCCGCACGTCCTTGAACGGCTCCTGGTCGATCTTCATCGCGGTGTAGCCGCCGAACACCACGATGTAGTCCCGCATGCCGAGCCCCTTGACGCGCCGGAGCGCGATGTCGAGGTCACTGCGGCGGATCACCATGCCGTACTCCGGGCCGAAGTCGAACTCGCCGGACAGGAACGCGGCGAAGCCGGCGGCGGGGTCCTGGGACAGGATGATCTCCACGCCGTCCGCGTAGGGCAGGCCCGGGACGAAGTAGCTCGGGTTCCGGACGAAAGAAATCCGGACATTGGGCTCATAACTCTTGAGCATCCAGGGGCCGGTGCCGACCACGCTCTCGGGCTTCTTGAGATCGCCGTACTGGTCCACGCACTCCTTGGCGATGACCCAGGTAGAGGTCGAGGCCAGCCGGTCGACAAACCAGGCATTGGGCTCGCGCAGCGTGAACTTCACGGTGTACCTGTCCGGGGCCTCCACCTTGTCAACCATCTCGAGGATGTACTTGTTGGCATTGCCCTTGATGGTGAGGAAGCGGTCATAGGAGTACCGGACGTCCTCGGCGGTGAGCTCCCGCCCGTTGAGCGGGGCCTTGTTGTGCCAGCGCACGCCCTTCTTGAGCTTGAACACGTAGATGTTGTCGCCCTGACGCTCCCAGGATTCGGCGAGGTCCCCCTCGATGGGCTGGGTCCCGGGGACGACCGCCGAGCCCGCCTTGACCTTGACGAGGCGGCTATAGGCGAGAGACAGCGGGATCATCGTCGAGAAGGCGATGGTCTGCTGTGGATCGAAGTGCACGGGCGGGACGTGGGAGCGCAGCCGGAAGGTGCCTCCGCGCTTGGGGGTTTGAGCCGCCGCCGGTTGCGCGGCGAGCGGGCCGATCCCGGCGGTGGTGGCGGCCAGTGCGGCACCACCCAGCTTGAGCATGTCACGACGGGTCAAAGACGATGCGCTCTGATCCATGGCTGTACGTCTCCTCGCGGTTACCGGTCGAGCCAGGCGGCCATCAGGCGGCCGCCGTAGTCGTAACCCAGGTTGGGCCCGTAGTTCTTGAGCGCCTGGTTCCAGACCGCGTTGTAGATCTGCGAACCGATCTGAACGTAGTACTGCTGCTTGGCCAGGTATCGCTGGATTTCGAAGATCTGCTCCCGCCGCTTGGCGGGATCCGGGGTCCGTCGCTGGCGGATCAGCATGTCCGCTACCACCGGATCGTTGATGTGGCCGTGGTTCTTGATCTCGCCCGGGTAGTACTGGCCGTAGAGGAAGTTGTCCGGCTCGAGAAAGGGCGTCTGGGGGCCGAAGGCCATCGAGTCGTATTTGCCGTAGAAGGTGGTCGCGATGTAGGCTCCGTACTCCTTGGTGTTCAGCTTCACTTCGATCCCGATGCTCTTGAGATCCTTCAGGACGAGCTGCATCTGATCGACCAGGACGGGGGACCCGTAGGTGGTGAAGTCCATCGTCGTCTGGAAACCGTTCGGGTGCCCGGCCTCGGCCATGAGCTTCCGGGCCGCGGCCAGGTCCGGCTTGTAGTAACGAGCGCCCTCGCCGATCTGATCGATGGGGACGGACCACTCCTTGAGCGCGGCGGGCACCGGGGGATTGAACGCGCCGTTGCCCTCGTAGGTCGCGTCGATGATGGCCTGCCGGTTGATCGCCAGGGACATGGCGCGGCGCACCCGCACGTCGTTGAACGGGGGCTTGTCGTTCCGGACGTAGATGTGGCTCATCACGTTCGACGGGTACATCATGGTCTTGAGATCCCGCCGACCTTTCTTGACGATGTCCCAGTCGGTCCAGTCGATGGTACCGGGAAACTCGGTGCCTAGGTCGTACTTGCCGGTCAGGAACGCCGCGATGCGCGACGCTTTGTCCTCGTCCACCAGGATCTCGATGCGGTCGATGTTCGGCAGACCGGGCACGAAGTAGGCCGGGTTCCGGACGAGCGTCATGCCGACATTGGGCCGGTAGCTGTCCAGCATCCATGGCCCGGTGCCGACGGTCGCTTCCTGCTTCTTGAGGTCCCCCATCTTCTCGACGCACTCCTTGGCCACGATGCAGACGGCCATGGGATTCGCCATGATGTCGAGGAACCACGCGTACGGCTCCTTCAGGGTGAACTTGACGGTGTACTTGTCGAGAGCCTCGACCTTGTCAAGGGCCGCCAGCATGTAGGCGTTCGCGTTACCCTTGACGGTCCGGAAGCGGTCCAGCGTATACACGACGTCCTCGGCGTCCAGCTCGCGCCCATTCACCGGGGGCTTGTTGTGCCAGCGGACGCCGCGACGCAGCTTGAAGACGTAGGTGTTCTCGTTCGGCTGCGTCCACGACTCGGCGAGGTCGCCTTCGATGGAGAAGACGCCGGGCTGGAGCCCCGGACCGACTTTGTGCTTCACGAGACGGCTGTGCGTGAACGAGTACGCGATGTGGGTCTTGTACGAGACGGTCAGGTGGGGATCGAAGTGGGGCGGATCCCACCCTCGTATGGTGAGCACGCCGCCGCGCTTGGGCGTCTGGGCCCACGCCGGCGGCGTCGAGGTCCCGGGGGTCAGGGCGACGGCGGCGGCGCCACCACCCAGCTTCAGCAGATCTCGGCGGCTCAGCGGCAGACGGGTGTGGTCCGGGGTCATCCGCATCCTCCAAGTCATCCTTGACGTGTTAGACCGGGCGCGTAAGGCTTTGGATTTGCGCCAATCTGGAGGCAAACTCGCCTGAAGTCAAGCAAGGAGTTTGCGGTCTCCTCAGGCCGCGGCGACCCGCTCGAGCCGCACCCGCGTCTCGCCGTATGCCGCCATCTGGCCGAAGTTGGACATGATGTCCTCGGTCAGCACGTTGGCGCCCCCGCCGCGCTTGATCCAGGTGCCGACCGGCATGATGACCATGCCGCGGCCGATCCGCGCGTCGACGAGCACCTCGACTTCCAGGTGGCCGACGGGGGAGCGGATGATCGCCCGCTCGCCGGTCTCGATGCCGTAGGCCGCGGCGGTCTCGGTGCCGACGCGGACCGAGGCGATGGCCGGATGCTCCTTCTCGAGGATCTGGGAGAGGAGCCACTTCTTGCTGTAGTTGGTCACGAGAGTGAGCGGATAGTCCGGTACCACGCGCGGCTCGTGGCGGAGCTCGGTGATGAACTCGAAGCGGCCCGACTTGGTCGGGTAGACGTGATCCGCGAAGGACACCATCGGCGCCACCGGGCAGCGCACCGGGCCTTCCATGACCTGCTCGATGCTCACGCCGCGCTTGGTGAGCGGCGTGAAGATGCGCGAGAGCCAGTCGCGCGGGGCGCCCGCCATCTCGGGCCCGATGCCGAGGCGGTCGGCGAGCTGCTGGAAGATCGTGAGGTCGGAGCGCGCCTCGCCCACCGGCTCGATCACCCGGTTCACCCCGCCGATGATGTTGTGTCCCCACGACACCAGCATGTCCTCCTCCTCGAGGAAGGTGGTGGTGGGGAGGAAGACGTGGGCGTAGTCGGTGGTGTCGGTGAGCACCTGGTCCACGACCACGATGAACTCGAGGCCGGCCAGGGCCTGGGCGACCCGGTTCGAGTTCGGCGACTGGTTCACCGGGTTGCCGCTGTTGACGAACATCATGCGGATGGGCGGCTGCTGAGCTTCGAGGAGCCCGCGGCCGAGCAGGGGCTCCGGGATCGCGCGATGATGCGTGGCGCGGTCGGCGGCCTCCACCGTCTTGTCGAAGTGTCGCTGGGTGTTGTAGCCGTGGGAGACGCCGCCGCCGGGCACCCCGATGTGGCCGCCGAGGGCGCCGAGGGCGTCCACGCAGCGGAAGATCTCCGCGCTGTGCTGGTACTTGTTGAGGCCCCACCCGAGGAGGATGGACGCGGGCCGGGTGCTCGCGTACTCGCGCGCGAGCTCCCGGATCGCCGCCTCCGTCAGCTCGCACGCAGCGGCCAGCTCGGCGAGCGGGCGGGCGTCGAGCAGGGCACGGTACTCCGCGAAGCCGTGCGCGTGCCGCTCGAGGTACCCGCGGTCCTCGAGGCCCTCCTCGAGGATGACCTTGGCCATCGCCATCGCGAGCTCCGCGTCGGTGGCCACGCGCGGCTGCACGTGGTGGTCGCAGAAGTTCGCCGACTCGCTCCGCACCGGGTCGATCAGGATCACGCGGCCGCCGCGCTTCCGCACCTCCTTGAGGATCGGTACCGTGTGGAGGTTGGTGGCCATCGGGTTGCGGCCCCAGAGCAGCACGAGGCGGCTGTTCACCATGTCGGACGGATCGTGGCCGGCGCGGACGCCGAAATCGAGCGCCTGGCCGGCCCGCGCGGCGCCGCTGCAGAGCGAGCCGCTGGTGGTGGTGACGCCGCCCAGCAGGTTCCAGAAGCGCCGGCTCAGGAGCTTGGTGGCGCCCCAGGAGCCGGTGCGCTGGTAGTGCATGATCGACAGCGGGCCCGGGTCGGCCACGTAGCCGCGGATCTTCTCCGCGACCAGATCGAGCGCCTCGTCCCAGCCGATCCGCTCCCAGCCGCCGTCGGGCCGCCCGTTGCTCCGCTTGAGCGGATGGAGCTGGCGCTCCGGGCTGTAGACGCGCTCCGGGAAGCGGTAGGTCTTGCCGCAGAGATAGCCCTGCGTGAACTCGTGATCGGGATGGCCCTCGAGCTTCACCACGCGCCCGTCCTTCACGTGCGCGATGATCCCGCAACCGTCCGGGCAATCCAGCGTGCACGAGGTGTAGATCGTGCGTTCCATCCTAGCCGTCTCTCCTTGTCCGGGATGACCGGCGAAGCCGCCGGGGCCGGGTTCGCGCGGCGGGGGCCGGCGCCTTCCACCAGCCGTACTCGCGTCCAGGCCCGCGGCCGGGGGCCGCCACCATGAGCACCTTGGCGTCCACGCGGCCGACGTTCTTGCCCATGTGCGGGACCTCGGCGTTGAAGTAGAGGCAGTCGCCCGCCTTGAGCGGGATCTTCTCGTCGCCGAGCTGGAAGAGGATCTCGCCCTGCAGCACGAACGACAGCTCGTCGCCCTCGTGCGCGGTGAGCACGTCGGCCCGGTTCTTGACCGGGAAGGTGAGCACGAAGGCGTCCATCCGCTGCCCGGGCCAGCCCACCGCCATCGGCTGATAGGTGTAGCCGGTGGCCGGCACCTCCTGGGGCGGCCGCCGCTCGGCCGCGCGCACCAGCGCGTAGTGCTGCGTGGTGGTCGTGCCGGACACGCCCTGGAAGAGCTGTCCAAGATCGATGCCGACGGTGCGGGTGATGAGGATGAGATTGGCGATCGAGGTCGAGACGAGGCCCCGCTCGAGCCGGGAGAGGAACGGCTCCGAGAGGCCGGTCTTCTCGCTGAGCGCGCGCAGAGTGAGGCGCTGCGCGCGGCGGGCCTCCCGGAGGCGCGCGGCCACCGCCTCCACCAGCGCTCGAGTCTCCGGGCTTTCGTCCAAAGCAATCTCCGCTTGCCCCAGAGGAAACCACTCGGCTATGCTCCCTGTCAAGCGCGGAGAATCGCCTTGACAGTCTCCGCGCATTTGCTTTACTCAGCGCAACACGAACCACGAGGAGGTTCCGCATGTGTGCACCCCGTCTCCTGTCCCTCTCGGCGGTCGCCCTCCTGCTCACGCTGGGGGCGGGCTCCGCCACGGCCCAGGCGCCGATCAAGCTCGGCGACATCAACACCTATAGCGGCATCGGCGCGCCCTTCACCGGGCCGTACCGCGTCGGCGTCGAGATGGCCGTCGAGGAGATCAACGCCAAGGGAGGCGTTCTCGGTCGCAAGGTCGAAGTCCTGTTCCGCGACGACAAGGCCCAGCCCGCGGAGGCGGTCAAGCACGCGCAGGAGCTGGTCGAGTCCGACAAGGTCGCGATGATCACCGGGAGCTTCCTCTCCAATGTGGGGCTCGCGGTCTCGGACTGGGCCAAGCAGAACAAGACCATGTTCCTGGCCTCCGAGGCGCTGACCGAGGCGCTCACCTGGTCCAAGGGGCACGACCACGCGGTGCGCCTGCGTCCCAACACCTATGAGCAGGGGCGCATGCTCGCCGACAAGGCGGGCCGGATGAAGTACGTGAAGTGGGCCACCATCGGCCCCAACTACGAATACGGCAAGCGGGCGTGGGAGACCTTCCGTGACCGGCTCAAGGAGCTGAAGCCCGACGTGCAGCTCGTGGGTGAGCACTGGCCGACCCTCGGCAAGATCGAGCCCGGCCCGCTCGTCACCGCCATCCTGAACCAGAACCCGGACGCGCTCTACGTCTCGCTCTTCGGCAGCGACTGGCTCGCGTTCGTGCGCGAGGCCGGCAAGCGCGGGCTCTTCCAGAAGACGTTCGTGGTCGGCATCCTGCTCGGCGAGCCCGAGTACATCGATCCCCTCAAGCTCGAGGCGCCCGAGGGCATGCTGGTCACCGGCTACCCCTGGTACGACGTGAAGACCGCCGGGCACCCGGAGTGGGTGGCACGCTACATCAAGCGCGGCGACAAGACCCCGGTGCTCGGCTCGCTCATCGGCTACATCACCTACCTGTCGGTGGCCGAGGCCATCAAGAAGGCGGGCTCTACCGAGACGCCCAAGCTGGTGGCCGCCTTCAAGGGCCTGAAGGTCGACACCCCGATGGGGCCGATCATGTTCCGCGCCGCCGACGGGCAGTCCACCATGGGCGCGTGGGTGGGGACGACCAAGCTCGATCCCCAGCGCGGCGTCGGCATCATGGTGAACCACGAGTACGTGCCGGGCGAGAAGGTGCTGCCGACCGAAGAAGAAGCCAAGAAGCTCCGCCCGGCCAATTAGGACCAACCCTCACCCTGCCCTCTCCCTTGAAGGGAGAGGGTGTCCTTCGATGACCCTCGCCCCCGCCTCGGGGGAGAGGGCAGGGTGAGGGGGCCCGCACGCCGTCATGTCCCTCCTCTTCGTCCAGCTCCTGAGCGGGCTCGCCAACGCGATGTTCCTCTTCCTCATCGCGTCCGGTCTCTCGCTGATCTTCGGTGTCACCCGCATCGTCAACTTCGCCCACGGTTCCTTCTACATGCTCGCCGCCTACCTGACCTACTCGCTGGCCGCGGTGCTGCCCGGCGGGCCGGTGGCCTTCTACGCGGCCGTCCTGCTCGCGGCGGTGCTGGTGGCGGCGCTGGGCGGCCTGGTGGAGGTCCTGCTGCTCCGCCGCGTCTACAAGGCGCCCGAGCTCTACCAGCTCCTGCTCACCTTTGCCCTCGTCCTGGTGACCGCGGACGCCGTCAGGTACCTGTGGGGCGCCGACAACAAGACCGGTCCCACCGCGCCGGGCCTGGCCGGCTCGGTGCCGATCGCGGGCCAGCTCTTTCCCTCTTACGACCTCGCGGTCATCGCCTTCGGCCCGCTCGTCGCGCTCGGGCTCTGGCTGCTCTTCCACCGCACGCGCTGGGGCATCCTGATCCGCGCCGCCACCCAGGACCGGGAGATGGTCGCCGCGCTTGGAGTCGACCAATCGCGGCTCTTCACCTCGGTGTTCGTGCTGGGCTCCTTCCTGGCCGGCCTGGGCGGCGCGCTCCAGGTGCCGCGGCTGGCGCTCACCACCGTGATGGACACGTCGATCATCGTGGAGGCGTTCGTGGTGGTGGTGATCGGGGGCATGGGCTCGGTCTGGGGCGCCCTGCTCGCCGCGCTGCTCATCGGGGTGCTCAACGCCTACGGGGTGCTGCTGCTGCCGAAGATCGCCATCGTGCTCATCTTCGTGGTGATGGCGGTCGTGCTGGTGGTGCGGCCGTGGGGCCTCCTGGGACGGCCCGAGATCCAGCTCCGCCCGCCGGGCAGCGGCGCGGTGGCCGAGGCGCGACCGCGGCGGCTCGGCCCGATCTGGCTCGGGGCCGGGCTGATCGGGCTGGCCGGCCTGCCCCTCGTGCTGCCGACCTTCTGGATCTCCATCGCGGTCGAGATCTTCGCCTTCGCGCTCTTCGCGGCCAGCCTGCACCTCCTGATGTCGGTGGGCGGCATGGTGTCGTTCGGCCACGCCGCCTACTTCGGACTGGGCGCCTACGGCGCCGCGGTGCTCCTGAAGCTGGCCGGCCTGCCCATGCCCGCCGCCTTCGTGCTCGCGCCGGTGGTGGCCGCGCTGGCCGCCTGCGTGTTCGGCTACTTCTGCGTGCGGCTCAGCAGCATCTACTTCGCGATGCTGACGCTGGCCTTCGCCCAGATCGTCTACGCGGTGGTGCACCAGTGGGACGACGTCACCGGCGGCGACAACGGCATGCTGAGCGTCTGGCCCGCCCGCTGGCTGGGCTCGCCGAGCCGCTACTACTACTGGGCGCTCGCCGCCACCCTCGGGGGCCTGCTCCTCCTGCGGCTGGTCACCGCCTCGCCCTTCGGCCTCACGCTGCGGGCCGTCCGCGACCACGCGCGGCGGGCGGAGGCGGTGGGCGTGAACATCCGCGCGCTGCAGTGGACCGCGTTCGTGGTGGCCGGCTTCGTGGCGGGCCTCGGCGGCGCCATCTACGCCTTCCTGAAAGGCAGCGTGTTCCCGGTCTACACCGAGTCGCCCATGTCGGTGCAGCCGCTGGTGATGGTCCTCCTGGGCGGCGTGGGCTCACCGTCCGGCCCGCTCATCGGCGCCGCGGTCTACAAGCTGCTCGATACCGTGATCACGCGCTACACCGATTACTGGCAGATCGTGCTGGGCGCCATTCTCTTGCTGCTGGTCCTGGCCTTCCCGCGCGGCATCGCGGGCATGCTCGACGGACGCCGCCCGTGAGCCCGGTGCTCGAGACCCGCGGGCTGTCCAAGTCCTTCGGGGGCGTGCGCGCGGTCCGGGACGTGGACCTCGCGATGCCCAAGGGCGAGATCCGCGCCCTGATCGGGCCCAACGGGGCGGGGAAGACCACCTTCTTCAACATGCTCACCGGCCAGCTCAAGGCCGACGCGGGCCTCGTCCTCTTCAAGGGAGAGCGGCTCAGCGGGCTGCCGCCCTACGCGGTCTGGCGCCGCGGGGTGAGCCGGACCTTTCAGATCACCGCCACCTTCGCCACCCTCACCGCGCTCGAGAACGTGCAGGTCGCGCGGCTCTCGCACCTCGGCAAGACCTACGCGCTGCTGGAGCGGGCCGAGCGCCTGCAGACCGAGGAGGCGCGCGCCCTGCTCGAGCAGGTGGGCCTGGCCGACCAGGCCGGGCGTGTCGCCGCGGTGCTCGCCTACGGCGATCTCAAGAAGCTCGAGCTGGCGGTGGCCCTCGCCAACGACCCGGAGGTGCTGCTGCTCGACGAGCCCACCGCGGGCATGGCGCCCGCCGAGCGCGGCGCGCTCATGGCGCTCACCCAGCGGATCGCCCGCGCGCGCGGGCTCACCGTGCTCTTCACCGAGCACGACATGGACGTGGTCTTCGCCGTCGCCGACCGGATCATGGTGCTCCACCAGGGCCGCGTCATCGCGGACGGGGCTCCCGCCGCCGTCCGCGTCGACCCCCAGGTCCAGCGCGTCTACCTGGGCGACGACGCGTGAGCCGGCCATGAAAGACGCTCTGGAGCTCGAAGCGGTCGAGGCCGGCTACGGTCTCTCGCGCGTGCTCCACGGGGTGACGCTCTCCGCGCGGGCGGGCGAGGTGGTGTCCCTGCTGGGGCGCAACGGCGCGGGCAAGTCCACCACACTCAAGGCCATCGTGGGTCTGGTGGAGGTGACCGGCGGCGCCATCCGCTTCGACGGGCACGAGATCACCCGGCGGCCGACCCACGAGATCAGCCGCTTCGGGGTGGGGTACGTGCCGGAGGACCGGCGCATCTTCGCCGATCTCACCGTCGAGGAGAACCTGACCGTGGGCGCCAAGGGCGACGGGGTCTG
The DNA here is from genome assembly GCA_035635775.1 of Candidatus Acidiferrum sp. Taxonomy (GTDB): domain Bacteria; phylum Methylomirabilota; class Methylomirabilia; order Rokubacteriales; family CSP1-6; genus CAMLFJ01. The sequence goes on from DASQAL010000228.1 coordinate 17,568, forward strand.
GAGCGAAGCGCGAGTCTACCAGTTCTTTCCGAAGCTCCTGGAGCTGGCGGGCCGGCGCGCCGGGAGTCTCTCGGGCGGCGAGCAGCAGATGCTGACGGTGGCGCGCACCCTGATGGGCAACCCGCGCGTGCTCCTGCTGGACGAGCCGTCGGAAGGCCTGGCTCCCGTGATCGTGCGGGCCCTGGGCGACCAGATCGCCGCGCTCAAGCGGGAGGGCTTGACGATCCTGCTCTCCGAGCAGAATCTCAAGTTCGCGGCGCGGCTCGCCGACCGCGCCTACATCATCGAGAAGGGGGAGATCCGCTTCGACGGGCCCATGAGCCAGCTGATGGCCGACGAGGCGCTGCGGCGAAAGTATCTGACCGTATGACTGGCCGTGAGCGTGAGAACCCACCCCTCACCCTGCCCTCTCCCCTGAGGGGAGAGGGGTAAGAGGAGGCCGGAGGCACCTTTGAAGACGCTGATCAGGAATATCGGGCAGATTGTGTCGGGGGATATCGCGAAGCCCCTGCTCGACGGCGACTCGATCGTGACCGCGGACGGCAAGATCGTGGCGGTCGGCCGGGGCCTCGACGACGATGCCGACACCGTCATCGACGCCCGGGGCAGCACGGTGGTCCCGGGCCTCATCGACTCGCACTGCCATCCGGTCTTCGGCGATTTCACCCCGCGGCAGCGGACCATCGACTTCATCGACTCCGGTCTCAACGGCGGCATCACCACCATGATCTCGGCCGGCGAGGTGCACCTGCCCGGGCGGCCCAAGGACATCGTGGGGCTCAAGGCGCTCGCCATCGTGGCCGCCAAGGCCTATGCTAACGCGCGGCCGGCCGGGGTGAAGATGCACGCGGGCGCTCCGATCCTGGAGCTGGGCATGGTGGAGGACGACTTCGCGGAGATGGCGAAGGCCGGCGTCAAGCTGGTGGGCGAGATCGGGCTCGGCTCGGTCAAGACCGGCAAGGACGCGGCGCCGATGGTCCGGTGGGCCAAGAAGCACGGCATGACCGTGACCATCCACACCGGCGGGCCGTCGATCGCGGGCTCCAGTGCCATCTCGGGCGAGGTCGTGCTGGAGGCCGACCCCGACGTGGTCGGCCACATCAACGGAGGGACGACGTCGATGAGCGAGCGCGAGATCGACGCACTGGTGGCCACCCAGATGGCGCTCGAGATCGTCCACTGCGGCAACGGCAAGACGGCGCTCCACGCCCTGCGCCGCGCCCAGGAGGCGAAGGCGACCCATCGGATCATCATCGGCCTCGACGCCCCCTCCGGCACCGGGGTGGTGCCGCTCGGCATCCTGCGGGTGCTCGCCCACCTGGTCTCGCTCGGCGGCCTCGCCCCCGAGGAGGCGGTGTGCATGGCCACCGGCAACACCGCCCGGGTCTACAAGCTGCCGGTGGGGGTGATCGCCCCGGGGCGGGAGGCCGACTTCTGCATCGTGGACGCGCCGATCGGCTCGCAGGGCCGGACCGCCCTCGAGGCGCTCCGGGTCGGCGATCTCTTCGGGGTCTCCATGATTCTCATCGACGGGCAGATCAAGATCGGGCGGAGCCGCAACACCCCGCCCGCCACGCGCGCGGCGGAGGTGGTGAAGGGCCAGGGCCCCGCCGCGGGAGGCCACTGATGAAGATCCGCAAGCTGCTCACGGTGGTGGAGGAGATCCAGGAGGACGGCGGCCGGCGCGTGGAGAAGCCGGTGAAGAAGGTCGCGGCGGTCGCGGTGATCGCCAACCCCTTCGCGGGCCGTTTCGTCGAGGATCTGCAGGAGCTGATCAAGACCGGCGAGGAGCTGGGCGACCTGCTCGGCCGCCGCGCGGTGATGGCGCTGGGCGGGCCGGTGCACTCCTACGGCAAGGCGGCCATCGTGGGAACGGACGGCGAGTACGAGCACGCGGCGGCCATCCTGCATCCCACGCTCGGCACCCCGTTCCGCGCCCTCGTGCACGGCGGGAAGGCGATCATCCCGTCCGCCAAGAAGCTGGGCGCGCCCGGGACCACCATCGACGTCCCGCTCCATTACAAGGACGCAGCCTTCGTGCGCACCCACTTCGACGCGATGGAGGTGCGGGTCAACGACGCGCCCCGCGCCAACGAGATCCTGGTGGCCCTGGTGGTCACGGACGGCGGGCGGCCGCACCCCCGCGTCGGCGGTCTCACCATCGCCGAAGCCAAGAAGGAGGACGGACTCCGATGAGCCCCAGAGGGGCGAAGAGGCCAAACCGCAAACCGAAGAAGGTCGCGGCGACTCGCTCAGAGAAGAGTCGCTCCGGTGGGTCGCGCGCAGCCGGTAGCATCGGCGCCGGCGGCATGAAGTTCGGCCTGCGCATCCCGAGCTTCGCGCTCGGCCCCAAGACCGCGTCGCTCGCCGAAATGGGCGCCTACCTGCGGCGGGCGGAGGATCTGGGCTTCGACTGCGCGGTGTCCATCGACCATCTCCTGCTGACCCCGCCCGCCTACGCCTGCACCTGGCTCGAGCCGGTGGCTCTGCTCTCGGCGCTGGCCGGCGTCACCCGCACCATCAAGCTCGGCACCATGGTGCTGGTCCTGCCGCTCCGCAACCCGGCCTACTTCGCCAAGGAGTGGGCCACGCTCGACCTGCTCTCGGGCGGGCGCAGCATCCTGGGCGTGGGTGTCGGCTGGCACGAGGAGGAGTTCGCGCTCATGGGTGTGCCGCACAAGGAGCGCGGGCGGCGAATGGACGAGATGCTGGAGGCGGTGACCGCACTCTGGGCCGGGGACCACGTCACCTACGAGGGCAAGTACTATAAGTTCCGCGACCTCACCATCGACCCCAAGCCCGCGCAGAAGCCACATCCACCCATCTGGATCGGCGGCGGCAGCCAGCCCTTCGAGAAGGTCTACGGCCAGACCGTCACCAATATCGACCCGGTGCTGCGCCGCATCGCCAAGTACGCGAAGACCTGGGTCCCGCACTCCTCCGCGACCGCCGACATGGTCAAGGGCGACTGGGAGAAGATCCAGCGCTTCATGGGCGAGTTCGGCCGCAAGCCCGGCGACATGAACAAGGTCTACTCGAACTTCGTGTGGGTGCTGAAGAAGGGGGAGAAGCCGGAGACCGCCATCCCGCACTTCAAGACCTACTCGGGCATGGATCTTCCCTATTGGCGGGAGTTTTATCTTCTGGGAGAAGCGGAGGAGCTGGCCGAGAAGATCCGGGCCAAGGTCGCCAACCTCGGCGGCTGCGAGTACATCGTGCTCAACCCGCTCAGCTGGGGGATCGAGCAGCTCGAGCTGCTGGCCAACGAGGTGCTGCCTCGCGTGGCGAGGCCGTGAACCTATCGGATCACCCTCTCCCCTCTGGGGAGAGGGGAGGGTGAGGGGCTAGCTCCTGTCCTCGCCTCCGCCGCGCTATCTGGGCGCGCACGTCAAGCGGGTGGAAGATCCCCGCCTGCTGGCGGGGCGAGGCCGCTTCCTCGACGACATCACGCTGCCCGGGCTGCTCCACGCCGCCTTCGTGCGGAGCCCACACGCCCACGCCGAGCTGCGCTCCGTGGACACGACGGCCGCGCGCTCCTCGGCCGGCGTGGAGCTGGTGCTGACGGGCCGTGACCTCGACGGCGTGGTCGCCCCGCTCGCCCCGCGCCTCGACGCGCCCGGCTTCGCCTCGACCGCCTGGCCCGCGCTGCCCCCCGCCCGCGTGCGCTTCGTCGGCGAGGCGGTGGCGGTGGTGGCCGGCTCCACGCCCTACGTGGCCGCGGACGGCTGTGCCTTGGTCGAAGTGGAGTACGATCCGCTCCCCGCGGTGCCCGACGTGGACACCGCGCTCGATCCCCGCGCGCCCCGGCTCCACCCCGAGCACGGCTCCAACGTCCTCTTCGAGCGCCGGGGCAGCCAGGGCGACGTGGACGGGGCCTTCGCGGCCGCCGCCGTCGTGATCCGCGAGACGTTCACCCACGCGCGCTGCTCGGCCGCGCCGCTCGAGGGCCGCGGCGTGATCGCGCGCTGGGAGGGCGACGCGCTCACGCTCTGGACGGGCAGCCAGGTGCCGCACGTCTTCCGGACCGGGGTCGCCCGCGCCTTCGGCCTGCCGGAGGCGCGCGTGCGCGTGATCGTGCCCGATACCGGCGGCGGCTTCGGGCAGAAGATGCACGTGATGCCCGAGGACCTGGCGGTGGCCGCGCTGGCCCGCCGCACCGGGCGTCCGGTGAAGTGGATCGAGACCCGACGCGAGAACCTGGCCGCCGCGGCCCACGCCCGGGAGGCGCGCGTGGAGATCGAGGCGGCCGCCGACAAGGCCGGCGTGCTGCTGGCCCTGCGCGCGCGTCTGTGGTCGGACGCGGGGGCGTATCACATCTACCCGCTCACCGCCGCGCTCGAGCCGCTCGGCACCGCCTCCATCCTGCCCGGGCCCTATCGCACGCCCGCCTACGCTTTCCACCTCACCGCGCTCGCCACCACCAAGCCGCCGCTCGGCGCCTACCGCGGGGTGGGGATGACCATGGGCGCCTTCGTGATGGAGCGCACGCTCGACCTGCTCGCCGACCGGCTCGGCCTCGACCCGGCCGAGATCCGCCGCCGCAACCTGATTCCTCGCGACGCCTACCCCTTCACCTCGGCCACCGGCTTCGTCTACGATAGCGGCGACTACCCGAAGGCGCTCGAGCAGGCGCTCACCCTGGCCGGCTACGATCGGCTCACGCGAGAGCGCGAGGACGGGCGGGCGCGGGGCCGGCTTTTCGGTGTTGGTCTGGCGTGTTACACGGAATACACCGGCATCGGCTCCGAAACTTACCGTCAACGAGGAATGTCGGACATGCCTGGACACGAAGCGGCTCGGGTGGAAATGGCCGCCGACGGCTCGGTTACCTGCTACGTGTCGTTTCCCTCGCAAGGCCAGGGGCACGCCACCACCACCGGCCAGCTCGTCGCCGATCAGCTCGGCGTCCCGCTCGAGACGGTGACGGTCCGCCAGCCCGACACGGACACCGCCCCGGGCGGCACCGGCACCTTCGCGAGCCGCGGCGCCATCGCCCAGAGCGGCGCGGCCGACGCGGCGGCGGCCACCGTGCGGCGCAAGCTCCTGGCGATCGCGGGCCGGCTGCTCGAGGCGAGCCCCGCGGACCTGCTGCTGCACGACGGGCGGGTGAGCGTGCGGGGCATGCCCGATCGCGGCGTGTCGGTGGCCGAGATCGCTCGCCTGGCCTGCGCCCCCCCGCCCGGCGGCCTGCCTCCGGGCATGGAGCCGGGTCTCGAGGCGACCCAGTCCTTCGATCCGCCGGGGCCGACCTTCTCGGGCGCGGTGCACGTGGCCGGTGTCGAGGTGGATCCCGAGACCGGCCGCGTCACCGTCCGCGAGTACACGGTGGTCGAGGACTGCGGGCCCGTGATCAACCCGATGATCGTCGAGGGCCAGATCCACGGGGCGGTGGCCCAAGGTATCGGCGAGGCGTTGGGCGAGCGCCTCGTTTACGACGAGAGTGGGCAGCTCGCGACGGGCACCCTGATGGACTACGCCCTGCCGGTGGCCGGCGCGCTGCCGTTCTTCACCATCGGCCATCTGGAGACGCCGTCGCCGCTCACTCCGGGCGGCTACAAGGGCATGGGCGAGGGCGGCACGATCGGCGCGCCCGCCGCCATCGCCAACGCGGTGGCCGACGCGGTGAAGGCGCTCGGCGTGAGGGTCACCGCGCTACCGATCCTGCCCGCCGCCCTCCGGGCCCCGGCGGGACCTCCTGAAAGGAGCACGGGATGAGACTCTGCGTGATCATGCTGGCGATGTGGGGAAGCGCGATCGGCCTCGGCGCCGGGACCGCCCGTGCCGACGAGCTGAAGGTGTTCAGCGCGGGGGCGGTGCGGGCCATCGTCACCGAGCTGGCCGAGGCCTTCCGGCAGGAGACGGGTCACACCGTGACGCTCTCGTTCGGTACGGTCGGCGTCACGCGCGGCAAGCTGGCGAGCGGCGAGCCGGTGGACGTGGTCATCATGACCGATGTGGCCATCGACGACGTGGCGAAGCAGGGCGCGGTGGTGCCGGGCAGCCGCGCCGACCTCGCGCGGACGGGCATGGGGGTCGGCGTGCGCGAGGGCGCGCCGAAGCCCGACATCGCCACGTCGGAGGCGTTCAAGCAAACGCTGCTCTCCGCGAAGTCGCTGGTCTACGTGGATCCGGCGCAGGGCGCCACCAGCGGCATCCACTTCGCGAGCGTCCTCGACCGGCTCGGCATCGCGGCCGCGGTGAAGGGCAAGACCCAGCTCGTGCCGGGCGGCTATCCCGCCGAGAAGGTCGCGACCGGCGAGGCCGAGGTGGTGGTGCACCAGATCAGCGAGATCGTGCCGGTCAAGGGCGTGGTGCTGGTGGGCCCGCTGCCGCCGGATCTCCAGAAGGTCACCGTCTATTCGGCGGGACTGGCCGCGCGCAGCGCCGCGCCGGAGACCGCGCGGGCGTTCATCGCGTTCCTGACCCGGCCCGCGTTCAAGGCCAAGTTCGCCGCCGCCGGGCTCGACTACCGACAGCCCTGACGCCCGGCCGGGCGGTCCCGTGATATCGTGCTGGGCGTGTTTGCCTCGCCCGGCGCCATCGTGTTCGAGCTCGGGCCGCTCCAGATCCGCTGGTACGGCATCCTCATGGCCACCGCGATCCTGGTGGGCTTCTGGCTCGCCCACCGGCGCGCGGTCCAGGAGGGGCTGCCCGCCGACGACATCATCCGCGTCGCCCAGTGGGGCACGGTGGCGGGCCTGGTCGGCGCGCGCCTGTACGAGGTCGTCTTCAACTGGGACTACTACGGCCGGTTCCCGTGGAAGATCATCGCGGTCTGGGAGGGCGGGCTCGCGATGCACGGAGGCCTCATCGTGGGGCCGCTCGTCGGCGCGCTGCTCGCGTCGAAGTGGGGCGTGCCGGTGCTCCGCGCGCTCGACGTCATCGCGCCCAGCCTGATCCTCGGGCAGGCCATCGGCCGCTGGGGGAACTTCTTCAACGAGGAGGCCTTTGGGGCTCCCACCGACCTGCCGTGGAAGCTCTACATCTCGCCGCCGCATCGGCCGCCCGAGCTCCGGCAGTTCGACTTCTTCCACCCCACGTTCCTCTACGAGTCGCTGTGGAACCTGCTGGTCTTCGTAGTGCTCGTGCGCTGGATCCGTCCGCGGGTCGGGCGGCATCCCGGCGCGGTCTCCTTCGCCTACGTCGGGCTCTACTCGGTGGGCCGGTTCTTCATCGAGGCGCTGCGACTCGACAGCTTCTGGATCGGGTCCTTCCGGGTCGGGCAGCTCGCGAGCGTGGCGGGCGTGCTGGTGGCCGGGGCGGGGCTCTGGTGGGCCCTGCGGCGGCCCTCGCTCGACGCGACGCCGGTCGCGGCGGCTCCGGCTACGGGTACAGGCCGCGGGAAACGTGGGCGTCGGCCACCCGGCTGATGCCTTCCATCAGCGCGCCGGTTCGGAGGTCCACGCCGCTCTTCTGGGCGGTCCGCCAGACGCTCGTGAACGATCGCGCCATGATCTCCTGCAGGCGCGCGATGATCTCGCTCTCCTTCCAGAAGTAGTACTGCAGGCCCTGCACCCATTCGAAGTACGACACGACGACCCCGCCCGCGTTGCACAGGATGTCCGGGATGACGGTCACCCCGCGGTCGCGCAGGATCACGTCGGCCTCGGGGGTGGTGGGCCCGTTGGCGCCCTCCGCAATGATGAGGGCCTTGATGCGGTCGGCGTTGCGCGCGTGGATGACCGAGTCGACCGCGGCCGGGATCAGGACGTCGCAGGGCTGCTCCAGGATGGCCTCGTTGCTGACCGGCTCGCCGCCCGCGAAGCCCGCCACGCTGCCGGTCTGGGCCACGTAGTCCTGGAGCTGGCGGATGTCGATGCCGTTGGGATTCCAGACCCCGCCCTTGACGTCGCTGATGCCCGCGATCGTGCACCCGTCGTTCCACAGCAGCCGCGCGGCCACGCTGCCCACGTTGCCGAAGCCCTGCACGACGATCTTCTTGCCCCGCAGCTCCTGGCCCAGGCTCTTGGCCGCCTGGTAGAGCACGAACACGATGCCGCGGCCGGTGGCCTCGCGCCGGCCCGCGGAGCCGCCCACGATGATCGGCTTGCCGGTGACCACCCCGGGCACGCTCTTGCCCTGGGTCATCGAGTAGGTGTCCATCATCCACGCCATGGTCTGCTCGTCGGTGCCGAGGTCGGGGGCGGGAATGTCGAGATCGGGGCCGATCATGTGGATGATCTCGGTGGTGTAGCGGCGGGTGAGGTGCTCCAGCTCGCGTGGGGAGAGCGCGCGCGGGTTGCAGCGCACGCCGCCCTTGGCGCCGCCGTAGGGTAAACCCATCAAAGCGCACTTCCAGCTCATCAGCATCGCGAGCGCGGTCACCTCGCCCAGGTTGACCCCCAGGTCGTAGCGCAGGCCGCCCTTGGTGGGACCGAGGGCGGTGTTGTGGTGCACCCGGTAGCCGATGAACACCTCGGTGTCGCCGCGGTCCATCCGGATGGGGACCGAGACCACGAGGGCCCGGCGCGGGAAGCGCAGCCGCTCGTGGATGTCGGAGTCGAGCGCGAGCCGGGTCGCGACGCGATCGAGCTGGGCCAGCGCGGTGCGGTGCAGCTCGGAATCGAATTCGGGCGAGTCGGTCATCGGTCAGGCTCCTTGCGCGGGGCGGGCGGTCCGGCCGAGGCGCAGGACGGCGAGGGAGCGGCCTTCGAGCATGTACGGCTCGCCGGTGCGCACGGACGGGCGCTCGGCGTCGCCGTCCCAGTCGCGCGTGTCGAGCACCGGATCCCAGCTCACGCGGGTCTCGTGGGCGGGGAGCACGAAGGGCACCGGCTCGTGGTGGGCGTTGAGCAGGATCAAGAAGGTATCGCCGACGATGGGCTCGCCCAGGTCGTCCACCTCCTCGATGGCGTCGCCGGCCAGCCGCAGCCCCAGGCAGCGGCTGAAGCTGTTCTGCCACTCCTCGTCGGTCATCTCGTGGCCGTCGGGGCGGAACCAGGCGAGGTCCTTCACCGCGGAGCCGTGGATGCGGCGGCCCTGGAAGAACATGCGCCGGTGGAAGACCGGGTTGGCGTGCTTGAGCCGGATGAGGCGCCGCGTGAACTCGATCAGGCGCCGCCCGGTCTCGCTGGGCGGCCAGTGGAACCACGACAGCTCGGTGTCCTGGCAATAGGCGTTGTTGTTGCCCCGCTGGGTGCGGCCCATCTCGTCGCCGCCCAGCAGCATGGGGATGCCCTGGGACAGGAACAGGGTGGCGAGGAAGTTCCGCATCTGTCGCTCGCGGACCGCGGTGACCTTGGGATCGTCGGTGGGGCCCTCGATCCCGCAGTTCCAGGAGCTGTTGTCGTCGGTGCCGTCCCGATTGTTCTCGCCGTTGGCCAGGTTGTGCTTGTCGTTGTAGGACACGAGGTCGGCGAGGGTGAAGCCGTCGTGGGCGGTGACGAAGTTGACGCTCGCGTAGGGCCGTCGCCCGCCCATCTCGTAGAGATCGCTGGAGCCGGTGAGGCGGTAGCCGAGCTCCGCCACCTGGCCCTCGTCGCCCTTCCAGTAGCGGCGGATGGTGTCGCGGTACTTCCCGTTCCACTCCGTCCACCCCACCGGGAAATTGCCCACCTGGTAGCCGCCCTGGCCCAGGTCCCAGGGCTCGGCGATGAGCTTGACCTGCGAGATCACCGGATCTTGGTGGATGACGTCGAAGAAGGCGGAGAGCCGGTCCACGTCGTGCAGCTCGCGGGCCAGCGCGGCCGCGAGGTCGAAGCGGAAGCCGTCCACGTGCATGTCGAGCACCCAGTAGCGCAGGCTGTCCATCATGAGCTGGATCGTGCGCGGGTGCCGCATGTTGAGCGTGTTGCCGGTCCCGGTGTAGTCCACGTAGAAACGAAGGTCTTCCGGGGACAGGCGATAGTAGGCCGCGTTGTCGATGCCGCGGAAGCAGAGCGTCGGTCCCAGGTGGTTACCCTCCGCGGTGTGGTTGTACACCACGTCGAGGATCACCTCGATGCCCGCCCGGTGCAGCCGCTTCACCATGCGCTTGAACTCATCCACCTGCTGGCCCCGGTGCCCCGAGGAGGAGAAGCGCGAGTCGGGGCAGAAGAAGCCGATCGAGTTGTAGCCCCAGTAGTTGGTGAAGCCCCGGTCCGCCTGGTACTTCTCGGTGACCGAGTGATGGATGGGCAGCAGCTCGACCGCGGTGACGCCCAGCTCGGTCAGGTGCCGCACCGCCGCGTCGCAGGCGAGGCCCGCGTAGGTGCCGCGTAGCTCGGGCGCCACCTCGGGATGGAGCCTGGTGAAGCCCTTGACGTGGACCTCGTAGATGACGGTGCGCGACCAGCGGGTGAGCGGCGGCCGGTCGTCTTCCCAGTCGAACGTCCCGTCCACCACCACGCTCTTGGGCAGGTACGGCCCGCTGTCACGGTCGTGGGGCGTGGCGTCTCCCGCGGGATCGCCGACGCGGTAGCCGAAGAAGGCGTCGTGCCACTCGAGCGTGCCCGCGATCGCCTTCGCGTAGGGGTCGAGCAGGGCCTTGGCGGGGTTGAAGCGGTGGCCCTGGACGGGGTCGTAGGGGCCGTTCACCCGGTACGCGTAGAGCGCGCCGGGGCGGATCCCCGGCACGTAGGCGTGCCAGACCTGGTCGGTGCGCTGCTCGAGCCGGATCTGCCGGATCTCCTTGCCGGGATCCCGCTCGTCGAAGAGACAGAGCGCCACCGCGGTGGCGTGCTCGCTGAAGAGGGCGAAGTTGACGCCGGCGCCGTCCCAGGTGGCGCCGAGCGGGTACGGCCGGCCCGGGCGGGTGCGGGGAGCGTCGGCCATGAGTGGGCGCAGCCGCCTCAGGCCGGGGTCAGCCAGACGGCGCCGAGCGGCGGCAGGGTGAGCACCACGGAGTGCGGCTGCCCGTGCCACGGGACCGGCTCGCTCGCCACGCCGCCGCCGTTGCCCACGTCGCCGCCGCCGTAGACGGAGGCGTCGGAGTTGATGACCTCGCGATAGAAGCCGGGGCGGGGGACGCCGACCCGGTAGCCCCGCCGCGCCAGCGGGGTGAAGTTGCACGCGCAGAGGAGCAGCCGCTCCTGGTTCCGGGAGAAGCGGCAGAACGTCACGATGCTGTGCTCCCAGTCGCTGCAGTCCATCCACTGGAAACCCGCCGGCTCGAAATCCACTTCGTGGAGCGAGGGCTCGTCCCGGTAGACGTGGTTCAGGTCCTTCACCAGCCGCTGGACGCCGCGGTGGTACGGGCCCATGTCGAGCAGCGACCAGTCGAGCGCCCGGTCGTGGCTCCACTCGTCGGACTGGCCGAACTCGCCCCCCATGAAGAGGAGCTTCTTCCCCGGATAGGCCCACATGAAGGCGTAGAGCAGGCGCAGGTTCGCGAAGCGTTGCCAGTCGTCGCCGGGCATCTTGCGGGCCAGCGAGCGCTTGCCGTAGACCACCTCGTCGTGGGAGAGCGGCAGGACGAAATTCTCCGTCCACGCGTAGAGGAGGCCGAAGGTGAGCTGGTTGTGGTGGTACTTCCGGTGCACCGGCTCGTGCTGCATGAACTCGAGGATGTCGTGCATCCAGCCCATGTTCCACTTGAAGCCGAAGCCGAGGCCGCCCAGGTGGACCGGCCGCGAGACCTGGGGCCAGGCGGTCGATTCCTCCGCGATGGTGGAGGCCCCGGGCTGGCCGCCGTAGACCACCTCGTTCAGCTTCTTGAGGAAGGCGAGCGCCTCCAGGTTCTCGCGGCCGCCGTACTCGTTGGGCACCCACTCGCCGGCCTTCCGAGAGTAGTCCCGATAGATCATCGAGGCGACCGCGTCCACGCGCAGGCCGTCGATGTGGTAGCGCTCGAGCCAGAACACCGCGTTGGCGATCAGGAAGTTGGCGACCTCCCGGCGCCCGAAGTTGAACACGCGGGTGCCCCAGTCGGGGTGGTCACGCAGGTTCGGGTCGTCGTGCTCGTAGAGGTGGGTGCCGTCGAAGAAGGCGAGCCCGTGGGCGTCCTTGGGGAAGTGTGCGGGCACCCAGTCCATGATCACCCCGATGCCGCGGCGGTGGAGCGTGTCCACGAACGCCATGAAATCGGCGGGGGTACCGTAGCGCCGGGTCGGCGCGTAGTAGCCGAGCGTCTGGTAGCCCCAGGAGGCGTAGTAGGGGTGCTCGGTGATCGGCAGGAGCTCCACGTGGGTGAAGCCCATCTCGCTCACGTAGTCGGCGAGCTGCTCGGCGAGCTCCCGGTAGCTCGGGAGCGTGCCGGGCTCGGATCGCCGCCACGAGCCCAGGTGTACCTCGTACACCGACATGGGGCGGTGGAGCGCGTTGCGCCGCTTGCGCTCGTCCATCCACTCCGCGTCGCCCCAGGCGAAGCCGTTGAGATCGGCGACCGCGGCGGCGGTGCGCGGCTCGTCCGCCTCGAAGGCGAAGGCCACCGGGTCCGTCTTCAGCGCGAGCAGCCCGCCGTCCCGCCCGAGGATCTCGTACTTGTAGCGGGCGCCCAGCGGTACGCCCGGCACGAAGATCTCCCAGAGGCCGTTGCCGGGGTGCAGGCGCATGGGCTGCGTGCGCCCGTCCCAGCCGTTCCAGTCGCCGACCACGCTGACCCGCCGCGCGTTGGGCGCCCACACCGCGAAGCGCACGCCTTCCACGTCTTCGTGGCGGATCGGGTGGGCCCCGAGGCGCTCGAAGAGGCGGAAGTGCGTGCCCTCGCCGAGCAGGTGCAGGTCGTAGCCGCTCAAGGTGGGCGGGAACCGGTAGGGATCCTCGATCTCGCTCACGCGGCCCTGATCGTCCACGAGACGGAGGCGGTAGGCCGGGGCCCGCGGCCGGCCCGGCAGCTCGCCCTCCCAGAGGCCGCCCGGATGGACCGAGCGCAGCGGGGTGATCGAGCCGTCCGGTAGGAGCACCGCGGCCGCGCGGGCCGCGGGCAGGAAGGCCCGCACGCGGACCGTGCCGTCGCGTCCGGGGTGGGGACCCAGCACCGCGAAGGCGTCGCCGTGCTGGCCGGCGACGATGGCGTCCATGACGTCGGGAGGAAGCGGCGTGAGGGGCATCGATTGGTCGGTCCTGCGCCACTCGCCTGGAACCGCGCGAGCGGTGTCGTCTAGAACGAGCGGATCAGTCGCTCGACGCGCTCGTCGTGGCTCTGGAATGGGTCCTTGCAGAGAATGGTCTCGCGCTCCGGATCGTTGAGCTTGAGATAGACCCAGTCCACTCGGTAGTCCTTGCCCTTGAGGTTGGCCTGACGGATGAATTCGCCCCGCAGCCGGGCCCGCGTGGTCTGCGGGGGCA
>DASQAL010000229.1:0-57189 GCA_035635775.1 Candidatus Acidiferrum sp.
CCGATCCACCTGCTCCTGACCGACGTCATCATGCCCCGCCAGAGCGGGCGCGCCCTCGTGGAGCGGCTGCGGCCGCTGCGCCCGGAGATGCAGGTGTTGTACATGTCGAGGTACACGAACGAGGCCATCGTGCGGCAGGCGTGCTGGATCCCGACACCCAGTTCATCCAGAAGCCCTTCAGCCCCGCCGGCCTCGGGCACAAGGTGCGGGCGGCGATCGACGGCTCTCGACTTCCCTCCTGAGACTTCGGTGATGCGGGCGGCGTCGGCCGCCCGCCCCTTACGGCCACCACAGATAGAGGAAGCGGGGCCCGCCGCCGCCGAGGGCGGCCACGAACTGCGCCAGCGTGCTCTCCGCCGTGGACGGCGGCGGCGTCAGCGAGTAGATGTTGGCGCGGTACTCCTTCGGACGGTGGTACATGATGACCTTCGCTTCGCCGAGCCCGGCCCGCTCCTTCGCCAGCGCCACCACGTCCTCGAGATAGCCCACGCGATCCACCAACCCCAGCTTGAGCGCCTGGTCGGCGGTGTAGACGCGGCCGTCGGCGAACCCGCGCACCCGGTCCTCCGGCATCTTGCGCGACTGCGCGATCAGCCCCACGAAGCGCCCGTACATCTCGTCGATGATGCCCTGGAACACCGCGCGCTCCGCTTCGGTGAGGGAGCGGAAGGGCGAGCCGGCGTCCTTCATCGGCCCGGACTTGATGGCGAGCGGGGCCACCCCGATCTTCTCGAGCAGGCCCTGGGCGTTGACCGTGACCATCACCACGCCGATGCTCCCGGTGATGGTGGTCGGGTTGACCACGATGGTGTCGGCGGCCAGCGCCGCGTAGTAGCCGCCGGAGGCGCCCACGTCCATGATGACGGCGATCACGGGCACCTTCTTGCGCGCCTTGAAGGCGAGCAGCTCGTGGTAGAGGATATCGGAGGCGGTGATGGTGCCGCCGGGGCTGTTGATCCGCACGATGAGCGCCTTCACGCGCTCGTCTTCCTCCGCCTTCCGCAGCTCTTCGCGCACCCGGGCCAGCAGCGGGACCCGCGGCGGCGGCGCGGTGATCGAGAAGCCCGGCACGTCCTCGGAGAGCACCCCCGACAGGTCCAGGAGCAGGATCTTGCTCGATCCCTTGCCCTCCACCGTCTCTTCCTGGAGCGGGCGGATCCTGGGCTGGAAGTCGAGTGTGACGAGGGAGCAGCCCGACAGGGCGATCAGGCTGGCGAGCGCGAGCGCGGCGAGGCGGGGCATGCCTGCAGTATACGGCGGCGGCGCCCGCAGCGGGCGAAGCTCAGCGGCGGTGATACTCCGGGCAGACCCGCTCGGCCATGCGTGCGAGCTGGTCGAGCATGCGATCCGGTGGGCAGAGCGGGCGCAGGATGAACTTGGACGCGCCCGCCTTGACGTATTCTTCTACGCGATCCAACACGTGGTCCACCGGCCCGAAGGCGGTGCACTGCCGCATGGTCGCCTCGTCCACGCGCCCGCGCGGGATATAGGGCTGGGCCATGGCGAGCGCCGCCTCCTCGGTGTCCGCGATGGCGTAGTTGATCAGGGTGCCGAAGTGATCCTCGGGCACCTGACGACCCGCCGCCGCCGCGAGCTCCTGCACCTTCTGGACGCCCGCGCGCAGCTCCTCGGGCGTGATGAAGGAGGGGATCCAGCCGTCGCCGAGCCGGGCGGTGCGGCGCATGGCCGCCTCGCTCTTGCCGCCGATCCAGATGGGCGGCGGGGTCTGCCACGGCTTGGGGAAGACCGAGATGCGGTCGAGCTTGTAGAACTGGCCGTGGAAGGTCACCTCGTCCTGCGTCCACAGGAGCCGCAGCACGTGGATGGCCTCGTCGGTGCGGCGGCCGCGCTCCGCGAACGGCACCCCGGAGGCCTCGAACTCCCGCGGCAGCTCCACGCCCACGCCGACCGCGGGAAAGAGGCGACCCTGTGAGAGCCAGTCCACCGTGGCCATCTCCTTGGCCGCCACCACCGGGGTTCGGTAAGGCAGGACGACCACGCTCGGCCCGAACTTGAGTCGGGTCGTGCGCGCGGCGATGGCGGCGAGCGTCGTCATCACCTCCGGGACGGGGACCGGGGACGAGAGGCGATCGGAGAGCCAGATCGAGTCCACGTCACTCCGCTCGAGCCGATCGCAGAGCGTCCACAGGAAGGCGGCGCCCTCGCGGCCGGCCGGCCAGGGGCCCGGCATGATTCCGATCCGGTACTTGAGCGCCATGCAGCGGCATCGTACGCGCCGGTCCCCGGGTCCGTCAAGGCGCGCGCCCGGCGAAGTTGACAGAAAGGCCCCCGAGGCGTCAGGGTCAATGCATGAGCGATCGTGATCGGCGGGCGTTTCCCAGAGCGGCGGCGGCCTGGCCGGCCACGGTGGAGACGGGCGAGGGCCGGGTGGTATCGGGTGAGGTCGTCAACCTGAGCCTGTCGGGCATGAAGGTCCGGTCCGAGAGCGAGGCGGCGGTGGGCAGCATCGTGACGGTGCGGGTGACGCTGCCCGGCGCGGCGGGCCGCATGGAGATGGTGGGGACGGTGGTGCGGCGCGACGGTGAGAGCATCGGGGTGGCGTTCCTCAAGATGTCCGATTCGCCCGCCGGCAAGATCACGTCCTTCGTCTCCCGCGGGGACAGCCGCCGGCGCTTTCCCCGCGTGCTCGTCTCGCTGCCGGTCCGCGTCGAGGGCGGCTCGGAAGGCACCGCGCTGGGCCACACCGTGGACCTGAGCGCGTCCGGCGGCCGCGTGACCGCCGACACCCCGCTGGTGGAGGGCGACGTGGTCGTGCTCGAATTGCCGGAGCGCTCCGGCCTCGACCGCCTGCGGCTGCCCGCGCTCGTCTGGGAGTCGTACGACGGCGGCGCGGTGCTCGTGTTCGCGAACGTGGGGCCGAAGGAGTTCACCCGGCTCCAGGAATATCTCGGGACCTGCCAGTCGCGCGGCTCGCGACCAAGTTCCGTTTGACAGCCTCGGGAGCGCCGCATAGAATGAACGGCGGTTCACTCCCTGCCATGCGCGATCCAGACAAGCCCCAGCAGATCATCGAGGCCGCGGTTCGGGTCTTCGCCCGCAAGGGCTACTTCAGCTCGCGGGTGTCGGACATCGCGCGCGAGGCCGGGATCGCGGCCGGGACCATCTATCTCTACTTCAAGACCAAGGAAGACATCCTCATCACGCTCTTCCGGGAGAAGATGGCGGCCTTCGTCTCGTCCCTGCGGCGCGCGATCGCCGACGAGCCCGACGCAGTGGCCAAGGTGCGGCGGCTCGTCCGGCTTCATTTCGAGATGCTCGAGGGGGACCCGGACCTCGCCGAGGTGGTACAGGTCGAGCTGCGCCAGGGCCAGAAGTTCTTCCGCGGGGCCTCGAGCCAGGAGATCGCCGCGTACTTCGCGCTGATCGGCTCGGTCCTGGAGGAGGGCGTCGGCCAGGGGCACTTCAAGTCCGAGCTCCCCATCAAGGTCGCCACCAAGATGCTGTTCGGCGCCATGGACCAGATGGCCACGTCCTGGGTGCTGGGCAAGCGTGGCTACCGGCTCGTGGACACCGCGCCCGCGGTGGCCGACCTGTTCCTGCAGGGCGTGGCCGCTCACAGCTAGCCCGCCGCCGAGAGGAGATCCGCCCGATGGCGTACGAGACCCTGATCCTGAGCCGCGAGGAGCGCTTCGCGATCATCACCCTCAACCGCCCGCCCGCCAACGCCATCAGCGAGACGCTCATGCGCGAGCTGAACGCGGCCCTGTCCGAGCTGGAGGGCGACGACGGCGTGCGCGCGGTGATCATCACCGGCGCGGGCGACAAGATCTTCTGCGCGGGGGCGGACCTGGGCTCGGCCTTCGAGGGGGCGGACGTCGGCACCTTCATCCGTTTCGGCAACAGCGTGGTCCGCCGCATCGAGCGCTTCCGGAAGCCGGTGGTCGCGGCGATCAACGGGCACGCCCTGGGCGGCGGCTGCGAGATCGCGATGGGCTGCCACATCCGCATCCTGAAGGAGACCGCGCGGATGGGGCAGACCGAGTCCAACCTCGGCATCACCCCCGGCTTCGGCGGCACCCAGCGCTACCCGCGGCTGATCGGCCGCGGCCTGGCGCTGGAGCACCTGATCCTCGGCACCCAGGTAGGGGCTCAGGAGTGCTACCGCACCGGGCTGGTGAACCGGCTCGCCAAGGAGGGCGAGACCCTGAACGACGCCAAGGCCCTCGCCCGCGAGCTGGCCAAGCGGCCCCCGGTCGCCACCCGGCTCATCATCGAGGCGGTGGACGACGGCATCCATGCGCCCATCGATACCGCGATCGAGATAGAAGTGCGCGCGTTCCTCCAGTCGCTCCGCACCGAGGACGCGGCCGAAGGGATCCAGGCCTTCTTCCAGAAACGCCCCGCCGACTTCAAGGGTCGCTAGGAGTGGATCTCGGCATCGCGGGCAAGACCGCGCTCGTCACCGGCGGGGCGCGGAGCCTCGGCAAGCAGGACTGCCTGACCCTGGCCGCGGAGGGCTGCCGGGTCATCGTGCTGGACCTCAACGAGGAAGGCGCGGTCTTGACCGCCAAGGAGATCACCGACGCGGGCGGTACCGCCCGCGGCTACGCCGCCGACATCACCGAGCGGGCGGTCCTGACCGAGGTCCTGCGCCGCGCGGAGAACGAGGTGGGCCCGATCGACATCTGCGTGAACAACGCGGGGTGGATCTACACGATGGGCCAGCTCAAGGACACTGCGGACGAGGACTGGGATCTCAATCTCCGCATCAACCTGACCGGCACCTACAACGTCACCAAGGCGGTGTTCTCCGGCATGCGCGAGCGGCGGTGGGGCCGCGTGATCTGCATGGCCTCCATCGCGGGCCTGATGGGCGGCTTCGGCCAGGCCGCCTACGCGACGAGCAAGATGGGGGTGATCGGCTTCGCCCGGTCGGTGGCGCTCGAAGGGGCGCGGTACAATGTGACGTCCAACGTGATCGCGCCCGGCATCGTAGGGCCGAACGCGAATCTGTCGCCGTTGTACGAGCGTATGGTCAAGCGGGTGGCCATGCAGCGGGAGGGACAGCCCGAGGACATCGCCAGCGCGATCGCGTTCCTGTGCTCGGAGCGTGCGCGCTACATCACGGGGGCCGTGCTCACCGTCACCGGGGGCATGGATCTCTTCACGTTCTAAACGTCGAGACTCGAAGGAAGGAGACGCGCCATGCCGACAGTGAAGGAGACCTTCGACAACATGGCCTCCCGGTTCCGCGCCGAGAAGGCCGCCGGGGTGAACGCCACCATTCAGTACGACATCAGCGGGGACCAGGGCGGGACGTGGAACGCGGTCATCAAGGACGGCGCCTGCAACGTCAACCAGGGCGCGGCCGCGAGCCCGAACCTCACGCTGACGATGTCCTCGCAGGACTGGCTCGACATGACCGGGGGCAAGCTCTCCGGGCAGATGGCCTTCATGTCCGGCAAACTCAAGCTCAAGGGGGACATGGGCCTCGCGATGAAAGTGGGGAGCCTGTTCCAGGTCTAGAAATCGGAGGGGGTCTCGACGGCCCCCTCCGAAGCCTCCCCCAAGAACCGGGGTTGCGCCGGCGGAGCCGGCGCTCGAATAGAACTCTCCGGGCGGTTGGCGCGAAGCGTCACGCGGCGGTAGGATGGGAACCATGAAAGACGAGCTCTTCACGATGATGGGAGAGATGCCGGCGATGTCGCCGGAGCTGCTGGCGCGGATGCGGGAGGAGGCCAACCGCAACCTCCTCCGCATGAAGCACTTCGGCGAGATGGTGATGAACCCCAAGGAGCCGAAGGTCGGGCCCACCCCCCGGCAGGAGATCTTCCGCACCAACAAGTCGAGGCTCTGGCGGTACGAGTCCCGGCGCACGATCCGGACGCCGCTGCTCTTCGTGCCCAACCTCGGCATCAGCCGGCCGTACATCTTCGACCTGATGCCGAAGGGGTCGTTCGTCGAGCACATGACGCAGCAAGGCTTCGACTTCTATTTGGTCGACTGGGGGGTGTTCGGGGAGGAAGACAACGGGCTCACCGTCGAGGACGCGGTGACCAAAATCCTCCCCCGCCTGGCCCGGAAGGCCCTCGAGTCCTCGGGGGCCTCCGAGATGTCGGTGCTCGGCTACTGCATGGGCGCGCCGCTCTCGGCCAGCTTCGTCACCACCCACCCGGACTTCCCGCTCAAGAACTACATCAACATGGCGGGCCCCATCGACTTCGCCCACGTCGGGCTCTTCGGCAAGTGGCTGGCTCCGGGCGTGTTCGACGTGGACAAGTACGTGGACACCCTCGGCACCATCCCGGCCGAGATGGTCAAGATGGGCTTCAAGCTCCTCAAGCCGACCATGGACGTGAGCACCAACCTCAATCTCTGGTGGAACCTCTGGAACCCGGACTACGTGTCGGGCTTCAACGCGCTCAACAAGTGGGCGAACGAATATCTCCCGTTCCCGGGCGAGTTCTTCCGGCAATGGGTCCGGGACTTCTACCAGCAGAACAAGCTGATCAAGGGCGAGCTCATGATGGCCGGGCGGCGCGTGGATCTGCGCGAGATCCGGTGCCCGGTGCTCGCGGTCGGCGCCAAGGAGGACAATATCGCGCCGCCCGCGTGCGTGAAGCCCCTGATCGACGTGGTGAGCACGCGCGACAAGGAGTACGTGGAACTGCCCGGTGGGCACATCTCGCTGATCGCCGGACGCGGCGCCTCGGTGCATTGCTGGCCGAAGGTGGCGTCCTGGCTGGCCGCGCGCTCGTAACAACGAGCGCGGGCCGAGGAGCGTCGTCATGGCCGACAACACCAGTCAACAGCTGCTCGACATGTGGAAGCGCCAGGTGGAAGAGGGCACGCAGGCCTGGCTCCGCATGATGGGGCAGGCGCAGGCGTCGACGGCCGGGCCCAACATGGCGATGGATCCGCAGGCCTTCTGGCGCCCGTTCATGGACCAGGGCATGGCCGCCTGGTCGAAGGTCATGACCCAGGGGGCGGCGCCCTCGCCGGATCTGATGGCCCAGTGGAAGCAGTTCCTCGACCAGTGGATCGCCGCGTGGTCCCGCGTGCTCGAGCAGGCGATGGGCACCGACAACTTCGCCCAGCTCATGGGCAAGCAGCTCGAGGGCTTCCTGAACGTCTCGGCCCCCATCAAGAAGGCGGCGGAGCAGCAGATCGACGCCTCGCTCGCCGGCCTCGGCATCCCGTCGCGGGGCCAGGTCACGGCCCTGGCCCGCCACGTGGCGCAGGTCGAGGAGAAGATCGACGCGCTCGAGGACAAGCTGGACCGCGTCCTCCGGCGTTTCCACGACTCCGGGGCGCCCCGGACGGACCGCGCATGATCGGGATCACGATCGAGTCCATCGCGGTCGGGGACAGTGCCCAGATCACCCGCCGCGTGACGGACGGCGACATCGCGGAGTTCGTGGACGCGGTGGGTGACCACAACCCGGTGCACGCGGACCGCGAGTACGCGGCCTCCACCGTGTTCAAGGAGCCGATCGCACCGGGAATCTGGACCGCGGGGCTCATCTCGGCGGTCATCGGCACGCGGCTGCCCGGCCCCGGGGCGATCTACCTCTCGCAGGACCTGAAGTTCCTCAAGCCGGTGAAAGCGGGGGACTCGATCTCGGCGCGCGTCGAGGTCCTCGAGGTCAACCGCGAGAAGAACCGCATCCGCCTCCGCACCGTGTGTACCAACGAGCGCGCGGAGGACGTGCTCACCGGCGAGGCGGTGGTGATGCCGTCACGTACGCCGGTGCACTACACGCGTCCGGTGGCGTCGATGGGCGCGATGGCGCTCTGGACGCTCCAGCCGCTGGCCTGGATGGCCCAGGGTGCCGCCATCTGGGGCATGCTCGGCCTCTCCGCGCTCGCGGTCGCCGCCCCGGTCGCGGTCGCGCGCCCGCGCCCCCAGTAGTCCGCGTCGTCGACGGCGCGCCCCCGCCTTGTGGGGGTCCGGACCCGGTGCTAGACTGATTTTCGCCATGGCGTATGTCATCAAGCGCTACTCCAATCGCAAGCTCTACGACACGCAGGAGAGCCGCTACGTCACGCTCGAGGAGCTCGAGGAGCTGATCCGGGCCGGGCGGGAGATCTCGGTGGTGGACGTGTCCACCGGCGAGGATCTCACCTCGGTCACGCTCGCCCAGATCATTCTGGAGAACGAGCGCAATCACCGGGCCGCGCTGCCCACCGTATTCCTGCACCAGCTCATCAAGCACGGCGAGGCCTGGCAGGACTTCGTGCAGAAGTCGCTGCGCTCGAGCCTGGAAGGGCTCATGACGAGCCAGCGGGACGCCGACCGGGTGCTGCGCGAGTGGGTGTCGCGCGCCGGATGGCTCACCGCCTCGGGGCCCGAGCAGCCCGCCAAGCCGGAGAAGCGGACCGAGCCCGCCGAGGCCGACGCGCTGCGCGAGGAAGTATCGGTACTGCGGGAGCAGCTGCGCACGCTCGAGGAGCGGCTCGAGAAGAAGCGCGAGAAGTAGCCGCCCCGGCCGCGGGCCGAATCGACCCACGGCCGGGCGTGCACTACGTGAGCGGGGTGTAGAGCGACTGCACCTTCCCGGCGAGGTGGGTGAAGGTGGCCTGGATCTCCTTGCCGGTGTGCTCGGCGGTCACCTGCAGCCGCTCCGCCGAACGGGACAGGGCCTGCGCGGTACCTTCGAAGAGCTTGAAGGTCCGCTGCGCGTTCTCCACCGTCTCCAGCACCCCCGTCTGGTAGAAGCTCAGGGGATCGCGCGGCGCCTCCGGCAGCTCGTCCTGGCGCCGCAGCACGTACGACTGCCCTTCCTTCACCGCCTCCACCGCGGAGGACTGGATCTCGGCGTAGCGCCGCACGCCCTCTTTCGCAGTGCTGGCGGAGAGGTCGACGAGCTCACGGAGGAGCTTCTGGTTCGCGTGCGGCCGGTGAACTGAGCCAGGAGTTCATTGGATTGAAGCAGGGGCTCCATGGGGTTCGTCGCCATCGTTCGATCCTTGTCTTCGGGTTGATTGGGCTACAGGAGCGAGCATAACGCGGTGCGTGATGACGGGCCAGACTTTTATTGCGCCGCGTCATCCGCAGCATGATATACGAGTGTCTCCGGTTGGAGGCACCTCTGTAACCCATCGAAAAACATGACGCTGACGCGCCTGGCCGACGACGGCCTCGACAAGTACGGGGAGTACGTCGCCCTCGCCTTCGAGGGGCGGCAGTACACCAACCTGGACCAGCAGCGCTCCGCCTCCCGGCTCGCGCACGCGCTCGGACGCTTGGGCGTGGCCCCGGGGGATCGCGTCGTGGTGATGCTCCCGAACTGCCCCGAGGTGATCCAGAGCTACGGCGCGATCCTCAAGTGCGGGGCGGTCATCGTGCCGGTCATCTTCCTGCTCGGCGACAGGGAGGTGGCTCATATCCTGGCCGACTCCGAGGCCAAGGTGGTCATCACGTCCACCGACATGCGGTGGAAGGTGGAGGGCCAGCTGGGCGTGCTGCCCACGCTCCACCACGTGCTGCTGGCCGACGGCGGAGGCGACGGCCGTACGCGCTCGCTGGCGGAGGAGACGGCGGCCGAGTCCCCGACCTTCACCGCGGTGGACCGTTCCCCGGACGACCTCGCGGTCATTCTTTATACCTCCGGGACCACGGGGGTGCCCAAGGGCGTGGCGCTGTCGCACGCCAATCTCGAGTCCAACGCGCGCGCGGCCGCCTCGCTCCACGAGCTGGGGCGCGAGGACTGGGCGGTGGCGGTGCTGCCGCTGTCGCATTCCTATGGCCTCACCGTGATGAACGCGGGGCATATCCTCGGCACGCGCGCGGCCCTGCTGCGCTGGTTCCATCCCGAGGCGGTGCTGCAGGCGATCCAGGAATTCCGGGCGGTCTCGATGTCCGCGGTGCCCACCATGCTCGTCTACCTCCTCAACTATCCCGACGCGGAGCGATTCGACACGTCGTCCATGCGGGTGTGGGGGTCGGGCGCGGCGCCGCTGCCGACCGAGATCGTCGAGCCCTTCGAGAAGAAGTTCGGCGGGCGCATCCTCGAGGGTTACGGGCTCACCGAGGCCTCGCCGGTGGTATCGGCGCACCGCCTCTCTGGGCCCCGCAAGCTCGGCTCGGTCGGGCGGGCGATCCCCGGCGTGACCATCTCGATCCAGGACGACGAGGATCGGTCACGGCCCGTCGGAGAGGTCGGGGAAGTCTGCGTGAAGGGGCCCAACGTGATGGTCGGCTACTACCGGAACCCGGAGGAGACGGCGCGCACCGTGCGCGACGGGTGGCTCCACACCGGGGACATGGGCCGGCTCGACGCGGACGGCTTCCTCTTCATCGTCGAGCGCAAGAAGGACCTCATCATCCGCGGCGGCTTCAATATCTATCCCCGCGAGGTCGAGGAGGCGCTCTACGCCCATCCCCAGGTCGCGGAGGCGGCGGTGGTCGGCATGAAGGACCCCGTGATGGGCGAGGACGTGGTGGCGTTCGTGGTGGTCAAGGACGGCCAGCGCGCCTCCGCCGAGGAGATCGCCGCGTTCTGCGAGACCCGCCTGGCCCGCTTCAAGTGCCCGAAGCAGATCCGCTTCGTGGACTCGCTGCCCAAGAGCCCGATCGGCAAAATTCTACGCAAAGAGCTCCGCACACAGGTGTGAGGAGGCAACCATGGCCCACGACACTCTGGCGAGCATGTTCTGGAACCGGGTCGAGCGCGACGGGGATCGCGCGGCCCAGCGGTACAAGGCCAACGGCACCTGGCACACGCTCAGCTGGCGCCAGGTCGGCGAGGTGGTGCGCGAGCTGGCCACCGGCCTGCTCGTCCTCGGCCGCCGGAAAGAGGACGCGATCGGCATCCTCTCGGCGAGCCGCGCGGAATGGGTGCAGGCCGACTTCGCGGTCTTCTCGGCGGGATGCCGCACCATTCCGATCTACCCGACCTATCCCCCCGACCTCATCCAGTACATCGTCAACGACGCGGGCGTGAAGACCCTCTTCGTCGAGGACGCGGCGCAGCTCGCCAAGGTGCTCGAGGTGCAGGGGAAGATGGACGGGCTCGAGCAGATCGTGGTGATCCAGGGCTACCAAGGCGAGCCGTCCCCGCGGATCATGACCTGGGACGCGCTGCGCCAGCTCGGGCGGGACAACGTGGAGCGCCTGAAGAGCGACCTGGCCGGGCGGGTGGGTGAGGTCCGGGCCGAGGATACCGCGACGATCGTGTACACCTCCGGGACCACCGGGCCGCCCAAGGGCGTGGTGCAGACCCACGGCAACCACATGGGCACGCTGGAGTCGGCGGCCAGGATGGAGACCATCACCGCCGGGGACACCCACCTGCTGTTCCTGCCGCTGGCCCACTCGTTCGCGCGGCTCGAGTCCTTCCTGGGCGTGCATCGCGGGCTCACCACCGCCTTCGCCGAGAACATCGACAAGCTGCGCGACAACCTGCCCGAGGTGAAGCCCGACTTCATTTGCAGCGTGCCGCGGGTGTTCGAGAAGGTCTACGCGGGCGTGATCGCCAAGGCGGAGGCGGGCTCGCCGATCAAGAAGAAGATCTTCCACTGGGCGGTCGGGGTGGGCCGGGAGGTCTCGCGCTTGAAGCAGGCCAAGAAGCCGGTGCCGGCCGGGCTCGCCTTCAAGTACCGCCTCGCCCACAAGCTCGTGTTCTCGAAGCTCCACGAGGCCCTGGGCGGACGCCTGCGCTTCGCGGTCTCGGGGGGCGCGCCGCTGTCCAAGGAGATCGCGGAGTTCTTCCACGCGGCGGGCATTCTGATCCTCGAGGGCTACGGCCTCACCGAGACCTGCCCTTCGCTCACCTTCAACCGGCTCGACCACTTCAAGTTCGGCTCGGTGGGCCAGGCCCAGCCCGGCATCGAGGTCAAGATCGCGCCCGACGGCGAGATCCTGGGCCGCGGGCCCAATATCGCGAAGGGGTACTTCAAGCAGCCGGAGGCCACCGCGGAAGTCTTCCTGGCCGACGGCTGGTTCGCCACCGGCGACATCGGGCGGATCGACGAGGACGGCTTCCTCTACATCACCGACCGGAAGAAGGATCTGATCGTGACCGCGGGCGGGATGAACATCGCGCCGCAGAACATCGAGAACCTGCTCAAGGGTGATCCGTTCATCAGCCAGGCGATGGTGCACGGGGACAAGCGCCCGTACCCGGTGGCCATCATCACGGTGAACCCGGAGGAGCTGGCGAAGTTCGCCAAGGAGCAGGGGATCCTCAACACGGAGCCCGCGGCCCTCGCGAAGCACCCGAAGGTGGTCGAGCGCGTGGCCCGCATCGTGGAGACGCGCAACGGCGAGCTGCAGTCCTACGCCAAGGTCAAGAAGTTCGCGATCCTGCCCGGCGACTTCACGGTGGAGAACGGCCTCCTGACCCCCACGCTGAAGGTCAAGCGCCGGATCATCACGGACAAGCACCGGGAGCTGCTCGATTCCCTCTACCGATAGTCCGGCCGCGGCCGCCCTGCGCCTCGACGGGCGCGTGGCCATCGTGACCGGCGCCAGCCGGGGCCTGGGGCGCGCGATGGCGGTGGCGCTGGCGGAGGCCGGCGCCGACGTGGCGGTGGCCGCGCGGGCCCGGCCCGATCTGGAGGAGACGGCGAGGCTGGTCACCGCGGCCGGCCGGCGGGCCATCGTGGTGGAGACGGACGTCACCGCCTATCCCCAGGTGGAGGCGCTCGTGCGCCGCTCCATCGCGGAGCTGGGCGGCCTGCACGTGGTGGTGAACAACTCGGGCATCGCCCGGGTGGCCCCGGTGGCCCAGATGTCGCCGGAGGACTTCCGCGCCACCCTCGAGGTCAACCTGGTCGGCGTCTTCAACGGCTGCCGCGCCGCCGCCGCGCATCTCCTCGCCCAGAAGGCGGGCAAGATCATCAATATCTCGTCGGTGCTGGGGCAGGTCGGCCTGGCCGGCTACAGCGCGTACGCGGCGTCCAAGAGCGGGGTCATGGGGTTCACCCGCGCGCTCGCCGCGGAGTGGGCGCGCCACGGCATCCAGGTCAACGCGCTCGCGCCCGGCTGGTTCGTCACCGAGATGAACGCGGACGCGTTCGCGGACGAGGGCACGCGCGCCCGGCTGCTCCGCGACGTGCCCCTCCGGCGCACCGGCCGGCTCGACGAGATCGGCCCGCTCGTCGTCTACCTGGCCTCCGCCGCCTCCGACTTCATGACCGGCCAGACCCTGTTCCTCGATGGCGGCCAGTCGGCGGTCTGAGGCCGGGCGGCGCCGCCCGGCCCGGCCGCCCGCCCGGCTCGCGCTGCACCCCGCGCCGCTCGCCGAGGGCGTCATCTGCGGGCCCGAGAGCCGCACCGGCCTGCGCGTGCGGTTCCGGCGGCGGGGCGACGCGGTCGTCGCATCGTTCACGCCGGGCGCGCTCCATCAGGGCTACCGCGGCCTCATGTCGGGGGGCCTGCTCGCCGCGATCTTCGACTGCCTGCACTATCGTCTGGCCCTGGTGCGGGGCGTGGTCCTGGCGGTGACCGCGCGGATCGAGGTGGACTATCGCGCGCCGGTTCCGCTCGGCCGTCCCGTGCGCTTCGAGGCCCGCCTGGTCGCCCGACGCGGCCGCGTCTTCGAAACGCGCGCGGTGGCGCGCCTTCACGGCGGCACGCTCGCCGCCGAGTCGCGCGCGATCTACGTGGAGATCCCGCCCAGCCGATTGCCCGCCGGGCGCTAGTCCCCGGCCTCCGGCGCGAGCGACTCCCAGAACCGACGCTCGGCTTCCCGGGGCGCGGCCTCCACCCGGCACTGCCGGTCGAGGATCATCGTGCGGCGCTGGGCCGCGTCGTAGGCGGGCCAGTCGCCGACGCCCGCGTGGCCCGGCCGCCCGGTGCGCGCGAAGGCGATCCAGGCGTCCTGGATGCGCACGGCGAGGGCCTGCGCCTCCGGCCCCTTGCCCGTGAACGGGCGGACGAGCGGGTGCCCGAGGGTGCCGAACAGGAAGGGCAGCTCGAGCGCGTGACAGGCGCCGAAGAGCCCGCCCATCGCGGGTGAGGGCCACGTGAAGAGATAGGCGTAGGTCTCCGGCTGATGGGCCGCCTGCAGCGCGGCGAGTCGCATCGCGGGGTGCCGCATGGTGCGATCGGACTCGATGGCGAACCAGAGGTCGCCCGGCTCGACGCGCTCGCCGCGGGCGGCCCGCGCGTCACGGTAGACCGCGACCGCGCGTCGCGCCGCGTCCGTCCCACCGGGAATCGCCTCCTCGCACCGGGCCAGGAGCTCGGCCTCGTGGAGCGTCGTCGCCTCCGGGTCCAGCGGGGCGAAGAGCCGGGCCTCGTCCAGATTGGTGCCGATCAGCAGCGGGATGCCCCGGGCTAGGCCGTCACGGATGGCGGCGAGGGGATCGCGCGGGATCACGTCGCCGTCGATCACGGGCTGGAAGGGCAGGCCTCGAGTACGCAGCGCCCGGAGCGCGGCCATCTCCGGCGCGGGGGGCGCGCTCCGCCGGCGCCCCCGCCGGCGGAGGAGGTCCAGCAGCCCGCGCGACACCGGGGCCGCGACGCTCCCGAAGCGGCGGCGCGCCAGCGAGAGACCGAGGAAGAGCGCGCCCGCCACGCGCTGCCCGGCCGGGGAGAGCGCGCCGAGGACGTGGTGCTCGCCCAGCATCAGATCCATGAAGAGGCGCCGCTGGGCCGCGAGCAGGCGCGCGGGGGCGGCGGCGCGCAGCTCCTCGGGCGAGCCCACCGCGAGGTCCGCGAGCAGCCGGTCGGCGAGGCGCGCGGCGGTGTCGCGGGGCCAGAGGTAGTTGGCGGCGCCGGATTGTAGAATCGCGCGGTGGAAGAGGCCGCGGGCGCGGGGCACGCCGAGCAGGGTGGCGCAGCTCATCGCGCCCGCCGACTCACCGAAGATCGTCACGTTGCCCGGATCGCCGCCGAACGCCGCGATCTCGTCCCGCACCCACTCGAGCGCGGCCACCTGATCGAGCAGCCCCTCGTTGCCGGTCGCGGGCAGGCGCTCGCCGAAGCGGTCGCGCAGGCGCAGGAAGCCCAGCGCGCCCAGTCGGTAGTTGATGGTGACGACGACCACGTCGCCACGGCGGGCCAGGGTCGCGCCGTCGTAGAGCATCTGGGAGCCGGAGCCCAGGATGAAGGCACCGCCGTGGATCCAGACGAGCACCGGCCGTCGGCCCCGGTCCGCGCCCGGCGTCCAGACATTCAAGTAAAGGCAGTCTTCTCCGGTGCGGTTGATCCCGAGGCTCATCAGCGGCCCGACGAGCGCGCCGTTCTGCGCCGCCGACGGCCCGAAGCGGGCCGCGTCACGGACGCCGGACCACGGCTCGGGCGGCTCGGGGGGGCCGAAGCGGAGCGGGCCGACCGGCGGGCGGGCGAAGGGGAGGCCGCGGAACACCGCGAGGCTTCCTTCGGTGACGCCGCGCACGGGGCCGCGGCGGGTCTCGACCAGGACATCCATGGCCTCTATACTAACGTTCCTCATGAGCCCTGACGCGCCCTCCGCCGGCCGCGAGTACCCGCAGGCCATCCGCCTCAAGGACGGCGCGCCGGTCACCCTGCGCCTGATGACGCCCGCCGACGCCGCCGCGATCGCCTCCTTCGCCCGCAGCCTGCCCGAGGACGACCTCCTGTTCCTCCGGATGGACATCACCGATCCGGAGGCGGTGGCCCACTGGATGCGGAACCTGGAGGCCGGCCTGACCACCACCGTGATCGCGGAGGCGGGCGGCACGATCGCGGGCTACGCGGCGCTGGTCCAGAACCGCGTCGGCTGGCAACGGCACCTGGGCGAGATCCGGACCCAGGTCGCGCTCCCGTTCCGCTCCCTGGGCCTCGGGCGGGCCCTCGCCGGGGAGATCTTCTCGCTCGCCCGCGGGCGCGGCCTTCGCAAGATCGTGGCCCAGATGACGCCCGACCAGAAAGGGGCGATGGCCACCTTCGAGCGGCTCGGGTTCCGGCCCGAGGCCCTGCTGCAGGATTTCGTGGTGGATCACTCGGGGCGCACGCGCGACCTCGTGGTCATGGCCTTCGACGTGACCGGGCTCACCGAGCACGTGGACTAGCCGCCGTGCCCCCCAAGAACCGGCTCGACCCGATCCCGCAGCCGCCCCGGACGCTCCTGCTGGGTAATCTGCTGGCGCTCGGCACGACGGCTCCGATCCAGGACATGATGCGCCTCGCCCGCGAGTACGGGCCGATCTACTGGCTCGACATGATGGGGAAGCCGGTGGTCGTGGTCTCCGGGTTCTCCCTGGTGGACGAGCTGTGCGACGAGACGCGCTTCGACAAGAGCGTCAAGGGCGCGCTGCGGCGGCTGCGCGCCTTCGCGGGCGACGGGCTCTTCACCGCGTACACCCAGGAGCCGAACTGGTCGCGGGCCCACAATATCCTGCTGCCCAACTTCGGCCAGAAGGCGATGCAGGGCTACCACCCGATGATGGTGGACATCGCGGAGCAGCTCGCGCACAAGTGGGAGCGCCTGAACGCGGACGACGAGATCGACGTCACCCACGACATGACGTCGCTCACGCTCGACACCATCGGGCTCTGCGGTTTCGGTTACCGCTTCAACTCGTTCTACCGCGACACCAACCATCCCTTCGTGAGCGCCATGATCGGGGCCCTCGGCGCCTCGATGGAGACGCGGGGGTTCCCGCTCGAGAGCTTCATCAAGAAGGACCGCGAGCGCCAGCTCCGCGCCGACATCCGCTACATGAACGAGATGGTGGACCGCATCATCCAGGAGCGGCGCCAGGGGCAGGAGCCGCGGCAGGACGGCGACGACGTGGCGGGCAAGCCCGACCTGCTGAGCTGCATGCTCTCGGGGGTCGACCGGAAGAGCGGGGAGCGGCTCGACGACCTCAACATCCGCTACCAGGTCATCACCTTCCTGATCGCGGGGCACGAGACGACCAGCGGGCTCCTGTCGTTCGCGGTCTACTTCCTGCTGCAGAACCCGGAGGTGCTGGCCCGCGCCTACGAGGAGGTGGACCGCGTGCTCGGCCCGGACCCGTCCGTGCCGCCGACGTATGCCCAGGTCAACCAGCTCGCCTACCTGGACCAGGTGCTCAAGGAGTCGCTCCGCCTCTGGCCGACCGCCCCGGTCTTCGCGCTCTCGCCCCACAAGGAGACGATGATCGGCGGCGCGTACCGGATGAAGAAGCCGTACCAGATCGTGGTGCTCACCCCCATGCTGCACCGCGACCCGTCGGTGTGGGGCGAGCGGGCCGACGTCTTCGACCCCGACCACTTCTCGCGCGAGGCCGAGCGCGGCCGCCCCGGCAACGCCTACAAGCCCTTCGGCAACGGCCAGCGCGCCTGCATCGGCCGGCAGTTCGCCCTGCAGGAGGCGGCGCTGGTGCTGGGCATGGTCCTCCAGCGCTTCAAGCTGATCGACCACACCCGCTACCGGCTCAGGCTCAAGGAGACGCTCACCCTCAAGCCGGACGGCTTCCGTATCAAGGTGCGGCGCCGGACCGATCGCGACCGCGCGCGGCCGGCGGCGCGGGCCGCCTCCCGCTCGACCGACGCGCCCGCCGTGGCGGCGCCGGTGTCCGCGGCCGGCCCGCGCCACGCCACGCCGCTCCTCGTGCTCTACGGGTCGAACCTCGGCACCGCCGAGGAGGTGGCCCGCCGGGTGGCCGAGTCGGGCGAGGCGGTCGGTTTCGCGGTGACGGTGGCGCCGGTCGACGAGTACACGGGCCGCCTGCCCACCGAGGGCGCGGTGGTCATCGCGTCGGCCTCGTACAACGGCACGCCCCCGGACAACGCGGCGCGCTTCTGCGAGTGGCTGCGCGCCGCCGACCCCGCCACCACGCCGCTGGCGGGCGTGCGCTACACCGTGTTCGGCTGCGGCAACCGCGACTGGGTGTCCACCTTCCAGGCGATCCCCCGGCTGATCGACGAGCGACTTGCCGCGCTCGGGGCGGAGCGGCTCTACGGGCGCGGCGAGGGCGACGCGCGCGAGGACTTCGACGGGCAGTTCCAGGCCTGGCACGAGCCGCTCGGCGCCACCCTCGCCAAGGCCCTGGGCGTCGAGCTCGCGGCCGCGGAGGCGGCGGAGGCCTCGCACCTCACGGTCGAGACAATGGAGGGTGGTGACGCGAGCCCCTTCGTGGATTCGCTGGGCGCCCGCGCGATGCGGATCGCGGTGAACCGCGAGCTCCACACCAAGACCGGGCCCGATGCCTCGCCCCGCTCGACGCGTCATCTCGAGCTCGAGCTGCCGGAGGGCGTGGCCTACCGCGCCGGCGATCATCTGGGCGTGATCCCGCGCAACGTGGACGCGACGGTCCGGCGGGTGGCGGCGCGGTTCGGCCTCGACCCCGCCGCCTCGGTGCGACTACGGCTGGGGGCGAGCCGGAAGACCTTCCTGCCGGTGGACCAGCCGATCCGCGTGGGGCAACTGCTCGGCGACTACGTCGAGCTGCAGGACCCGGCCACCCGCCGGCAGATCCAGGAGCTGGCCGCGCACACCGAGTGCCCCTGGACCCGGCCGCGCCTCCTGGCCATCGCCTCGGACGAAGGTCGCTTCCGCGAGGAGGTCCTCGCGCGCCGCAAGTCGCTGATCGACCTCCTCGAGGAATTCCCGGCCGGTCAGCTTCCGTTCAATCGCTATCTCGAGATGCTCCCGCCGCTGCGCCCGCGCTACTACTCGATCTCGTCGTCGCCGCTCCAGGACGAGCGGCGCTGCAGCGTCACGGTGGCGGTGGTGGACGGGCCCGCTCGCTCGGGCCGCGGCAGCTTCCAGGGGGTCTGCTCGAGCTATCTGCTCCGCCAGCCCGAGGGCGGGCAGATCCACGCCTTCGTGAAGGACACGAAGTCCGCCTTCCGGCTCCCCGCGGATCCCGCGACGCCGATCATCATGATCGGCCCCGGCACCGGGCTTGCCCCGTTCCGCGGCTTCCTCCAGGAGCGCGCCGCGCGGCGGGCCGCCGGACGGACGGTCGGGCCCGCGCTGCTCTTCTTCGGCTGCCGGCACCCGCGCCAGGACTTCATCTACGAGGATGAGCTGCGCGGCTTCGCCGAGCAGGGCGTGGCGCGTCTCTTCGCGTGCTTCTCCCGGTTGGCGGACGAGCAGAAGACCTAC
This sequence comes from Candidatus Acidiferrum sp., assembly GCA_035635775.1. Classification (GTDB taxonomy): domain Bacteria; phylum Methylomirabilota; class Methylomirabilia; order Rokubacteriales; family CSP1-6; genus CAMLFJ01. The sequence continues at coordinate 18,972 of DASQAL010000229.1, forward strand.
GTGCAGGATCAGGTGCTACGGCAGCGCGCGGAGGTCTGGCAGCTCCTCCAGGCGGGGGCGGTGGTGTACGTCTGCGGGGACGCGAGCCGGATGGCCCCGGACGTGCGGCGCGCGTTCGCGGCGATCCACCGGCAGGAGACGGGGGGCGATGAGCGCGCCGCGGAGGTCTGGCTCGACGGGCTCACCGCGGAGAACCGCTACCTGGTGGACGTCTGGGCGAGCTAGCAGGGCGCCGGAAAGGGCCCATCTACTTTGTTGACGCCCTGCTGAGTCAGAGCAGGTCCAGCAGCAGGTGGATCGCGTAGAGGCCTCCGCCCGCGAGGCCGCCCACCACCGTGCCATTCACGCGGATGTACTGGAGGTCGTCGCCCGCGTGCTCCTCGATGAGTCGCACCGCGCCCTCCGGGCCGAGCGCGTGGACGCCCCGCTCGATGAAGCGCGCGATGCGGTCGTGGTAGCGGTCCACCGCCTCGGTGAGCCGCTCCTTGAGCCAGCGGTCGAGCGACTGCCGTAGCGCGGTATCCTCCACCAGGGTCCGCCGGGCGCGGTCGAGCCGTGCGGTGATCCAGCTCACCAGCTCGGACGGCTGGGCGGCCAGGTCCGCGGTCACGAGCTTCCGAAGCCCGACCGCCGCGTCCTCGAGCAGCCGCGCCACCGCGGGGCTCGCCAGCAATTCCTCCTTGGCCGCCTCGACGCGGGCGGCCAGGGCCGGGTCGGTGCGGAGCCGCTCGGGCAGTGCGGCGAGCGTCTCGGTGAGCCGGCGGCGCAGGGGATCGTCGGGATCGTCCGCGATCTTCTTGAGCGCGGTGTGCAGGGCGGTGACGAGCCGCTCGCGGTCGATGAGCCCGAACGTATTGGCGAGGCCCATGAGGATGCGCGGATAGACGCCCATCTGGGCGCGGTAACCGGCCAGCACCTCGTCCACCAGATCGCCGACCGTGGTGCGAAAGTCCGGGCGGTCGAGCGCCTCGATCAACGCCGCCGCCACCGCCTCGATCAGCCGCTGATCCCAGCCCTGCTTGCGCGAGATCTCGATGCCGGTGGCCAGGAGTGGCGCGATCGGGTTGGCCCGGGCCAGGCGGGTGAGCCAGAGCGCGGCGTCGCCGGTCGCCGACGGGGTGACCTGCTCCGCGGCCCAGCGCGCGACCGCGCGGACCGCCGCCTCGAGATCGGCCGGCTTGATTCGCTCGGCCGCGCGGGCCAGCAGCTCGGCGATGTCGAAGCGCGAGATCTCGTGCGTGACGTAGTCCTTGGTGAGCACCCGATCACCCACCATGGTTCCCACGCGCTGGGCCATCAGCTCCCAGTTGGCCGGGATGATAGCGGTGTGGGGGATCGGCAGGCCGAGCGGGTGCCGGAAGAGCGCGGTGACCGCGAACCAGTCCGCGAGGCCGCCCACGATGCCGGCCTCCGCGATGGCCAGGATGAAGCCGCCCCACCAGCGGGTGCGCAAGGGATACGCCGCCACCGCCAGGGCCACCGCCGCCAGCAGCACGAGCAGGGCGAGACGCCGCTGGCGCGGCGGACGCCGGGATTCGGAAGCGCCGCGGCCGGCCACGGGCGCAGCCTACTATGGAACGAGTGGGTGGGGGAAGCGCGCGCCGCGGCGTGGTAGGCTCCTCCCCTGATGACCGAGGCGTTCCCACCTCCGCGGCGGGTGACGCTCCCCGAGCGCACCGGCGCCTCGGGCGCCCGCGAGCCGGCCTTGACGCTGTCCGTGCACGAGAGCGGAAGCGGCCCGGCGGTGGTGCTGTGCCACGGCTTCCCCGAGCTCGCCTACTCGTGGCGCCGCCAGATCCCGGCCCTGGCCGCCGCCGGCTTCCGGGTGATCGCGCCCGACCAGCGCGGCTACGGCGGCAGCGACGCGCCCGCGCCCGTGGAGGCCTACGATCTCGAGCACCTCACCGGCGATCTGGTCGCGCTGCTCGATGCCTTGGGCCTCGAGCGCGCCGTCTTCGCCGGGCACGACTGGGGCGGCTTCGTGGCCTGGGCGATGCCCGTGCTCCATCCGGACCGGACCGCCGGGGTGATCGGCGTCAATACCCCGTACATCCCGTTCCCGACCACCGGCTTCCTCCGCCAGCTCTTCCCCGACGACGAGAAGCTCTACATTCTCTGGTTCCAGCAGGAAGGGATGGCGGAAGGCGTGCTCGACCGACACCCCCGGCTGGTCTTCGAGAAGATGATCCGCGGGGGCGTGCCGTCCCGGGGAGGGCTGCTCCGAGCGGTGAAGGAGGGCCGAGACGCGAATCCGTTCCGGAACCTCGACGCGCTCACGCCCACCGGCCGGCCCCTACTCCACGAGGGGGAGATCGACGTGTACGCGCGCGCCTTCGCCGGGGGCAGCGGCTTCCGCGGGCCCATCAACTGGTACCGGAACGCGGACCGCAATGCGCGCCTCTTCCCCCAGATCGGGGAGCGACATCTCGAGCTGCCCTGCCTCATGATCACCGCGGAGTGGGATTGGGCGCTGCCCCCCGACCTCGCCGCGGGCATGCCTGCCCTCTGCTCGGATCTGGAGACCCACCTCATCCGCGAGTGCGGCCACTGGACCCAGCAGGACAAGCCCGACCAGTTGAACCAGCTCATGGCCGACTGGCTGATCCGGCGCTTCCGCCCCGCCTAGCCCCCCATAACGCCCAGCGTTAAAATTAGCTTGACAGCATAACGCAGTGTGTTAGTCTCACTGCGTCATGGCCAATGGTCCTAGTGGGCAACCTCAAGACGAAGGAAGGAGCAGGACGATGGCGACCAATTGTGAATCCCTCACGGACGTGCAGGGCAAGGTGATCGAGGCGGTGGCGGCATTCTCCCAGGCCAACCAGCGGGTGGTCGGGGGGCTGATCGAGCTGTCCTCGCAGGCGGCGCGCGAGAGCCTGCGCACGCTTTCCGAGCTGCAGGCGGCGGCGATGGAGACGGTCCGCGCGATGCCGATGCCCGCGGTCGGCCAGAGCATCGAGGAGCTGCGCCAGGATCCGTTCGCGTTCTACCGCAAGGGCTTCCAGGCGACGGCCAAGCTGGTCGAGACCAATACCCAGATCGTGACCCGCAATGTCGAGCGGCTGCAGGAGTCGACGGGCCGGGCCGCCAAGGAGATCGAGCAGGCGGCCAGCGGCTACATGAGCCGCATGAAGGACCTCTACTCCCGTTAGGTCGAAGCGGCGGCGGGGATCGGGGCGCCGGTCCCCGCCGTCTCGGCGGCGTCGGTCGCGTGCAATAGCTCGGCGAACGACGCCTTCAGGCACTCGACGTAGAGCCAGACGTCGGGCACCCGCTGTGGATCCACCGTGACCCCGATGGTCAGCCGCTGGTCGTAGGTGAGGATCGCGTTCACCAGGCCGACCTCGTTGGCGAGCGGGATGAGCGGGCACCAGCCGATCAGCTTGTGCCCCGAGAGATAGAGCGGGATCTGCGGCCCCGGCACATTGGTCGAGACCGTATTGAGCAGGGTGTTCGGCACCGTGAGCTGCCCGGCGACCGCCTGGACCGCCGGAGGCACGCGGTCCATCAGGTGCGTCATCTCGTAGAGCCCGCCCGCCTGGTCCTGGTCCTTGAGGCGCGTCATCGCGAGGCGCTCGGCGGTCAGGCGCGCCACCGGATCGAGCACCCCCACGTGGAGCGGCGCGAAGATCATCGACACGAGATTGCCGAGGGCGCCGCGCTCGTCGGGGCGCCGCATGCTCACCGGGCACATCGCGCGGATCTCGACCCCGTCGGTCGGCAGGCCGAGGGCGCGCAGGTAGCGGCCCATGCCGCCCGCGATCACGGTCAGCACCACGTCGTTCACGGTGCCGCCCAGCACCGACTTCACCCGGCGGAACTCGCCGAACGGGAACTCCGCCCAGGCGAACCGCCGCTCCGCCGAGATCGGACCGTTGAACGGCACGCGGGGCGCCGGCGACAGCAGGTTGGGCGCCGAGGTGCTCACCGCGCCCGCGAGCTGGCGCAGCCGCGCCTCCAGCTCGGTCGGCCGGAGCAGGCGGAAGGCGTCGTCGGTGAGCGCCTGGGTCACCTCGGTGAGCCGGTCCTTCACCGCGTCCTGCAGGAGCGCGAGCGGGTCCGGGATGGCCCGGGGCTGCCAGGGCGCGGAGGGCGGCGCGGGCGGCGGTGCGTCCGGCTTGAGGTCGTGGAGCACCATGGTCAGGTCCACGCCGGAGACACCGTCGATCATCGCGTGGTGCACCTTCCACACCACCGCGGTATTGCCGTCGGCGCGGCCCTGGACGACGATGAGCTGCCACAGCGGATGATCGCGGTCGAGCATGCCCGCGAAGGCCCGGCCGCCGATCTCCGAAAGCACCCGGTCATTCCCCGGCGGCGGCAGCGTCACCTCGACCACGTGATTGCGGATGTCGAACGCCGGATCGTCCTCCCAGGTCGGATGGGCCACCGCGAAGAGCGGGAACACCACCTTCTGCCGGTACCGCGGCAGGAGGTGGAGGCGGTCTTCCAGGGACCGCACCACCGTGTCGCGCGAGAGCCGCCCTTCGTAGACCATGGAGCCGCCCACGTGCATGGGCTGGGTGGGCTTCTCCGCGTAGAGGAAGGTCGCGTCGATCGTCGTGAGGCGACGGTGCAGCGCCACGCGGGCTCCGGGGTGGGGGGCTACGCGGAAGACGGCTGGTGCGCGCGCGCCAGGTGGCGCGCGATGGCCCGGTAGGCGCCGGGATTGGCGACGAGCGCCACGTGCGTGCCCGTCACCTCGACGTCGGTCGCGGGGTCGTCGTTCACGCAGACCCGCCAGTCCACGATGCCGTCGGTCTTCGTGTACACCGCGAGCTGCGGCACCGAGGCGGGAATGGGGGACGCGAGGCCCGTCACCGCCTCGCAGCGGCAGAAGCCGGTATAGCAATCAGGGCGGTCCTCGCGCCGCACCTGCTCGCGCACCCGGTCGGAGGCGAGCAGCACGAGCGGATGCGAGCGAACGCCGCGGAAGGGGGAGCCGAGCGTGACCACCGAGGCGACCAGCTCGGACCGGCGGGCCGCCAGCGACCGCGCGAGCATCCCGCCCAGGCTGTGACCGATCAGGTGCACGGGCCGGCCGGTGGCGGCCCGCGCCGTCTCGACCGTCTCGAGCAGCCGTCGAGACAGGAGATCGAGGCACTCGGCGTTGCGCCCGATGCGCGAGAGATAGGGCCGGTAGCCGAGCCGGGCCAGCCAGCCGTAGAGCTCGAGCAGGTACCAGTCGGTGCCGAGGAAGCCGGGCACGAGCACCGCCGCCGAGCCGTCGCCGCGGGAAACCCCGCAGCCGTAGAAGACGGGCGAGGCGCGGAGCGCGAGCCAGTCGAGCCCGGCCAGACCCTCGCGCCAGAGGGGCACCGGAGCCGGCCGCTGGTCCCGAGCGAAGCCTGGGGGCGCCGCTGTCGCCATGGCCCGATGCTATCATCTCCGCATGATCGCCGCCGTGCTTCGTGGGCCCCGCTCGCTCGCCATCACGACCGTCCCGTCGCCCACCCCGGGCCCGGGCGACGCGGTCATCCGGGTCACCGCGGCCGGGCTCTGCGGCACCGACTACCGCATCTGGACGGGGGAGCGGCCGGTGCGCTATCCGCTCGTGATGGGCCACGAGTTCGTCGGCACGGTGGCGGCCGTCGGCCGCGCGGTCACCAATATCTCGGTGGGGCAGTCCGTCGCGGTGGAGCCCAACTACTCCTGCGGGACGTGCGCGCTCTGCCGCGAGGGCAACCGCAACCTGTGCCTCTCGCGCGTGGCGGTCGGCATCGACGTCGACGGCGGATTCGCCCAGGAGGCGACCGTGCCCGCCCGCTGCTGCTGGCCGGCGCCCGCCGGCCTCGGCACCGAGCGCCTGCTCATGGCCGAGCCGCTCGCGGTGGTGGTGCGCGCGGTCGGCCGCGGCGCGCCCGTGGCCGGGGAGACCGCGGCGGTGCTCGGGGTGGGCTCGCTCGGGCTGCTCGCGGTGCAGGTGCTCCGGGCGCGCGGCTGTCGCGTGCTCGCGGTGGCGCGGTCTACCAGACGGCTCGACCTCGCGCGGGAGCTGGGCGCGGAGGCGGTCGCGCTCTCGGGGGCGGACGACGACACCGCGGCGGCGCGCGCCTTCTCCGGGCGCGAGGGCGTGGATCTGGTGATCGAGACCGCGGGCACCGCCCTTGCGGTGGAGCAGGCGGTGAACCTGTGCCGCCCCGGCGGGCGCGTGGTGCTCACCGGACTGCCGCACGAGGCGACCGCGCTCAACTTTTTCTGGGTGGTGCGCCGCGAGCTGCGGATCATCGGCTCGATGATCTACCAGGACGAGTTCCCGGAGGCGATGCGGCTCCTCGAGGCGGGCGCGGTGCGAACGGACCGGCTCCTCTCCCAGACCTTCCCGCTGGACCGCATCGACGACGCCTTCGAGGCGCACCGGTCGCCCGACTCGATCAAGGTCGCGGTCATCCCGCCCGCCGGCTAGGCGGCCCTTTTCTCCGGGGCCCCGTAAACACTAAGATACGGGGAGGCGTCTGTACGCGGGAGGGGGCGGCGATGCGGCGAGTCTCGAGCGGGGCCAACTTGATCCTGGTGGGGCTGATCGGAGCGGCGTGCTCATCGGCGCCGGCCCGGACGGCCGCGCCGCCGCCCGTCTTGGCCACGCGCACCCCGGCCGCACTGAGCCTGCCCGCGTCTCCTCTCGGCCCCGATCAGCTCATCCTCCACGCGCTCAACCGGCTCGGCTACGGCCCGCGGCCGGGTGACGTGGAGCGGGTGCGGCGGATGGGCCTCGCCGCGTACATCGAGCGGCAGCTCGACCCGCGCGCCATTCCGGATCCCGCGGTGGAGCAGGCGCTCGCGGCCTATCCGGTGCTCACGCTCAGCACGGTCACGCTCGTCCGCGAGTATCCGCTGCCGACGCCGCAGGCGCGGCAGCGGCTGGCCTCGGGCGAGATGAGCCGCCAGGAGATGATGGAGATGTATCCGGCCGAGCGCCGGCCCGCCGTCATCACCGCCCAGATGCAGGCCGCCCGGATCACGCGGGCGGTCGCGAGCGACCGGCAGCTCGAGGAAGTGATGGTGGACTTCTGGTTCAACCACTTCAACGTCTACGCGCAGAAGGGGGCGGTGCGCTGGATGCTGCCGGCCTACGAGCGCGAGGCGATCCGGCCGCACGCGCTCGGACCGTTCCGCGACCTGGTGCTGGCCACCGCGCGCCACCCCGCGATGCTCTTCTACCTGGACAACTGGCTCAGCACGCGCGCCGATCTGGTGGTGCCCGGCGGCCCCAACGCGGGCCGGCGCATGGGGCTCAACGAGAACTACGCCCGCGAGCTCATGGAGCTGCACACCCTCGGTGTGGACGGCGGTTACACCCAGCAGGACGTGATCGAGGTCGCGCGCTGCTTCACCGGCTGGACCATCGACCGGCCTCAGCAGGGCGGGGGCTTCATCTTCCGCCCGCTGGCGCACGACCGCGGAGTGAAGCGGGTGCTCGGGCAGGTGATCCCGGCGGGCGGCGGCCAGCAGGACGGCGAGCGCGTGATCGAGATCCTGGTGCGGCACGAGGCGACCGCGCGCTTCATCGCGACCAAGCTCGCCCGCCGCTTCGTGAGCGACGATCCGCCCGCGGCCCTGGTGGAGCGCACCGCCGCCGCGTTCCGGAGAACGGACGGCGACATCCGGGCGGTCCTGACGACGATCTTCACCTCGCCGGAGTTCTGGTCGGCGGATGCCTACCGCGCCAAGATCAAGACCCCGCTGGAGGTCGTGGCCAGCGCGGTGCGCGCGCTCGACGGCCGCATCGCCGCCGCCTCCGGCGCCGACGTCACGGGCGGCGGCGGGATCACGCTCGCCCGGGAAGTCGCCCGGCTCGGCGAGCCGCTCTACGAGGCGCCGCCGCCCACCGGCTATCCGGACCGCGCGGAGGCCTGGCTGAACACCGGGGCGCTGCTCGGTCGCATGAACTTCGCGCTCGGCCTGGCCCACAACCGCTTCCGCGGCGCCCGGGTGGACGTGGCGGGCTTCCTGGCGAATACGGATCGCACGCAGCCCGCGCAGGTGCTCGATCGCCTGCTCGCCGTCGTCCTCCACGGCGAGGCGTCGGCCCAGACCCGCGCGGTGCTGGCGGCCCAGCTCGAGAGCCCGGAGATCACCCGGACGACGACCTACGACCGCGTGGCCAAGGACACCGACGTGGAGAAGCTGGCCGCGCTGGTCCTGGGCTCCCCCGAGTTCCAGCGGCGATAGCCATGGCGCGCTGCACGCGGCGATCGTTCATGAAGGGCGGGGCGCTCGCCCTGTTCGCGCTGGGCGGGCCGCCCCGATTCCTCGTGCGCGCGGCCTTCGCGGAGGGGCGCGCGACCCGGCCGAAGATCCTGATCGCCGTCTTCCAGCGGGGCGCGGTGGACGGCCTCAGCATGATCGTCCCGCACGGCGACCCCGACTACTATGCCGCGCGCGGCAACATCGCGATCGCCCGCCCGGCCCCGGGCGTGGCCGATGCGACCCTCGACCTGAACGGCTTCTTCGGCCTGCACCCGGCGCTCGCGCCGCTCCGGCCGATCTGGGACGACCGGCGCCTCGCCGTCGTGCACGCGTGCGGCTCACCCGACACCACCCGCTCCCACTTCGACGCCCAGGACTACATGGAGTCGGGGACGCCGGGCGTCAAGAGCACCGCCGACGGCTGGCTCGCACGCGGGCTGGCCGGGATGCCGGCCCGCGAGCCGGCCTCGCCCTTCCGGGCCGTCTCCCTTGGGCCCGTGCTGCCGCGGATCCTGCGCGGGGAGGTGGGCGCGGTGGCGATGAACAGCGTGGCCGACTTCGACGTCAAGGACGGCGCGGCCATGATGGCGGGGGGCCCGGGAGCGCGGAAGGGCTTCGAGTCGCTCTACGAGCAGGGCGTGCGCGATCTCCTGTACGGCACCGGGCGCGAGACCTTCGAGGCGGTGAAGATGCTCAAGGCGGCAGCTCCCGACCGGATCGCGGCGACGAACGGCGCGGTGTATCCGCGTGGGCGCTTCGGCGAGAGCCTCCGGCAGATCGCCCAGCTCGTCAAGGCCGACGTCGGCCTCGAGATCGCCTTTGCGGACGCGGGCGGCTGGGACACCCACGCGGCGCAGGGCAATGAGCGGGGCCAGCTCGCCCTGCGTCTCAAGGAGTTCGCCGAAGGCATTGCCGCGCTTGACCGGGATCTCGGGCCTCGGATGAGCGATGTCGTGGTGCTCACGATGTCGGAGTTCGGCCGGACTGTTCGAGAGAACGGAACCCGGGGCACCGATCACGGCCACGGCACCGCGATGCTGGCCCTGGGAGGGCCGGTCAAGGGCGGCCGCGTCTACGGACGCTGGCCCGGCCTCCAGCGCGATCAGCTCTTCGACGGCCGGGACCTGGCCGTGACCACCGACTTTCGGAGTCTCTTCACCGAGGTCGCCGTGCACCACCTGGGTGCACCGGTCGCGCCGCTGTTCCCGGGTTTCAGCGCTCCGAGCGGCGCGTGGCCCGGGGTCCTGGGCTAGACGACCCTTAACTAGCTTAGCTACTCTTCATATTCGCTCGGCTCGCCTGCGGCTGCGCCTCGCCCTGCACTCGGCCACGAGCCGGGCCGCGAAGCGGCCGGCCGCGGCGCTGCGGCGGAACCCGGGCCGGTGCACCAGCGTGACCGGGAGCGCCGGCACCGCCGCCCGCTCCCACCTGACCCGGCCGCGATCCAGCTCCGCCAGGGCGAGCGCGGGCGCCAGGCCCACCCCCAGTCCCCCCGAGACGTAGGCGAGCAGGAGGGACACGCTCGGTACGTCGATGGTGGAAGTGGGCTGGATACGCTCACGCGCCAGGTAGTCTTCAAGCAGCCGCCGACCCTGGCTGCCCGCGCCGAGCCGCAGCAGGGGCTCGCGGGTGAGCCGCTCCGGCAGGGGCACGCGCTTCCCGGGCCGGCGGGGCCCGACCCAGACGAAGGGCTGGTCGAAGAGCCGCTCGGCCTCGAGCCCGCGGGGGATCTCCTGGCCGGTGACCACCGCGCAGTCCACCTCACCGAGCCCCACCAGGCGGATGCCCTCGCGCGAGTGGGTGGTGGCGATCTCGAAGCGCAGCGGCATCCGCTCTTCCAGGAGGTCGCGCAGTACCGGCACCAGCAGGGCCTTCCCGAGGTAGTCACTGACCGCGACGCGCAGAGTCGCGGGCGGGCGGCCGGACAGCTCGGCCAGGTGGGCGAAGAGCGCCTCCGTCTCGGTGCCGAGCTTCAGGATGCCGGGCAGGGCGGCCTCGCCCGCCGCGGTGAGCCGGACGCCGCGGCCCGCCCGCTCGAGGAAGGTCACGCCCAGGTGCCGCTCGAGCTTGCGGATCTGCTGGCTGATCGCGGAGGAGGTGCGATGGTGCAGCCGCGCCGCCGCCCCCACCGAGCCGCTGCGCGCGACGGTGAGGAGGCTCAGCAGGGCGGGGAGGAGCGCCGCGTCGATCATTAGCGGATCTTACGGGACGGGCAAGAATATTTCACTATACTTAACGGTCTCACGGCGGCACACTCACGCGGCCGGCTGCTCACCGGCCAGGAGGCGACAATGGCGTCAACGCTGCTCGACCGAGTCTGGGACGCCCACACGGTGCGCACGCTGCCCTCGGGGCAGACGCAGCTCCTGATCGGGCTCCATCTCATCCACGAGGTCACCTCGCCCCAGGCCTTCCAGGCCCTCCACGAGCTCAAGCTGCCGGTCCGGATGCCCGCGCGGACCTTCGCGACGCTCGACCACATCATCCCCACCACCGCCCAGCAGCGTCCGTTCGCGGACGAGGTGGCGGAGGAGATGGCGGTCCACCTCACCCGCAACTCGCAGCAGAGCGGGGTGTCCTTCTTCGGCCTCGACAGCGGCCGGCAGGGCATCGTGCATGTGATCGGGCCAGAGCTCGGCCTGACCCAGCCGGGCATGACCATCGCCTGCGGGGACAGCCACACCGCGACCCACGGCGCGGTGGGGGCCATCGCCTTCGGCATCGGCACCAGCCAGGTACGCGACGTCCTGGCCACCCAGTGCCTGGCCATGGCCAAGCCCAAGCTCCGCCAGGTGCGGGTGGACGGCACCCTGTCCAAGGGCGTCTACGCCAAGGACGTCATCCTCGCGATCATCCGCAACCTGGGCGTCAACGGAGGCGTGGGCTACGCCTACGAGTACGCGGGGGCGGTGGTCGACCGGATGACGATGGAAGAGCGGCTCACGCTCTGCAACATGTCGATCGAAGGCGGCGCCCGCTCCGGCTACGTCAACCCGGACCAGACCACCTTCGACTACCTCCGCGGGCGCCAGTACGCCCCCCAGGGCGCGGCCTTCGATCGCGCGGTGACGTGGTGGACGAGCATGGCGTCCGACGCCACCGCCTCCTACGACGACGTCAAGCGGCTCGACGGCGCCGCCATCCCGCCGATGGTGACCTGGGGCATCAACCCGGGCCAGTCGGTCGGGGTGGGCGAGCGGATCCCGGCGCCCGAGTCGGCGCCGGAGCCGGAGCGGGCCACCTACCGCGAGGCCCTCGCCCACATGGGCTTCGAGGCCGGCCAGCCCATCGCGGGCGCCAAGATCGACGTGGTGTTCATCGGCTCCTGCACGAACTCGCGGATCTCGGACCTGCGGGTGGCCGCCGCGGTGGCCAAGGGCAACCGGGTGGCCAAGGGCGTGCGGGCGATGGTGGTGCCGGGCTCGCAGCAGGTGGCCAAGGCCGCCGAGGCCGAGGGGCTCCACGAGGTCTTCCGCGAGGCCGGCTTCGAGTGGCGGAACGCGGGCTGCTCGATGTGCCTCGGCATGAACGACGACAAGCTACGCGGCCGCGAGATGAGCGCGTCCACCAGCAACCGCAACTTCATCGGGCGCCAGGGCAGCCCCACCGGACGGACGCTCCTGATGAGCCCGGCCATGGCGGCGGCGGCCGCGCTCCACGGCGCGGTCACCGACGTGCGGGAGATGATGCGATGAGCGACAGCGCGCGGCGGCAGCTCGCGGGGCGGGGCATTCCGATCCCCGGCAACGACATCGACACCGATCGGATCATTCCGGCGCGGTTCCTCAAGACGGTCACCAACGAGGGACTGGGGCTCCACGCCTTCGAGGACGCGCGCAAGCACGACGCGGAGCACCCGTTCAACCAGAAGGCCTATGAAGGCGCCTCGGTGCTGGTGGCGGGCATGAACTTCGGCTGCGGGTCTTCGCGTGAGCATGCCCCCGAATCGCTCAAGCAGTGGGGCATCAAGGCCATCGTGGGCGGCTCCTTCGCCGAGATCTTCTTCGGCAACTGCACCATGCTCGGCATCCCGTGTCTCTCCGTCTCCCAGGACGACGTGTTGTGGCTGCAGCGCGCGGTCGGCCGCGATCCGAAGCAGCCGGTCACGGTGGACGTGGAGCGGCAGGAGGTGCGCTGCGGCGATCGTGTCATCCCGGCCCGGATCCCCGACGGCGCGCGCCACCAGCTCGTCTCGGGGGCGTGGAGCGCCACCGGCGTGCTGCTGGACGCGGGCGACGCGATCGAGGCCACCGCGGGCCGCCTGCCGTACGTCAAGGGCTTCTGATCCGGGCGCGAGCTCCCGTGCCGACCGTCCGCACGCCGACCCTCGAGATCGGCTACGAGGAGTGGGGGGAGGCGGCGGGCGCGCCGGTCGTCCTCCTCCATGGCTTCCCCGACGACGCGCACGCCTGGGACGGGGTAGCCCCACCGCTGGCCGCCCGCCGCTACCGGGTGCTCGCGCCCTACCTGCGCGGCTACGGGCCCACGCGCTTCCTCGACGCGGGCGCGCCGCGCATGGCGCAGCAGGCCGCGATCGGCCAGGACCTCCTGGACTTCATGGACGCGGTCGGCATCGAGCGGGCCGCGCTCGCCGGCTACGACTGGGGCGGGCGCGCGGCCTGCATCGCGGCCATCCTGGCTCCCGCGCGGGTGCGCGCCCTCGTCACGATCGGCGGCTACAACGTGCAGAACACGGTGGCGCCACCCCGGCCCGCCTCCGCCGAGGAGGAGCGCGCCGCCTGGTACCAGTGGTACTTCAATACCGAGCGCGGGCGTCTCGGGCTGGAGAAGAACCGCCGCGAGATCTGCCGACTGCTCTGGCGGGACTGGTCGCCGGGCTGGCGCTTCGACGACGCGACCTTCGAGCAGGCGGCGGCCGCCTTCGACAACCCCGACTTCGTCCCGGTGGTGATCCACTCCTACCGGCATCGCCACCGCCATGCCCCGGGCGACCCGCGCTTCGACGCGATCGAGGCGCGCCTCGCCCAGCGGCCCCGCATCGAGGTGCCGAGCGTGATCCTGCACGGCGCCGACGACGCGGTCGACTTCCCCAGTCGCACCGAGCGACACCCCGCCATGTTCCCGGACGGGACCGAGCGGCACGTGATCCCGGACGCCGGCCACTTCCTCCCCCGCGAGCAGCCCGGCGCGGTCGTGGACGCGCTGCTCCCCCTGCTGGCCCGGACCGCGCGGTAGGCCGCGTGTGGTTCCTGCTCGCGGTGGTCGCGGCCCTGTGCCAAGTGCTGCGCAACACGGTGATGAAGCGCCTCGGCCACTCGCTCGACGAGTACATCAACGTCTGGGGGCGCTTCACGTTCCTGTTGCCCTTCGCGGGCGCCTTCGTGCTCTGGAACGGGGTGCCCGAGCTCAAGCCGGGGTTCTATCTCGCCTGCGCCTCGTTCGCGGTCTGCCAGACCATCTCGACCATGGCGCTCTCCAAGGCGCTGAAGCTCGCCGAGATCTCCATGGTCACCGCGCTGTGGAAGGTGAGCCTGCTGATCCTGGTCGTGCTGGGCTACTTCACCCTGGGGGAGCGGCCGACCCTCCTCGGCATCGCGGGCATCCTGATCAGCATGTCGGGGGTCTACCTGCTCAACGTCAACCGCGCCCACATCGCGTGGTGGGCGCCGCTGGCCGTGCTCTTCACGGATCGTGGGATGCGCTACACCCTGCTGGCCGCGCTCTTCTTCGCGCCGTCGGTGGTCACGATCAAGTGGGCCATGCAGTGCTCCGACCAGTACATGGGCACCCTCGGCGGCTACGTGGCCGCGAGCCTGCTCGTCACCCCGATCGTGCTCGGGACCTCGCGGCGCCACTTCGTGGAGGTCCCGCGCTACTGGAAGGCCTTCGTGAGCTTCGGGCTCTTCGCCTCGCTCACCACCATCAGCCAGGGAACCGCCTACCTCATGACGCTCTCCTCCTACGTGGAGGCGGTGAAGCAGGTGGAGATCCTTTTCGCGATGGCGATCGGCACCGTGATGTTCCACGAGAAGCAGAAGGTGCGGGACATCGCGCCGGGGGCGCTGGTGATGCTGGCGGGGGTCGTCTTGCTGAGCCTGGCCGGCTAGATCTCCGGGCGCTTGCCGTGGGTGGCGCGCACCACCGTCTTGATGCCGCCCCGCACCGTGAAGTCTCCGACCACCTCGATCCAGCGCGGCGCCGCCGCGGCCACGAAATCGTTCAGGATCCGGTTGGTCACGTCCTCGTGGAAGGCCCCTTCGTTGCGGTACGACCATATGTAGAGCTTGATGGCCTTCAGCTCGAGCAGGTGCTGGTCCGGCACGTATCGCACCCGAATAGTGGCGAAGTCGGGCTGGCCGGTGCGGGGGCAGACGCAGGTGAACTCGGGGATCTCGAGGCTGATCTCGTAGTCGCGGTCCGGGTGCGGATTGGGCACGACCTCGAGCGCCTTCGACGGCTGCGTGGGCATGGCCCGACGCTACCGCGCGGACGCGCAGCGGTCAAGGCGTCCCCTCACCCTGCCCTCTCCCCTTCGGTACGAGGGAGGACTTAGTCAGCGGCGGACGGTGAGGCCGATGCCGGCGGCGACCATGAGGCTCGAGAGGAGCAGCAGCGGGCTGAGCTGGTCCCCGGTGACCGCGGCCGCGACGAGCACCCCGACGAGCGGGGTGGTGAGCGAGCAGGTGGCGATCGCGCTCGCCAGGTAGACCTTGTACAGATACGAGTTCACGATGAAGTTGAAGCCGGCCACCACCGCGCCCTGGTAGAAGAGCGAGGCGGCGAGCGCCGGCGTGTAGCGCGTGGGGGTGCCCGACTCCAGCGCGAGGCTGGCGAGCAAGAAGCAGGCGCTCCCGATGGCGGACTGGAAGACGAGCAGCTTGAGCGGGTCGAATCGCCGGACCGCGCGGGCCATGTACACGACCCGCTCCCCGAGCAGGACCGCGCTCGCCGCCACCACCAGGTCGCCGACGAGGGTCTCGCTCCGGAAGGAGAAGTCGCGCGCGAAGAGCAGCACGATGCCGGTGTAGGCGATGAGCGCGCCGCCCACCTTGGCGGGCGTCAGGCGGTCGCCCGGGATCATGAAGTGGGCGAGCACCACCGTGTGCACCGCGTAGGAGTTGAGCAGCACCGCACTGTGGGAGGCGGTGGTGAGGCCGATCCCCACGTTCATGGTGCCGATCTGCACCGAGAAGATCAGCCCGATCGAGATCAGCACGCGCCACTCGCCGGGCCGCACGTCGAAGACGCCCCGGTGGCGCGTCCACCACGCGTAGGCCAGGACCACCAGCCCGCCCAGCACGAAGCGGAAGAAGGCGAGGCGGAGCGGCGGCGCATCGGCGAGGCCGACCTTCACCGCGACCGGGTTGGCGCCCCACAGCGCGGCGAGCATCAGCGCGGTCGCGGTGCCGCGCCAGTCGAGGGGACGGAGGGGAGCCACTAGAGGGCGCGCGCGCGGCGCCGCGGGACGGCCATGTCGGCGGCTATGGTAGCATGGCGTTCCATGAAGATCGGGATCCTCGGCCTTCCCAAGAGCGGCAAGACCTCGCTGTTCAACCTGCTGACCGGCGCGAGCGTCGCGACCTCGTCGTTCGGCACCGCGCGCGGCGAGATGCACGCGGGCGTGGCCCGGGTGCCCGACGCGCGCGTCGACCGGCTGACCGCGATGTTCAAGCCGAAGAAGACGACGTACGCCACCTTCGAGGTGGTGGACCTCGCCGGCATCGCGAAGGGCGACCGGCAGGGGCTCGAGGCCAAGGAGTTCCGCAACGCCGACGCGCTGCTGCACGTGGTGCGCGCGTTCCCGGACACCGCGGGCACCGCCGCGGACCCGGGCGGCGACATCGACGATCTGGAGACCGAGCTGATCCTGGCCGACCTCGAGGTGGTGGAGCGGCGGCTGGAGCGGCTCGAGGCGCAGATCAAGAAGAAGCGGACCGACGTCGACGTGCACGAGCAGACGGTGCTCCTGAAGGTCAAGCCCGGGCTCGAGTCCGAGCGGCCGATCCGGGCGATGGGCCTCAGCGACGACGAGGCGCGGGCCCTCCGCGGCTTCACCTTCCTGTCGCAGAAGCCGATCCTCCACTGCCTCAACCTGTCCGAGAAGGAGATCGCGCGCGGGACCACCCTCGTGGAGAGCTTCGGCCTGCAGGCGGTGGCGCAGCGCCCGGCCACCCGCCTCGGCTGGGTCTCCGCGGTGATCGAGGCGGAGGTCGCCCAGCTCGCGGGGCCGGAGCAGGCCGCGTTCCTGGCCGACCTCGGCCTGACCGAGCCGGCGATCCGCCGCGTGCTGGAAGACTGCTACGCGCTGCTCGGCCTCATCTCGTTCTTCACGGTGGGCGAGGACGAGGTGCGGGCGTGGTCGGTCCCGCGCGCGACCCGCGCCCAGGACGCGGCCGGTGCCATCCACTCCGACATCGCCCGGGGCTTCATCCGCGCCGAGGTCGTGGGCTACGACGACCTCCTGGCCGCCGACGGGTCGATGGCCACCGCGCGGGAGCGCGGACGGTTCCGGCTCGAGGGCAAGGACTACGCGGTGCAGGACGGCGAGATCTGCCACTTTCGATTCAATGTTAGGTGAGCTGCAGCCGAAGGCGAGGCGAACGGATCAGGAGAGAAGTTACCGCGCCTAGCTCGGCACCTTCCCCCACGCGACCCAGTGGCGGTCGCTGGTCATCTCATAGCGCAGCCGATCGAGCCCCGCCGTCCTCAGCTGGCCCCGCACCTCGGCGAGCGTGAAGGCCGCGCAGAGCGAGTGGAAGAAGTCGCGCTTGAGCACCTCCGGCTCGCCGGCCGAGTACGTCTCGACGATCTCGCGCGCCCGCTCGGGGGAATCCGGACGGTGCAGGTCCATGACCAGGATCGGGGCGCCCGCGCGGCCGAGCCGCGCGACCTCGGACCAGAACACATCCGCCTGCGGCATGTGGTGCAGCAAGCTGTTCGAGACGACGCCGTGGAAGCCGCCCGGCGCGCGCCCGAGCCCCGGCAGGCGCGCGCAGACGAGCTTGACGCGGTCCGCGAGTCCGGCGGTGGCGACCGCGCGGCGCCCGGGCGCGAGCATGGCCTCCGATCCATCCACGCCGGTCACGGTGACGGTGGGGAGAGCCCGGCAGAAGCGGATCGGGATGTCGGCCGGTCCGCAGCCCAGGTCCACCAGACGCCCGCGCGCGAAGTCGGGGAAGAGGGCGCGGAACCGGTCCACGAAGCCCTGGTTCACCGTCGTGAAGTCGGCCGCCGCGTAGGCCTCCGCCTGCTCCTGGTCGGTCATCAGCTCGGGCTCGAGCACTCGATTCATCGGCGCGCGTCCTTCGCCCATCGGCGGCACTCGATGGGCAGGGTGAGGGTGAAGCGCTCGGCGGGATAGACCCGCAGGGGATCGTGGCAGCCGACGACGGCGCCGAGGGGATCCTGGGTGCCCCACAGGTCGCCGTCGCGGTGCGAGGCGCAGGCGGTCGTGCAGACCTCGAGGTGCAAGTGGGGAACGCCCGCCGAGTTGCCCGAGGCGCCGGAGAGCCCGATGCGCTCGCCGCGTGCGACGGTCTGCCCGGTCGTGACCACGGCGCGCGTGAGGTGGCAGTACGCGGTCCAGCGCTTGAAGTCGGGATGCGACAGTACCACCCCGACGCCGCATCCGGGCTCGTAGTCGATCAGCATGCTGACCACCCCGTCGGCGGCGGCGAGCACCGGCGTGCCCACCGGCACCCCGAAGTCCACGCCCGCGTGCGGCCGGAGGCGCGGGCGCGCGTTGGCGCCGACCAGGGAGCGGTAGGGCGAGAGGATCACCACGTCGGCGGCCTCCTCGCCGGCCGCGACGGCCGACGTGGCGAGGAGGACCGCGACGGCGAGTCCGGAGCGAACACCGGGCATGCGCTACTGGGGCCGGAGGAAGCCGAGCTTCGGCACGCCGCCCAGGGTCTTCGCGACGCTCACCAGGGTCGCGTCCGAGGTGCCGACCGGCAGCACGCAGCCCGCGCCCAGGAAGACGCCGCGGCTGGCCGTCTGGGCGAGCGCGTCCTCGATCTGCGCGAGTGCGGCTTCGTGACTCGCGTCCTGCAGCGCGCTCCACTGGTCGAGCCCGCCGATGACCGCGCCCGGCACGCGGGCCTGGGCCTCCCGCAGCGACGGACCCGCGCGGCGGTCGTCCCAGTTCCAGGCGTCCGCGGGCAGGGTCGCGAGGCGATCGAACATCAGGCGCTCGCCGTGGCAGTGGAGGATGGTGAGCTTGGACTTGGGGCGCACCGCCTCCAGGATGCGCCGGTCGTACGGCTCGCCGAAGCGGCGGTACTCCTCCTCGGTGTGAAAGGCGGTGCTGGCCGCCTGGACCGAGTAGAAGATGCCCTCCGCGCTCTCCCGGAAGCAGGCCTCCGCGAACGCGAGGATCGTCTCGGTGATGGCCTCGAGGGCATCGGTGACCGCCTGCGGGTTCTCCTTGAGGTCGTAGTTGAGCCGGTCACCCGAGAGCTTGCGCGCGAGCGAGAGTGGGCTGAACACGGTGGGGATGGTGGGGCAATCCACGCGCCGGTCCACCACGCAGCGGATGATGGTCTCGAGGTGCGAGGCCCACGAGGTGGACTCCATCTTGACGGGACGGATCTTCTTCCAGTCCTCGGGGCCATTGACCGCGTGCCGCGCGCACGGCCGGTGGCCGTCCGGCAGGACCTCCGAGCTCTCGACGCACCCCCAGTCCGCCACCGCGTAGCCGCCGGTCGGCGTCACCTTGAGGAAGTCCGATTGGTAGCGCTCGTGGAAGCGCAGGGTGGACTGGGCCAGTGCGGCCGGGTTGCGATCCACGTCCGGGAAATGGCGCCAGAAGGCGTAGGGGGGCCGATCGGTGGGCTGGCGCTTGAGCGCGGCCAGGACCCGCTCGAGCTTGGTCATGGCGCCAGCACGATCTCCGCGTCGCGCACCGCGGGGCGGCCGTCCTCGGCGAGCGCCTCGAAGCGCACGACCGCGCCGGCCGGCGACGGCCGGGGCGCCTGCCCGCGCACCACCAGCCGCGAGGGCAGCCGCACCATGGCGCCGAAGCGGGCGGCCACCGCGCGAACCGGCGTGGCGGCTCCGCGCGGCTGCTGCCGCAGCGCCTGCGAGATGGCGAGGGCCAGCGTGGCGGTGCCGTGGAGGATGATGTCGGGCAGCCCGGCGCCGAGCGCGATCGCCCGGTCGGTGTGGATCGGGTTCCAGATGCGCGCGCACTCAGTGTAGACGTGGGCGAGAGTGGGGGCGATCGGGACGTCTACGGACCACCCCTCACCCTGCCCTCTCCCCTGAGGGGAGAGGGTCCCGTGCTCCCTCTCCCCCTTGGGGAGAGGGGCGGGCTGAGGGGCGCCCTCGCACTCCACGCCGAGGTAGAGCGAGCCGTACTCGGTCGTGCTCACGGGTTGGCCCGCCGCGTCCACCGTCTCCATGCGGAGCACGAGATACGCGCCGGGCGTCCGCCGCTCGAGCGCGACCACGGTGGCGGTGGTGCTGAGCCGGTCGCCCGCGCGCGGCGGCCGGTGCAGGGTGAGGCGATGGGTCGCGTGCACGCCGCGCACCGCGACGTCGTCCGGCACCGCCTTGGCCCTCACGTCCAGCGCGAGCGGCCACTCGTAGCAAACCGGGAAGAGCGGGTGGGCGAGGATGCCGCCCGGCCGGGTGGTGTCGAAGTACTCGGCCCCGTGCTCGCCGAGGGCGGCCGCGTAGGCCATGAGCCAGCGGGCGTCGACCTCGTCCTCGCGCGGGCCCACCGTGATGCCGACGGCGGACGCGGGAATGCGCATGTGTCCCGCGCCCCTCACCACCGAGCCCCTCACCACCGAGCCCCTCACCCTACCCTCTCCCCTTCGGTACGAGGGAGAGTGCGGGGGAAGTTCATGCACTCCACGAAGATGGTCTCGAAGTCGGGGTGCGCGGCGAGCGAGACGTGCTCGATGCGCCCGGCGATCACCTCGGCCCGCGCGCGCTCGGCCTCCGAGACGAGCGCGAGCTGCGCGCCCAGCGCGGCTGCGTTGCCGACGTAGCGGATCTTCTGCTCCGGGAGATCGGGCGGAATGAGCCCGATGCGCAGCGCGCTCCGCACCGAGAGGTAGTTGCCGAAGCCGCCCGCCAGCATCAGCTCCTCCACCTGCTCAGGCCCGACGCCCGCGACGTGCCGGAGCATGGCCACTCCCGAGGCGATGGCGCCCTTGCAGAGCTGCACCTGCCGGATGTCGTCCTGGGTGAGCACGATCTCCCGCTCCGCCCCGTGCTCGCCCGGGCGCGCGAGCACGACCACGCGCTCCTCGCCGCGCATCTCGACGCGGGAGCGCATGGGGGCGGGGAGCCGGTCGCGCCCCTCCACGTCGATGAGCCCGGTCCAGTCCACCACGCCCAGATCGAGCAGGGCGGCCACCGCGTCCACCAGGCCGGAGCCGCAGAGCCCCTGGGCGGGGCCGTCACCGATGGTGTGGAGCCGGAGGTCGCCGTTCTCGACGCCCACGCGGTCGATGGCCCCGATGGCCGCGCGCATGCCGTGGCGGATCTGGGCGCCCTCGAGCGCGGGGCCGGCGGGGGCCGAGCACGCCCACAGCCGCTCGCGCGAGCCCAGCAGCACCTCGCCGTTGGTCCCGATGTCCACCGCGATGCGCAGGACGGGGGACTCGTCGATGCGGGTGGCGAGCGCCACCGCCACCGCGTCCGCTCCCACGAAGCCGGCCACGAGGGGGAGCAGGCACACGCGCGCCTCGGGGGGCAGCTTGAGGAAGAGATCGCGCGCGGGCAGCGTGAGCGGGTGCCGCATCACCGGCGCGTAGGGGGCGAGGCCCACGTAGGAGGGATCGATGCCGAGGAGCAGGTGGTGCATGCACGTGTTGCCGACGATCACCACCTTGTAGATCCACTTGGCCAGCACGCCCGACTCGCGCGCGATCTGCTCGATGTGCTGGTTGAGCAGGCCGATGATGCGCGTCTGCAGCTTGCGCAGGTTGCCCGGGTCGAACTGGGCGAAGGCGATGCGCGACATGAGGTCGCCGCCGAAGACGGCCTGCGGGTTCAGGCTCGAGGCCGCCGCGAGCTGCTCGCCCGACTCGAGCTCCATGAGCGTGGTCACCACGCTGGTGGTCCCGATGTCGATGGCGAGGCCGTACTTGTGGAGCGCCGTATCGCCCGCTTCCACGGCCAGAACCTGGCGGCCGAACGTGGTCACCGTGACCTCCCCGTCGCGCTCGCGCAGCGCCGCGGGCAGGGTCTTGAGCACCGCGGGCGGGACGTCCTCGATCGCGCCCCCCGTCGCGGCGAGCAGCGCCTCCAGGTCGGAGGTCTGGAGATGCTCGTCCTTGGGAAGGGTCACCTGGACCGCGCGCTTGCGGATGCCCGCGTCGATCGAGATCGGCGCGGGCGCGCCGGCCGGCCGCTCGCCCCCCAGGATCTGGAAGGTCGTATCGTCGAGCGGAGGCGCGATCTGCACGGTGACCGCCTCGGTGACTGACCACTGGCAGGAGAGGCGATAGCCCTCGCGCACCAGGGCGTCGCCGAGCTGCAGCTCGTCCATGATGGTGGGCGGTGGCGCGGTGCCCGCGACCAGCTTGACCCGACAGGACGTGCAGCGGCCCCGTCCGCCGCAGATCGCATTGATGTCCACGCCGCCCGCGTGCGCGGCCTTCAGGATAGTCGTGCCGGGCTTGGTGTCGAGGACGCGCGGGCCGGGCAGAATGGTCAAGGAAATCGCCATGCGCGCGCAGGATACCATTCTTTTTCTTGACTTTACGTGCGTGTTTGCCGATAGTTACCGACTAACCCGTCACTGGGTTTGGGCGGGCACTGCTTCCGGGGGGTGCGTTGCTCAGCTACGTCGTCTATCGTCTCCTCTGGCTGGTTCCGACGCTCCTCGCCATGGCGCTCGTCACCTTCCTGGTGATGCACGCCACGCCGGGCAGTCCCCTCGATCCCGTCGCGGAGGGGGCGAACCCACTGTCCCCCGACGCGCAGAAGAACCTGGCGGCGGTCTACGGCCTCGACAAGCCGCTGTACGTCCAGTTCGGCATCTTTCTCCAGAAGGCCCTGCGCGGCGACTTCGGCACCTCCTTCATTTACAAGACCCGCACCGTGGCTGAGATCATGGTCGAGACCTTCCCGATCTCCCTGCTGCTGGGGAGTATGGCCCTGGCGCTGGCGGTGGTGGGTGGGCTCAGCCTCGGGGTGCTCGCCGCGGTTTACCAGAACCGCTCCTGGGACTACGTCTCGGTGAGCGTGGCCACCCTCGGGGTCAGCGTGCCGAACTTCGTGCTCGCGGTGTTCTTGATCGTTCTTTTCTCGTTCATCGTGCCCATCTTCCCGACCGGAGGCTGGAACTCGCCGAAGGACTGGGTGCTGCCCACCGTCACGCTCGCGCTGGCCCCCATGGGCATCATCGCGCGCTTCACGCGCGCGAGCATGCTCGAGGTGATCCGGTCCGACTACATCGTGACGGCGCGGGCCAAGGGCCTGGCCGAGACGCCGGTCATCCTCAAGCACGTGCTCAAGAACGGCTTCATCCCGGTGGTCACGCTGCTCGGCCCCATGTTCGCCGCGGTCGGGACCGGCTCGTTCTTCGTCGAGTCCATCTTCCGCATCCCGGGCATGGGCCGGTTCTTCGTGCTCTCCATGACCGGCCGCGACTATCCGATGATCATGGCGGTCGTGCTCATCTACGGGGCGTTCCTGGCCCTGATGAATCTCGTGGTCGACCTCCTGTATGGCTTTCTCGACCCCCGCATCCGATACTAGCCTGCCGACGCCGGGCGGCGCGGCACTGGCCCTGCCTCGATCCGAGGTCCGGGGCTCGAGCCTCTGGCGCGACGCCTGGCGCCGCCTCCTCCGAAACAAGCTGGCGGTGGTGGGTGGCGTGGTGGTCATCCTGCTCGTCCTGCTCGCGGTCTTTGCCGACCTGATCGCGCCGCAGTCCTACACCAAGCCTAACTTCGGCCGGCTGTACGAGTTTCCCTCGCGGGACTACCCGCTTGGGACCGATCAGCTCGGGCGCGACGTGCTCTCGCGGCTGATCTATGGGGCGCGCGTCTCGATGCTGGTCGGCCTCGGGGCGCAGGTCATCATCGTGCTGATCGGTGTCCCGATCGGCGCGGTGTCCGGTTTCATCGGTGGCCGCACGGACCTGATCCTGACCCGCTTCGTGGACGTGATGTACGCCTTCCCGAACCTGCTCTTCGTCATTCTGGTCATGTCCATGCTCGGGGCCGGGCTGATCAACATCTTTATCGCGCTCGGTCTCACCGGCTGGGTGGGTATCGCGCGCCAGACGCGCGCCCAGGTCCTCTCCATCAAGGAAAAGGAGTTCGTGGAGGGTGCGCGGGCCCTCGGGGCCGGCTTCTGGCGGGTGATGAGCCGTCACGTACTGCCGAGCGCGCTCACCCCCATCGTCGTCTCGATTACCTTCGGCATCCCCCAGGCCATCTTCACCGAGGCCGCGCTCTCGTTCATCGGCGTCGGTATCAACCCGCCCACCCCCTCGTGGGGGCAGATGGTGGGCGAGAACCAGCAGTTCCTCCGCTCCTACTGGCACCTGTGCGTGTTCCCGTCGATCGCCATCGCGGTGACCATGCTCTCGTTCACCTTCTTCGGCGACGGGGTCCGGGACGCGCTGGATCCCAAACTGAAATAACTCACAGGAGGACAACACCATGCGGATTCCCCCCATGCGAATTCCGGAAGCCCAGCTCGATCTCTTCGCCAAGCGGCTCGAGTCCATCGGGGTCGGCCGGCGCGATTTCCTGAGGGTGGTCGGCGCCATGGCCGCCTTCGGCGGGCTCGGCTTCGCCACCCAGGCCCACGCGGCCAAGCCCAGCAAGCCCGGCGCCGGCGAGAAGCTGGCGAAGGAGCAGGTGCTCCGCTACGGCGGTGGGGGCTGGATGCCGAACGAACCCGCGAGCCATGATTTCAACAAGGATCTCTACTGTGGAGGATCGAACTCCCTTTTCGCGGGGCTCATGGTCTTCAACGCCGACTTCGTCTCGGTCCCGTGGATGGCCACCAAGGTGGAAGGCAACAAGGACGGCTCGGTCTGGATGTTCACGATCCGGAAGGACAGCCGCTGGTCGGACAACTCGCCGGTGTCGGCGCGGGACTTCGAATGGGCGTGGAAGCGCCAGCTCGATCCGGCCAGTGCGGCGCCCTACGCGTCCTTCCTCTACGACCTCAAGAATGGCGAGGCCTACAACAAGAAGCAGATCACCGATGCGAGCCAGGTCGGCGTACGGGCCAAGGACGACTGGACCCTCGAAGTGACGCTGGAAGGGCCGCGCGGCTACTTCCCGGTTCTGGCCGCCTACCTGGCCGCCCTGCCGGCGCACAAGGGCGCGGTGGAGAAGCACGGTGACAAGTGGACGGAGGCGGCCAACATCGTGACCAACGGGCCCTTCACCCTCGAGGCATGGGAGCACAACAAGCAGGTCGTGCTGAAGAAGAACCCGTACTACTACGGGGCCAAGGACGTGCACCTGACCCGGGTGGTGATCCCGATTATCCCGGTGGCCTCGGGGGCACTGCCCTACGAGAACAACGAGCTCGACATCACGGCGCTGCAGGCCGGCGACCTCAAGCGCCTGCAGACCGACCCGCGTAGCTCGAAGGACGTCTTCCGGTACCCGTTCCCGGGCACCTGGTACCTGCTGCCGCAGACGACGAAGCCGCCCTTCGACAACCTGAAGGTTCGCAAAGCGGTGGCGCATGCCATCGACCGGGAGAACGTGGTGAAGGTGAGCCAGGGCCTCACGGTTCCTGCCTGGTCCATGATCCCGCCTGGTTTCCCGGGCGCGCTCGACGACCCCAAGATCAAGGCCATCCAGAAGTACGACAAGAAGCTCGCGATGGAACAGCTCAAGGGCACGCCCTTCGAGGGCGGCAAGAACTGGCCCAAGATCACACTCTCGATGCGCGACGAGGCCCTCGGTTCGAAGCCGCTCGCCGAGGCGGTCCAGGCGGTGCTGCTCGATTCGCTCAACATGAAGACCGATCTGGAAGTCCTGGAGCCGCGAGTATTCCGCGAGCGCCTCTGGAAGCAGGATCTCCAGTTCGTGTGGATCCGCTGGTTCATGGACTACCCGGATCCGCACAACGAGTACTTCGACACCTTCTACGGCAAGAAGACCACCGGCCGGCGGCAGGCCTGGGTCAACGATGCCTTCGACAAGGAGCTCGAGGCGGGCCGCGACACGCGTGACCCCAAGACGCGCCTGGAGCACTACAAGAAGGCCGAGGAGATCATGCAGCAGGACGTGGGCTACGTGCCGGTGGCCTGGGTGGTGCGCTACGCGGCCAAGAAGCCGTGGGTGGCCGGCATCGAGAAGAACAAGGTGGGCGAGTTCGTGGTGGACGGCAATATCTACGTGGACATGTTCCAGCACATCTACATCACGGAGAAGGGTTAGGGCCCGATATGAGACTGCGCATGCGCACCGGGGCCGCACGGTGGCTTGCGGTCGTGATGGTTCTGTCGGTCGTGGGGGTTTCCCGAGCCCAGGTTGACCCGGCCAAGGTGCTCGTGGGCACGTGGGAAGGCGAGCAGGAATACCTGGTCATCAGCGCGGACAATCCGAGGCGCATCCTCGTGATCGAGTCGGTAAATCAAGTCGACGGCAAATGGGTCGCGAATGGGCGATACGGGACGCCCGCCGGGCTGGTAAGAGTGAAGATCGCGGTTGAGACGGGTGGCAAGGGTGTGGATCTTAGTTGGACGGGCCAACCGGAAACCAGTTCCAGCTGAACCTTCTGCGGGACAAGCATCTAAATTAGTCGGCAAAATAACCCTCACGACGGAACAAAGCAGGGGCGGCACCGGCAGCCGGGACCGGACCTTGAAGCTCGAGAAGGTGAACTAGGCGGAACTGCGCCCCTCACCCTGCCCTCTCCCCAGACGGGGAGAGGGTTCTTGACCCTCGCCCCCGAAGGGGGAGAGGGCAGGGTGAGGGGCGATGTCGCGGTGGCTACTTGGCGACCTGCACCGTGCCCTTCATGTTGGGGTGCAGCGCGCAGTTGTAGTTGAAGACGCCCTCGTCCTTGAAGGTCAGGGACGCGTTCTGGCCCTTCAACAGAAAGCCGGTCTTGAGCGGCGTCCCCGCCACCGTCACCTGATGGGGCGACTCGTCGGTATTGGTCCAGGTGATGGTCTTGCCCGGGGTGATCGTCACGCCGGGGGGCCCGAAAGTGAAGGCGCCGATGTTCACGCCGAGCGATCCCGCCGGCGCGGGCGCCGCGGTCGCCACCATGGTCCGGCCCGCCAGCGCCGGGTAGGAGATCACGTAGTCGATCTGGTCGTGGGGCTTGTGGCACTGGAAGCACGCCTTGTAGTTGGCCTTGTCGTTGAACTTGCCGTCCGCTCCGAAGGCCGAGTACTCCCACTCGCCGTTGCGGATGTCGTCTCCGTACTCGGTGCCCCAGCCGGTGCGTTTCTCCATCACCGCGTAGGCGATCAGGTCGCCCTTCATGAAGCGTCCCTTGGCGTCCTTGAGCGGAGTGCCCTGGGCGTCCACCTGGGCCTTGTACTGGATCAGGGTCAGGACGGTGCCGCTCGGGAGCGGCTTGCCCTCCTTGGCCGACTGGACGGCGGCGGCGCTCGCATAGAGCTCGCGGTACTGCTTGACGTCGTACCGGTCGGCGATGGTGTAGAGGACCCCATCCTTGTACTTGGTCGGGAAGGCGATCTTCTCCGGACCGGCGCTGCTGCGCGAGACCACCGCGGCCAGCGCGGCCAGGACCAGGGTCACGACGACGAGCCCGAGAACCGGTTTACTCATCCCCCGTTTACTCATCCAATACCCTCCATTTGCGGGCGTGATAGGACGTTGCGCGGGAGTCTACGGGCGGCGCGGCCGCCGGTCGTCACAACCGTGTAAATTCACCGCTGCCCGTGGGCACTCTCCGACTGGGTAGGCAGCAGGGAGACGTGGCTGTGGACGGCCAGCCACCGGCCGTCCCGCCGGGCGAGGTTGAAGGTGGCCCGGCCGTGGCGCGTGAAGGGCTGCCCGTCGGGCCCGGTGGCCTCCGACGACCAGGTCGCGGCGATCCAGGCCGAGTCCCCGGCGCCCGCGACGGCAGGGTCGCCCTCGAAGCGAAAGCCCCGGATGCGCGGCCAGATCTGACGCCACTGCTCGCGCTCGATATTGTCGAGGCCGTGGACCGCAGTGGCATAGGTGCCGAAGGCCACCGCGTCGGGAGCGAAGAGGCGCCGCCCCGCCGCGAAGTCCTGGCCGCGGCACGCCGCCTCGAAGGTGGATAGCCAGCCGAGTGCTTCCGATCGGGCGTCGGACATGCGCGGAGTATGGAGTACGCGCGACATGTCGGCAACCACGCGCGGAGGCGGACGAGAAGCAGGCCTCTACCCTCGCCGTCCCGGTGCCGCGGGCGTGAGCCGGTCGGGCACGTCCGCGGCGCCGCTTGTGCGCGACGGGTTGGGGTAGGCTAAGTCCTGAGCCATGGACGAGCCCGAGCCGGTCATCCTGCCGATCGAGGACTCGCTCGATCTCCATACCTTCGCCCCGCGGGATGTCCGCTCGGTGGTGGACGAATACCTCCGCCAGGCCGCGGCGCGGGGCTTCGCCGAAGTGCGCCTGATCCACGGCAAGGGCACCGGCACCCAGCGGGCCATTGTCCGGAGCGTGCTGGCCGGGCACCCAAACGTGCTGCGCTTCTTCGACGGGCCGCCCGAGCGGGGCGGGTGGGGCGCCACGGTGGTGGTGCTGAAGCGCTAATTTAGTCCCGGTCCGCCCGCAGGAGCAGCATCCGGTCGCTGAACGAGACGACGCGGTCGTGCTCGATCGCGAAGTCGAAGGCCTCCCGGCACCGGGCGGGCGCGGCCAGCACGAAGCGCTCCAGATCGGCCCGGGCCTCGGCCGTCATCCGCATGCGGCTCGTCCAGTCGTCCCAGCCCCGCGGCCTGCTCATCACCGCTTCGTCCATCACGGTGAGGCCGGCCGCGCGCAGGAACGCGGTCCACTCGATCTCGCGGAAGGCGCGCACGTGGCTCGGATCGCGCCGCCGCTCCACCTCGGTGATGAAGGCCGCGGCCTCCTCGTCGTCGTGGCCCAGGATGTCCTGCACCAGGAAGGAGCCGCCCGCCCGCAGTACCCGCGCCACCTCACGCAGCGCGGGCAGCAGAGCCGGGAAGTGGTGGGCCGCGATGCGGCACGTCACGGTCCCGAAGGTTCCCGCCTGGAAGGGGAGGGCCTCCACGTCGGCGGCGAGGAAGCGGATCGGGCGCGCCTCCGGGCCCCCCGCCTGCGCGGCGGTGAAGTCGCGGGCGGCCCGGAGCATGGGCAGGGTGAGATCCACCGCGACCACGCTCGGGGTGAAGCGGGAGAAGGCCAGAGCGGTGTGGCCGGCGCCGGTGGCGATGTCGAGCACCCGCGCGGCGCCGCGCTTTCGGCCCCACGCGAGGAGCTGCTCCAGATCCGGCCCGGTGGCGTGGCCGGCGCTCGTCACATAGGCCCCGGCGCTCGGACCGAACTGCGCCTGCACCTGCGCCTTCTGCTGCTCGCTCACGCCGGAACGGCAGCTCAGGACGACTTGCGCTGGGACAGGTGGCGCAACAGGAACTCCGAGTCCAGCGGCGTCAGGTCGAAGCGGCGGCCCGCCTCGTCGATCAGCTTCGTGCGATCGGCCTGGGGGTTGTCGTGGAGCTGGTCGTCGATCCACTGCACCGCCTGCTTGATGGGGGCCTCGCCTGCACTCATGGTCTGGTCCTCTCTGCGGCCGCGGGACGCGGGCGCGGCGGCGTCACAGATCGCGGACCACGCGGCGGGCGCGATCCACGTTCCGGCGGAAGATGTCGAAGGAGTTCACCATCGCGGGCTTGCGGCCCTGCCCG
Source organism: Candidatus Acidiferrum sp. (assembly GCA_035635775.1). Classification (GTDB taxonomy): domain Bacteria; phylum Methylomirabilota; class Methylomirabilia; order Rokubacteriales; family CSP1-6; genus CAMLFJ01. The sequence goes on from DASQAL010000229.1 coordinate 47,932, forward strand.
CGGTCGAGGGTGAAGCAGGAGAAGGTGATGTCGTGGGCCAGGGGGAAGTCGCGGTAGAGCTGGCCCGCCACCTTTTGCGGGTTCTCCGAGCGGGTGATCTCGAAGTCCTCGAGCGTGCGCAGCGGGGGCATGCGCTCGCCGTGCTTGGTGCGCACCCACTTCATAGTGCCGCCGAGCAGGTAGGACAGGAACAGGCAGTCCACCAGCATGGACTCGGTCCACGGGATCGCCTTCTGGTAGCCCGCCACGAAGCGCGCTCCGGTGGACAGCAGGAAGTGCTGGGCGGTGTCGGGCGTGACGAAGTCGCAGGCGCCGAAGATATAGCCGGTGCCCGTGCTGGGCCGGCAGTGGTCCACCAGGGTCTCGAGCCGGATCACCTTGTCGCCGATCCCGACCAGCTTGCGGCGCTGGCCGTGCGAGGCGATGTAGCAGACCTGGAAGGAGCGCCGCCGGCGGCGGACCTCCTCGAGGAGCAGGCCCAGGTCGTAGCTCGAGTAGAAGCGGCGGTACACCAGGTTGACCCGGATGCCCTCCCAGGCCAGCGACTGCTTGATGGCCTTCAGGTAGGGGAGCACCGAGGGCTCGTCGTCCAGCAAACGGCCCTTCTTGTTCCACATCGACTCCAGCACCACCACACCCGGCATCGGTCAATCCTCGATGAACGGTCGGTCTCCGGCCCTGTATCGCCCCGGTGGGAGCCCAGGGATCCCTGGGCGGCGTCATGATACCACGGGGTCCGGCCTCTGAGGATTGGATGATCCTGGAATCATCCAATTGGACGTTTACATGGCACTATCCAACAAGATAATGGATGGTATTCGTGTCATGAGAATTCAACTGGACCGGGGTGCAGGGCGGGCGGGCCGGGCATCACTGTCCCGCCAGATCCAGCTCCACTTCGAGCGGCTGATCAGCCAGGGCCTGCTTGCGGCGGGGATGAAGCTGCCGGCCAGCCGTGAGCTGGCCCGGGAGCTCGGGGTCAACCGCACGACGGTGGCCCTGGCCTACGACGAGCTGGTGGCGGGCGGCTGGGCCCGGGCCCACGTGGGTCAGGGGACGTTCGTCGCCGATCGCGTACCCGCTACTGCCAGCCTGACCCGCCCGACGGCGCCGCGGCTCGACTGGACCCCGTTCCTCTCCAAGGGCGCTCAGGTGATCGCGGCGGACAGCCGCCGGCGACGCGGCTACAGCCAGGTGCCGCAGCCCGGGCCGGGCGCCATCTCGTTCGCGGGCGGGATGCCCGACAGCGGGCTGTTTCCCACCGATGCCTTCCGGCGCGTGCTCAATCGCGTGATCCGCGAGGAGGGGCGAGAGCTCCTGCAGTACTACCCGGGGCGCGGCTATCCACCGCTCCGGGAGTTCCTGGCCGGCTACCTGCTGCGCTTCGGCCTCGAGGTGCGCCCCGAGGAGATCCTGATCGTCAACGGCTCGCAGCAGGGCTTCGACCTGGTCGCGCGGACCGTGCTGGATCCCGGCGACTTCGTCGCGATCGAGGAGCCGTCCTATCCGCGCGCCATGCAGGTCTTCCGCGCCTTCGGCGCCCAGCTCCTGCCGGTGCCCATGAAGGACGGCGGCCTGGATCCCGAGCATCTCGACCGGCTGCTCGAGCGGCAGTCGCCGAAGCTGCTCTACTGCCAGCCCAGCGCCCACAATCCCACCGGGCTCACGATGCAGCCCGAGGCGCGAAAGCGGCTCCTGGAGGTGGCGGCGCGGCATCGGCTGCCCATCATGGAGGACGGCTTCGACGGGAGCCTGTTCTTCGGACCGCAGCCGCCGGCGCCGCTCAAGGCGCTCGACGTCTCGGGGCTCGTCATCTACGTCGGGACGTTCTCCAAGATCCTGTTCCCCGGGCTGCGCCTCGGCTGGATCGTGGCCGCCCCGGAATTGATAGACCGCCTGGAAGTCGCCAAGGACCTGGCGGACATCCACACGAGCCCCCTCATCCAGGCCGCGGTCTACCATTTCTGCCGCCAGCGTCTGCTCGACCGGCATCAGGCGCGGGTCCTGCGCGAGTACGGCCGGCGCCGTGCCGCGCTGCTCGGCTCGCTCGTCAAGCGCATGCCGACCGGCGTGACGTGGACCGAGACCGAGGGCGGCTTCTCGTTGCTGGTCACGTTGCCCGCGGGGCTGGACGCCGCGCCGCTCCTCGAGCGCGCCGCGGCGCGCGGGGTGATCTTCACTCCGGGGAACGCGTTCTTCGTGGACGGCGGCGGCGAGCGGACGCTGCGCCTGTCCTTCTCGGCGCTGCCGCTGGCCCAGATCGACGAGGGGATCAAGCGACTCGCCGAGACCATTCGTGACGTGCAGCGCCAGCCGGAGCCGGTGGGCCTCGTGGCGGCCCCGGCCGTGCCGCTGGTCTAGGAGGCGCCCGTGGACTTCCACACGCTCGCGGCCCGCGGAGGGCGCGATGTACCGTCGGCCAGCCGGCCCCTGACGCCGCCCATCTACCAGACCAATGTGTACGTGTTCGAGGACATGGACACGGTCGAGTCGGTCTGGGAGAACAAGAAGCCGGGCTTCGTCTACGGCCGCTACGGTACCGGCAACCACGCCATGCTCGAGGACCTGGTGGCGGCGCTGGAGGGCGCCGAGGCGGCGGTGGCGTGCGCCTCCGGCATGGGCGCCACCACCGCGCTCCTGTTCGGGCTGTTCGCGCCCGGCGATCACCTCGTCTCCGCGCGCGATCTCTACGGCTCCACCGCCGCGTTCCTGGGCGACGAGGGGCGGCGGCTCGGGGTCGAGACCGACTTCGTGGACGCGACCGACATCGGAGCGATTCTCAAAGCGCTGCGGCCGACCACGCGGGCGGTCTTCGTGGAGGCGATGTCGAATCCACTGCTCCGGCTCGTCGACGTGCCCGCGCTCGCGCCCGAGCTGGCGCGCCGCGGGATCGACCTGATCGTGGACGCGTCGATGGCGTCGCCCGCGGTCTTCCGCCCGCTCGAGCACGGGGCGACCATGGTCATGCACAGCCTGACCAAGTTCATCTCCGGCCACGGCGACGTCACCGGCGGGCTGGTGGCCGGCCGCGCCGAGCCGATGGCGCGCATCCGCAACGCGATGATCCGCGCCGGTACCAATCTGGGCCCGTTCGACGCCTGGCTCGCGACCCGGGGCGCCCGCACCCTCGCGGTGCGCATGGAGCGGCAGTGCGCCACCGCGCTGACCCTGGCCCAGGGCCTCGAGCGCCTGCCCGCGGTGTCGCGCGTGTACTATCCGGGCCTGCCGTCGCACCCGCAGCACGCGCTCGCGCGGCGCCTGATGCCGACGCGGTCCGGCGCCATGGTCTCCTTCGAGCTCCGCGCCGGCGCGCCGGCGGTGGAGCGCTTCATGGCGCGGGCGCGGCTGCTCGAGTTCGCGCCGAGCTTCGGCGACGTGGCCACCACGTGGACCTATCCGGCCCGCACGTCGCACCGGCGCGTCTCCGACGAGGAGAAGGCCGCGATGGGGATCGGGGCTGGGCTGGTCCGTGTGTCGGTCGGGCTCGAGGATCCCGCCGAGCTGATGGCCGATCTCGAGGAGGCCGTCGCATGAGCGCGGTGGGGGTGGAGCGGGCGCCGTCGGTGGTGACGCCGGTCACCCTGGAGGGCCGCTGGGTCCGGCTCGAGCCGCTCGGCCGAGCGCACGCGGCGGACCTGCTCGCCGCCGCCTCGGGCTCGCGGGACACCTACGGCTTCACGCTGGTGCCCGGGACCGCGGCCGAGACCGCCGCCTACATCGACACCGTGCTCGGCGAGCAGGAAGCGGGCCGCGCGCTCCCGTTTGCCACCGTGGACCGGGCGCGGGGCGTGGTCGTCGGCTGCACGCGGCTCTTCAACATCGAGTTCTGGCCGTGGCCGCCCGGCAACACCAACCAGCGCGGCGCGGAGCGGCCCGACGTGGCGGAGATCGGCTGGACCTGGCTCGCCGCCGCCGCCCAGCGGACCCCGATCAACACCGAAGCGAAGCTCTTGATGCTGGCCCACACGTTCGACCACTGGCGGGTCCATCGCGTGAGCCTCATGACCGACGCGCGCAATCAGCGCTCGCGGAATGCGATCATGCGGCTGGGCGCCCGGTTCGACGGAATCTTGAGAGCGGCCCGGCCCGCCAGCGACGGCGCGATCCGGGACACCGCGGCCTTCTCCATCCTGGAGGCGGAGTGGCCGGTGGTCAGGGCGAATCTCGAAGCGCGACTCAAGCAGTGACCCGACCCGAGCAAAAAAAGGAGACGAGGACATGGAGAGCGGAACGCCGAGACTGAAGGTGGGGCTGGCCGAGATGCTGAAGGGTGGCGTCATCATGGACGTCACCAACGCGGAGCAGGCCAAGATCGCGGAGGACGCGGGGGCGGTCGCGGTGATGGCGCTCGAGCGCGTGCCGTCGGACATCCGGAAGGAAGGCGGGGTGGCCCGCATGTCGCCGGTCACCAAGATCAAGGAGATCCAGAAGGCGGTCACGATCCCGGTGATGGCCAAGTGCCGCATCGGCCACTTCGTGGAGGCCCAGATCCTCGAGTCGCTCGGAGTGGACTTCATCGACGAGTCCGAGGTGCTCACCCCGGCCGACGAGCACTTCCACGTGGACAAGTTCGCCTTCAAGGTGCCCTTCGTCTGCGGGTCGCGTGACCTGGGCGAGTCCCTGCGGCGCATCGGCGAGGGCGCCGCCATGATGCGGACCAAGGGCGAGGCCGGCTCCGGCAACATCGTGGAGGCGGTGCGCCACATGCGCGCAGTGGTCTCCGGTATCCGCCGGCTCACCATGCTGGGCCCCGAGGAGCTGATGACTGAGGCCAAGAACCTGGGCGCCCCCTACGACCTGGTGCGCTGGGTGGCCAAGAGCGGGCACCTGCCGGTGCCGAACTTCTCGGCGGGCGGCATCGCCACCCCGGCCGACGCGGCGCTCATGATGCAGCTCGGCGCCGAGGCGGTCTTCGTGGGCTCCGGCATCTTCAAGTCGTCGGATCCGGCGGTGCGGGCCAAGGCCATCGTGCAGGCCACCACGCACTTCAAAGATCCCGACGTGCTCGCCAAGGTCTCCGAAGGACTCGGTGACGCGATGCCGGGCATCGAGACCTCAAAGCTGAAAGAGTCGGAGCTCCTGCAGACCAGGGGCTGGTAGCGGGCAGGGATCGGTAGGGGGCAGTTGCCTGGCGAGGCGCAGCCGAAGGCGAGCCGAGCGAATACAAGAGAGGGGCTTACGGTAGACAGCAGGATGGATCCCGTTCACGCACTCCCGCCGAACCTGCCCGCTCCGGCGGACGACGGTGCCGGCGACCACCTTCCGGGGTCGCGGGTGCCGTCCGTCCGCCTGGCATCGACAGGGGGCCGGGTGGTGGACCTGGCCGAGGTCGCGGAGCGGCCTGCGGTGTTCTTCTTCTATCCGCGGACCGGCGAGCCGGGAAAGGCCGCCGGTCCGGAGTGGGACGCGATTCCCGGGGCCCGCGGCTGCACGCCCCAGAGCTGCGGGTTTCGGGACCTCCACCGGGAGTTCACGCGGCTGGGGGTCGCCGTCTTCGGCGTCAGCACGCAGGATACCGGCTACCAGGGCGAGTTCGTCGAGCGCAACCACGTGCCCTTCGAGCTCCTGAGCGACCGCGACCTGCTGCTCACCCGCGCGCTCCGCCTGCCGACCTTCGAGTACCCGGTGGAGCGGGGCGGGCCGACCACCCTGATCAAGCGCATGGCGTGGTACGTCGAGCGGGGACGCATCGAGAAGATCTGGTACCCGGTCTTTCCGCCGGACCGGAATGCCGAGACGGTGCTCGCCTGGCTTCGCGAGCGCGAGCCCGTGGGTGAGATCGGGCGAGGAGAGGTCAAGCTCGCATGAAGATCGGTGTCCTGGCCCTGCAGGGGGATTTCAGCCTCCACCGGAAGGCGCTCGACCGGCTCGGGGTGGAGTCGGTCGAGGTGCGCATGCCGCGCCAGCTCGAGGACGTGGCCGGGCTGATCATGCCGGGGGGCGAGAGCACCACGCTCCTCAAGCTCATGGACGCCTGGGAGTTCGTGCCCGCGCTCGAGAAGTTCCACGCGGCCGGGCGCCCCATCTTCGGGACCTGTGCCGGCATGATCCTGCTCGCCCGCGAGGTGCAGAGCCCCGCCCAGCTCTCCCTGGGCTTCATCGATCTCACCGTCGAGCGTAATGCCTACGGACGCCAGAAGGAGTCGTTCGAGGCCGTGGGCTCGGGCGACCTGGGTGAAGGCCGGGGCCCGCTCAAGATGGTCTTCATCCGGGCGCCCCGGATCCGGCGCCTCGGCCCCTCGGTCACACCGCTGGCCGAGCACCGGGAGGACTGCGTGATGGCCCGGCAGGGGAGCGTGGTCGTGGCCGCCTTCCACCCTGAGCTCACCGACGAGCCCACCGTGCACGAGTACTTCGCCCGGATGGTGCGCGCCGCCGGCTAGGCCTCCTCCGGCTCCAGCAGCTCCACTGGGTCGCCCACCGCGATCCGGCCCCCGCCGAGCACCCCGCAGTCGAGCGCCATCTGCCCGCCGAACTCGGAGGCGATGCGCCGGAGCACCGAGAGGTCCTGCTCCTGGGTGTCCGGATCGTACGTGGTCATCACGCACCGCGACCGTAGGCTGGCGACGGACGCGATGACGCCCCCGACCCGCAGCCGCCGGCCGGGCCAGCCCCGCTCCGCCAATCCGTCGACCCCGCCGATGACGATATTGGGGCGCAGGCGGCGGTGGTCCACGCCGAGCTGCTCGAAGGCCCCGTCCGTGCCGATCAGGAGTGGCAGGACGTCGAAGCGGTCGGGGCCGTCGTACCGGACCAGGCGGGCCTCCGAGCCCGCTGCGGCCCGGACCGCTTCCGCGCTCTCCCGGTCCTTCCACGGGTTACCGTTGATCAGCGGCTCGCCGTCGGGCGCCAGGCTGCCGCGCAGCCCGAGCAGGCGCGGATGGGTGCGCGAGGTGATGATCCGGCCGCCGGGTCCGGCGACGAGCACCATGCGATCGCCGACGATGCCCGCCTCGGTGACCTCCGCGCTCTCGAGCCGCTCACCGGCCATGGACTTCACCGGGTACCGCCACAGCTCCTGAATCCACATGCTGGTCCCTCCTCTCGTGCTAACCTCTTTGATCATGAAAAGAGGTTAATCGATTCGTCTTCAACTGAATGCCCGATAAATACGTATAAGCAATAATTTATGGATACAGTCCGAAGGGAAGTTATCAAGATCGGCGGCGACCTCGCGGTCGACTTCGCCAATACCGTCCACTCGCCGGGCGATCCCGCCGGCGCGCTCCACTCCTGGAGCGACCTCATCGATTTTCTCGAGCTGCGCGGAGGGGTGGCGCCCGGTGACGCAGCCCCGCTGCGGGCCATGGGCGAGACGGACGCGCGCCGCTGCGCCGCGGCGTTCGCTCAGGCCCTGCAGCTCCGCGAGACGATCCGGGCCATGCTCGGCGCCATGGCGAGCAAGCGGTCCCTGCGGGCCCAGTGGGTCGCCGGGGTCAACCGGGCGCTCGCCTGGGGGGCCGGCGCATCCCGGCTGCTCCGGCAGGACACCGGATGGCGACTGGGCTTCTCGCCGGGGCCGGCCGGTCCCCTCCGAGTCCTGGCCCCGGTCGCCCGCGCCATCGCCGATCTGGCCGCCGCGGGTCGGAGCGTCGAGATCGGCAAATGCGCTAACCCGCGCTGCGTCCTCTACTTCCGGGACCGGTCCCGTACCCGTCGCCGACGCTGGTGCTCGATGGCCGTCTGCGGCAACCGGATGAAAGTGGCCGCTCACGTCCGCCGCCACGGTCGCCGCCGTCCGGTCTAGCCTGCTTTGCCCTTGACAGCCCCCCGGGGCGGAGGGCAAGGTATGGTCCGACCAGTCGACCAGACGCGCACAGGTCGACCAGCGGCGCACCGGACGTGTTTCGAGGAGGAAGGGAATGGCTCACTTCACCTGCGAGGTCGTCTACCGCGGCATCTTCCAGAAGAATCTGGCGGCGCGCATCTGCCGCGGCATCGTGCTCTCCGCCCGCAAGGCCGGCCGGTGGGGGATCGCGTTCGGGCGCTACGGGGACAGCCCCCAGCGTAACGGCATCCCCGCCAAGGACTTCGCGATCGTCGCGGACACGCAGGAAGAGCTCGAGCAGAACATGGCCCGCTACGAGCCCAAGGAAGTCGACGTCACGATCTGCGTGGACGACACGCTGTCCAAGGGCGTCGAGTCCTGGGCCTGGTACGGGCTGCAGCCGATCAACCGGCTGACCGTCTCCGGCGGCACCGTGCTGATGACCTCGCTCCAGAACCCGGCCCAGCTTCTCAAGGACATCCACAAGAAGGACGCGCCGTACAACCTGGCCCTCATCCGGGCCAAGGCCTCGTTCTCCGGGCTCTGGGTCTACAAGGAAGACCACACCGAGGCGCGCATCCTGGGCTCACTGGCCAAGATCCAACCCGAGTTCCTGTCGCTCGACGCGGTGTGCCAGGCCATCAAGGAAGCCGAGTGGGGCTCCGATCTCAAGGTGGCCTCGGCCCGCAAGGCCCACGAGCGGCTGGAGACCCAGCCGATCAAGACCACGGAGGGGAACTCCGAGATCCCGTACGCCTTCGAGAAGCCCAAGTGGTGGGAGATGCGGGAGGGCGTGACCATCCCTGCGATCCCCATCGGCAAGCCCATGGAGGGCGGCAAGGGCTACGTGCCCGAGCGCAACCCGTACTTCAAGAAGTTCACGACCCGCACCATGCGGCCGGTGATCGACTTCGACAAGTGCGTGAAGTGCACGCTCTGCTGGATCCAGTGCCCCGACTCCTGCTTCGACGTGACCCCGGAGGGCCTCTACGACGCCAACATGGAATCCTGCTGCGGCTGCGGCGTCTGCGAGGCGGTGTGCCCGGCCAAGGACTGCGTGACCATGGTCCGCGAGGATGCCTTCGAGGACAACGCGAGCCAGTGGGAGATGTGGCGGACCGACAAGGCCAAGTACACCACCTGGATGACCGACAAGATCCACAGCAAGGAGCACATCACCCGGTCCCACGGCTTCCGCTTCCGCGGCCAGTACGAGCAGGAGATCAAGCAAGAGCTGGACGCCGGCGGCATCGAGATCACCGCGGGCATCCCCGGCGAGAACGCCGAGTCCAAGCAGTAGGGAGGAGACAGACCATGGCCGTGGAGACCAAGCCCGCAGGAGCCGTCGCCGATCACAAGGAGATGCTGATCTCCGGCAGCGAGGCCTGTGCCGAGGCGCTGACCCTCGCCGACCTCGACGTGGTGACCGCGTACCCGATCCGGCCGTACGACACCGTCATGCAGGCCATCGCCAAGAAGATCGCCAACGG
>DASQAL010000230.1:0-23829 GCA_035635775.1 Candidatus Acidiferrum sp.
GCACCCGCGGCTCGGTGTTCACCGCCGCGACCGGGTCCTCGTTCCCCTCCGGTAGTGGAAAGAGCGTGTCAGTCGTCATGCGCGCAGTGTCGCCGCGCGAGGCGCGCCGATGCTACGGATTTCTTCACAGGCTCTTCGCCCGCGCAATCCTGCTTTTCGGGGGGAGGCAGGGAGGAGTGCGCCGTCAGGCGCGCGACGACCGTCGGAAGGGGCGCAGAGCCCCCCTCCGAGCTAGTACACGTCGTCGCGCTCGCCGAATTCGAACTGGTAGGTGGTCTCGTCGAGCTCGGTGTTGGTGACGAGGCGCTTGCGGGCGAGGAGATCCTCGAAGGTATGGAGCCAGATCTCGTAGTAGACGAACGGGCCGCCGCGGGCTTCCGCGGCGGCGACCTGGGCGATGAGGGTCTGGCGGAACTCGTCCCATTCGTAGAGACCGCGCTCGTGCAGGGCCACCGCCATCCCGAAGACCCGGCCCTGCCAGGGCTCCTCGAAGACCAGCTCGCCGTTCTTCCGCGGCAGGGCGGCCCGGCCCTCCATCACCGCGACCACGCGGTCCACCGTGAGGGCGCGGCCCTCGCTGGTCATCCCCGAGGGCATGGACTCGCAGGCGTGCGCGCGCCCGCGCCAGAGGCGGGCGTCGTCCACCGGCTGGCCGTCGGGACGCGGCTGCCAGGCGGAGGCGGTGAAGTGATACGGCGCGAGCGCCGGCGGCGGCGGCAGGCAGGCGTCGGCGTCCAGCATGGTCTCGACGTGATCGTAGAGCGCGACGGCGAGCGCGTCCGAGTCGATCGAGTGGAACCACTGGGCCTGACCGTCGAAGAGCAGGAGCGCCACGTTGGCGAGCGCGCAGGGGCCCAGGCAGCCGCCGATGGTGAGGTGGATGACATTGCGCAGCCGCCGCCGCTCCCATTCGCGGTGGAAAGTCTCGGTGGGGACCGGCGCGAAGCCGTCCTCGGTGCGCCCGCAGCAGCAGGCGGTGGCGCAGACGAAGAGCTGCCCCCGGAAGCGCGCCACGTTGACGCGCCGCCCGTCGCGGCGCACCACCATATTCCGCCGCCGCTCGTACCCGGAGCCGTCGCCGCTCAGGAGACGCCGGGCCCCGGCTCCGCCACGCCGATGAGGGCGTCGCGGGTGATCAGCGGCACCAGCTCCGTCTCACCCAGGCTCTCGGTGCCCGCCGGCCGGCGCGGCAGCACCATGTAGCGCATCTCCGCGCTCGAGTCCCAGACGCGGATCTCGCGCGCCGCCGGCACCGAGAGCCCCATCTCCTGGAGGATCGCCCGCGGCTCGCTGACCGCGCGCGAGCGGTAGGCGGGCATCTTGTACCAGGTGGGCGGCAGCCCCAGCACCGGCCACGGGTAGCAGGAGCAGAGCGTGCACACGATCAGGTTGTGCACCGCCTCCGTGTTCTCCACCACCATCAGCATCGCGTAGTCGAGGTTGAATCGCCCGAGCGCGGCCCGGGGGTCGCCCAGGAGCAGCCGCCGGTAGTCGGGATCCGTCCACGCCTTCGCCACCGCGCGGGCGCCCACCATCGGGCCGGTGTCCGCCTCGTAGCGCTGGATCACCCGGTCCACCGCGTCGGGGGCCAGGATGCCCTTCTCGAGCAGCAGCGACTCCAGCGCCCGCACGCGGGAGACGATATAGGGGTCGACGTTGGGGTGGTTCTTGCCCATCCGACTTACCTCCCGGGCAGGAGATAGCTCTCCCAGAGATCGATGTGCACGGCCTGGTTCGGCTCCGCCGACTCGCCCCACAGCTCCCGCGCGTCGAAGCGCACGCTGTAGAGGGGCTGCGGCTGCTCGCCCTCGCCGTGGGCGTTGGTGTCGGGGAAGACGTGGATGCCGTGGCAGCAGTGGACGACGCCGCGCTTGCCGCGCGCGTAGCGCGGCAGCCGCGTGTGCCCGTGCGGGTGCATCGCGCGGGTGAGGACCGCGTCGCCCGGTCCGAACCGCGGCGTGGCCCCGGTCTCGCGGATGAAGTCCATCAGCGACGCCGGCCTGGAGGCGCCCCGCGGCCGCGGCGGCCCTGGGAACGCCGCCGTGGCCGGCGCGTCGAGCTTCTGCTCGAAAAACGCCTGGCGCGCGGTCAGCTCCTCCGCGCCCACTACGCCCTTCTCGAGCAGGACCCGGGTCATCCCCTCGAGCCACTTCTCGTAGTAGGTCGCGCGCAGGTAGTGAGCGGGAGCCATGCGCTCGATGCCGTGGCGAAACTCGTCGATGTTGTAGAGCAGGCCCAGGCGGCCCGCGTGCTGCATGGCCAGCACCACGGCTTCCCAAGCGGCGTGGAACGTGGGCTCGTTCTGCTCCCGCTCCACCGGCCCGAAGCCCTGCATCCCCCCCAGATCGTGCACCCCGTCCATACGCCGCGATTCTACCTCAGTGGGTTCGCGGGGGCTCGGCGTGAGCGGGCGGCGGTTCGGCGGGCACGCCGGCGTGGCGGGCGCGCAGCGCCATCCAGAGCTCGAGGCGCGACCACTCGGGGGTGTCCACGTAGCGGCCCCGCGCGGGATCGATCCACGGGTTCGGCAGGAAGACGGTCAGCATCTGCTCGCCGCGGCCGTTCCAGAGGCGCAGGCCCCAGGAGCTGGGCCGCCCGGCCCGGTCGCGGTTCTGGAAGAACGCGGCGCGGGCGCAGCGGCGCCACTCGGCCAGCGCGGGGGGTGTGGGCAGCCCGGGCGAGCCCCGGTGCGGGCCGATGCAGAGGTGGAAGTGCCAGGACTCGCTGCCCTCGACCTGCACGGTGAGGTAGCCGTCCAGCACGGAGAGGGTCGGCCGCCGGCCGAACCGGCCTTCGAACACCGCACCCTCGATGCACGGGCCGAAGATCACGTCCTCCCAGTGCTCCTCGAACACCTCCCGGAGCAGGGCGAGCAGCCCGGCCTCCGTGCACGCGACCGCGAAGTACTCGGTGCGGCTGCCGTCGAGATTCTCCTGCACGGTGATTTCAGAGCTCACGCCGGGGTCAGGGCTCACGCTGGCCCACCCGCGCGGCGGTCAGGGCGCGCCGGTCCACCCGCGAGAGCGCGCGCGCCATGGCGGGCCGCAGCAGCCGCGTGTGCGGGATCTCGAGCAGATGCTCGGCGATCCACCAGAGATCCTCCTCGGTCGTCATCCAGCCGGGCCGCGTCCGGTCGAAGCGGGCCAGGTTCACCGGTCCCACCCAGGCCCGCAAAGTCCGGTCGCCCCGCAGGTTGATGTAGCCGTCGAAGTAGGTCATGACCAGCTCGCGCAGGCTCCGGTGCACCGGCTCGCGATAGCGCAGCCCCGAGAAGTTCGACTTGGCGATGGCGCCCCAGTGCCCGCGGCTCCGGAACACCGCCACCACGTGATCGGTGTCCTGCACCGCCTCCAGATCCAGCAGGAACGGCGGAAAGCCGAGCACGCGCAGCGCCGCCGCCGCGAACACCGCGCCCTCCAGGCAATGCGCGGTGCGCTCGTGCAGCACCCGGCGCGGCGACCACGCGGTGCCCGCCAGGTGATACGGCATGGTGTCCAGCGCCCGCTGGATGCCGATGGGGCTCCGCAGCGCCCGCAGCGCGCGCAGCTCGCGCCGGGAGAAGCCCAGGGCCGCGATCGAGCGGGCCGGGCTCAGAGCCGGTAGAGCTCCCGGGCATTGTCGCAGAGGATGCGCCGGCGCGTCGCCTCCGCCACACCCCGGAAGTTCTCCTCGATGGCCCGCTGCGAGTCCGGCCAGGTGCTGTCGGCATGCGGGTAGTCGGAGGCCCACATCACCCGGCCCGCGCCGAGCACGTCCACCAGGCGCAGCCCGACCAGGTCGAGCTGGAAGGTGGCCCACACCTGGCGCTTCCAGTACTCGCTGGGCGGCATGGTGAGGCGCAGCCCGCCGTGCGCGCGCCAGTACTCGGCGGCGTCCACGAAGCGCTCGTAGGTGTCGTCCATGCGCTCCAGCATGTAGGGCAGCCAGCCGATGCCGGTCTCGGCCAGCACGATCCGCAGCCCGGGGTGACGCTCGAGCGCGCCCGAGAAGATCACCGCGGCGAGCGGCTCGTCCATCTGGAGCGTCGAGCACGCCACCCGCACGCCCATGTTGCCGGGATCGGCGGCCTTGGGCCCGCTGAAGGTCACGGTGCGCAGCCCGCCGCCCAGATGGAAGCCGATCGGCAGCCCGGTCTCCGCGGCGGCGTCCCAGAGGGGCTCCCACGCCTCGTCCCAGAGCGGCAGCTCGACCCGCGCGGCGAGGAACATGCCGGTGCGCAGCCCGAGCTGGGCGAGCGAGCGCACCTCGTCGGCGGCGACCTTCGGCTCGTCGATCGGGATCAGCCCCGCGCCGATCAGCCGCTCGGGCGCGGTGGCGCAGAATTCGGCGAGCCACTCGTTGTAGGCGTGGTAGCAGACCTGGCGCAGCGCGGGATCCTTGATCAGCAGCGGCACGATCGGCCCGTACATCACGGTGGCGTCGACCCCGTCGCTCTCCATGTCGGCCAGGCGCAGCGCGGTGGTGGTCGGGCGCAGCACGTCGGGCTCGAGCACCCCACCCCTCTCCAGCGCGAGCCGCCGCCCGCCCATAGAGCCGGCCACGCCCTTGCGGCCGCCCCACGGATCCCAGCGCTCCTCCCCGCAGACCCAGTAGGGCCCGGCGTCCGTCTCGACCACCCGGGGCGCGCGCTCGCGCCACGCCGCCGGCACCCGCTTCTGCCAGAGGTCGCGCGGCAGCCACTGCATGTCGATGTGATCGTCGGCCGAGATGATCCGGTAGTTCATGCGGGCTCTCTCCATTTGCAGGCTCGGGCGCGTGCTACCAGTCGAGGCGGGACTCGAGGACCACGCCGCGGCGCCGGTTCAGCCAGCGGGTGAAGCGCACCACCTGGAAGAACCCCCAGAGCGACAGGCGCAGGTGCTTCGGCAGGCTGCCGAACGAGCCGCCCGCGAGCACGCCGGTGACCGCGGGGACCATGCCCAGCACATTGCGCGGGCGCAGGAAGACCTCGAGGAAGGCGCGGTCGTAGAAGGACTCGATGAAGCGCTCGAAGGGCCGCGTGCCCCGGCGCACCGCGCGCTCGTAGGCGCGGAAGCGCCGGGCCTCGAACCGGTCGGCGCGGAAGGCCCGCAGGATCGCGCCCGCGGCCAGCTCGCCCGACTGCATCGCCAGGAACACCCCGGGCGAGAAGATCGGGTCCACGAAGGCCACCGCGTCGCCCACGCACAGGAACCGGTCCCCCACCACCGGCTCCACCGCGTACGCGAAGTTCGCGGTGGTGTACAGCTCGGTGACAAGCGAAGATCCCTGGAGGTTGTCGCGCACCGCGTGGCAGCGCTCGACCATGTCGTCGAACAGCTCCTGGAGCGAGCCGCGGCGCGCCTTGACCACTTTCTGGTGGAGCACGCAGCCGACGCTGGTCTCGTCGCGCGCGAGCGGGATGTACCAGAACCAGCCCTCCGGGAAGATGTGGATGCGGACGTGGCCTTCCTCGCGGCCGGGGAAGCGGCGCGCCCCGCGGAAGTAGGCGAAGATGGCCACCTTGCCCAAACCCGGCCGCGGCTTCCGCTGCCCCTGGCGCGCGGCCAGGAAGGCGTCGCGGCCGCTCGCGTCCACCAGGAAGCGGGCGCGCAGCTCGCGCTCGGCGTCGCCCAGGTTGACGCGGGCGGTGACGCCGTCGGCATCGAACACCACCTTCTCGACGGTGGCGGGCTGCAGCCGCGTCACCCCCTGTGCCACCGCGTGGTCCAGGAGGATCTGGTCGAACTCGGCGCGGTGCACGTCGAGCGTGAAGGCGGGCCACGGCCGGCCGGGCTTGAAGTCGAAGGTGGACGAGAGGCCCAGCTCCTGGTCGTGGAAGGTCGCGCCATACTTCATCTGGAAGCCGTGCGCGAGCACCCGATCGAGCACGCCCAGGCGGCGGCAGATGTCCATGCACGTCGGGATCAGGGACTCGCCGACCTTGAAGCGCGGGAAGGCCTCGCGCTCCACCAAGGTGACGCGCAGCCCGCCCCGGGCGAGGAAGGTCGCGGTGGTGCTGCCGCCCGGACCGCCGCCCACCACCAGCACGTCGGCGTCATGAGAAGGCCTGGCCACGCCCGGCATCTTACCCGATCCCGCGGGCGACCCGCGAGTCCCTGGGCCACGGGTTTGCCGCCCCTCGCCGGGCATGCTAGCCTCGGCCCCGCGCTGGCCCGGGCGGAGAGGAGGAACGCCAATGACCGACATCCGGATCGTGTCCGATCCCCATGCCTCCGAGAGCCTCAAGCAGGTCGTGGTGGACCATCTCGACACCTACAACGTCGCGGTCACCGGGTTCCGCGAGTACTCCCCGGTCAATCTCTTCCTCCGGGACGCGGGCGACGAGGTGGTGGGGGGGCTCCTCGCGGGGATCTGGGGCGGCGTCCTCTTCGTCCGCATCCTCTGGGTCAGCGAAGCCCTGCGCGGGCGGGGCTTCGGCCGGCGCCTGATGGAGACGGCCGAGCGGCGCGCGGTGGAGCGCGGCTGCCGCCACGTCTATCTCGACACGTTCAGCTTCCAGGCCCCCGGCTTCTACGAGAAGCTCGGCTACCAGACCTACGCCAAGGCCCACGACTGGCCGGTCGGGCACGCGCACCATTTCCTCAGGAAGGATCTGCCGCCCGCGCCATGATCAAGCTCGTGTTCTGCCTGCGCCGCCTGCCCCACCTCTCCCGCGAGGAGTTTCAGCGCTACTGGCTCGACACCCACGGCCCGCTGGTGCGCGAGCTGGCCCCCGCCCTGGGGGCCAAACGCTACACCCAGGTGCACACGGTGACGTCCGCCTTCAGCGAGGCGATGCGCCGCCACCGGGGGGCGCCGGAGGACTTCGACGGCGTCGCCGAGCTCTGGTGGGAGACCGTGGAGGATTTCGCCCGCGCGGGCGCGACGCCCGAGGGCCGGGCGGCGGGGCGCCGGCTCCTCGAGGATGAAAAGCGTTTCATCGATCTCACGCGCTCACCGATCTGGTTCGGCGAGGAGCACACGCTGGTCGATCACACCCGGTAACTTTCGCGACGCCACGTATCCGTTACGCGGTAACTAGTACTCGTCCGGCCCGCCCCCGCAATAGGCGGTAGAACGATAGGGCCGGCTCTCCCCTGAAAGCGCGCGTGTTCCCGAAGATTTCATCCGAACCTCGAGCGCCGGCCCCCACCGCCCTCCCGCGCCGACCGTTGGCACAACACTTGTTTCTTGCGATCTGCAATCGCCGCAATCTTCGGTCAGGAGGCATCAGATGGGACGTCTGATCACGCTTGTTCTCATTTCGCTCATCGTGGTGGTGGGTAGCCTCGGGATCGCGCCCGCCGCCCACGCCATTCCTTCGTGCGTCAGCGCGGGCGATGTTACCGCGCTGGGGTCGGCCGGATGCAATCTCGGAAACCTGAACTTCACCGACTTCGCGGTGAGCCCGGTCGGCATGGCCGCGAAGATCTACCTCGGGGCGTTCTCGGCGGTGGTGGGCAACAATGTCAACCTGTCCTTCCAGGTCGCACACAGTCCCTCGCCTGCCACACTCTCCGACATCGTCTTCATGTACACGGTCAAGACCTTGAGCGGGCTGCCCGAGCTGGGTGGGATGGACCTCTACAACGGGGGCTTGAACGTCACGATCAAGGAGACGGTGTGCGCGACCAAGATCGTGGGCGGGGTCTGCCCGAGCGGCGCCCTCGCGGACTATGTCGTGACGGCCGGGAAGACCGGAGAGGGGACCTTCTCACCGCTTCTGTCCACGATCTACATCAACAAGGACATCCAGTTCGGGTACCACGACTTCATCAGCGAGTTCATGAACAGTCACGACGAGCCACCGATCGCGACCCCGGAGCCGGCCACGCTCCTGCTCGTGGGCGGAAGCCTCGTCGCGGCCGGCCTCGCCGCCCGTCGCCGCGCAGCCCGGAAAGCCGGCGCCGCCTAGCGAGGATAGCCGAGGGCCTTCAGCGAGTCGCTGATCTCGGCGAGGATCGCGGGGTCGTCGATGGTGGCGGGCACGGTGTGCTCGACGCCATCGGCGATCTTCTTCATGGTCCCGCGCAGGATCTTGCCCGAGCGGGTCTTGGGCAGCCGCTTCACCACCGCCACCGTCTTGAACGCGGCCACCGGCCCGATCTTCTCGCGGACCAGCTCCACCAGCTCGCGGCAGAGGTCGGCGTCGGCGCGGGCCACGCCGGCCTTGGTGACCACGAGCCCCACCGGCACCTCGCCCTTGATCTCGTCGGCCACGCCCATCACCGCGCACTCCGCCACGTCCGGGTGCGCGGAGAGCACCTCCTCCATGGCGCCAGTGGAGAGCCGGTGCCCGGCCACGTTGATGATGTCGTCCACGCGGCTCATGATGTAGATGTAGTCGTCCTCGTCCTTGTAGCCCGCGTCCCCGGTGAGGTAGTAGCCCGGGTGCCGCGCGAGGTACGAGCTCTCGTAGCCCGCATCGTTGTTCCAGAGCGTGGGCAGGCTGCTGGGCGGCATCGGCAGCTTCACCGCGAGGGACCCGATCTGTCCGGCCGGCACCTCCCGGTTGTCCTCGCCCAGCACGCGGATGTCGTAACCCGGCACGACCTTGGTCGGCGAGCCCGGCTTGACCGGCAGCATGCCGAGTCCCACGCAGTTGGCCGCCATCGGCCAGCCGGTCTCGGTCTGCCACCAGTGATCCACGACCGGGACCTGGAGCTTCTCGCGCGCCCAGAGCAGGGTGGCCGGGTCGCAGCGCTCCCCGGCCAGGAAGAGCGTGCGGAAGCGCGAGAGGTCGTACTTCCCCATGTGGGCGCCTTGCGGGTCCTCCTTCTTGATCGCGCGGAAGGCGGTGGGCGCGGTGAACATCGCGTTCACCCCGTGCTGGGCGCAGAGCCGCCAGAACGCGCCGGAGTCGGGCGTGCCCACCGGTTTGCCTTCGTACAGGATGGTGGTGCAGCCCCGGAGCAAGGGCGCGTAGACGATGTAGGAGTGCCCGACCACCCAGCCGATGTCGGAAGCGGCCCAGAACGTCTCCCCCGCGCCCATGCCGTAGACCGCGTCCATGCTCCACTTGAGCGCGACCGCGTGGCCGCCGTTGTCACGGACGACTCCCTTCGGAATTCCGGTGGTCCCCGAGGTGTACAGGATGTAGAGCGGATCCGTGGCGGCCACCGGCACGCACTCGACCGGAGAGGCCGCCGCCACCGCCTCCCCCCAGTCCACGTCGCGGCCCGGCACGAGCGACGCCGCCTCCATCGGCCGCTGCAGGATCAGGCAGCGCGCCGGCTTGTGCGAGGCCATCGCGATGGCCTGGTCCAGGAGCGGCTTGTAGGGGATCACCCGGCTGCCCTCGATGCCGCAGGACGCGGAGAGCATGACCTTCGGTTTCGCGTCGTCGATGCGGGTGGCCAGTTCCTTGGGGGCGAAGCCGCCGAACACCACCGAGTGGATCGCCCCGATGCGCGCGCACGCGAGCATCGCGATCACCGCCTCCGGCACCGCCGGCATGTAGATGATGACCCGGTCGCCCTTCTCCACTCCCTGCCGGCGCAGCGCCCCCGCGAAACGCGCGACCTCGTCGCGCAGCTCGAAGTAGGTGAACGCGCGAACGGTCTGGGTCACCGGGGAGTCGTAGATCAGGGCGGTCTGCTTGCCGCGGCCGCGATCCACGTGGAGATCGAGCGCGTTGTAGCAGGTGTTCAGCACGCCGCCCGCGAACCAGCGGTAGTAGGGCGGGCGCGAGGCGTCGAGCACCCGGTCCCAGCGCTTCTCCCAGTGGATGTCCTCGGCGCGCGCGGCCCAGAAGCCCTCCGGGTCGTCGAGCGCGCGCCGGTACACCTCGTCGTAGATCGTCGCCATGATCGCCGCCTCCCTGGCCCCGGACTGTACAACGCGCCGCCCTGCCTTGCCAGCGGCGGGCGCGCCACCTATCATCGGGCCAGCCCATGCGCGCGCGCTTCTTCGCCGGCCTCCTCCTCGCCGCCACGCTCCCCGCCCCGGCCACGTGGGCCGCCGACGAGGAGGTTCGCACGATCCCGGCGCGGCCGGGCGTCACCGAGTCGTTCCTCCTCCTGCGCCCGGCCGGCACGCCGGTGGCCAGCGTGATCATCTTCGCGGGCGGCGACGGCAACCTCGCGATGACCGCCGACGGGATCGGCCAGCTCCAGGGCAATTTCCTCGTGCGGACCCGGATGCGCTGGGTTCGCGAGGGCTTCCTGGTGGCCGTGCTGGACCAGCCCTCCGATCGGAAGAACGGGCTGTGGAACTTCCGCACGACGTCCGACCACGCGGCGGACGTCAAGCAGGCCATCGCGGCGGTGCGCGAGCTCGCCCGCGTGCCGGTGTGGCTCGTGGGCACCAGCATGGGCTCGCTCTCCGCGGCCAACGCGGCGGCCCGGCTCCCCGAGGGCGGGCCCGACGGGATCGTGCTCACCTCCTCGGTCACCGAGACCTCGAAGCTGAGCTACGAGACGACACGCCACGCCGGGCTCGGCGACATTCGCGTGCCCACGCTCGTGGTCCACCACAAGGACGACACCTGCCGGGCCTCGCCCTATTCCGGCGCGGAGGACATCCTGAAGGCGCTCAAGCGGGCGCCGGTCAAGGAGCTGATGGCCTTCGAGGGCGGGAGCCCGGCCATCTCGCCGCCGTGCGAGGCGAAGGCCCCCCACGGATACCTCGGGATCGAGGCGAAGGTGGTCTCGGCGATCGCCGCCTGGATCCGCGCCCACTGACGAAGCCGCGGGCCCGGCCGCGGCGCTAGACGGCCACGTACGGGGTCTGGCGCGTGCGGCGGATGCGCGCCTGGATGTCGCGCACCCGATCCTGCTCGAAGTCGATCTGCACCTCGTGGTTCTCCATCTCCCAGTGGCTCACGGTGGCGAACCAGCCGAACCGCCGGCCGCGGTGCGGCACCAGGCGCTCGCCGCGGTAGATCACCGCGCGGATCTCGCCCGTGGGCAGGCGCTGCTCCTCCTCGGGCGCGCTGCCCACCAACCGGAGCACGTCCTGGTAGGTCGTCTCGCCGGGCCGGATGCGCGCCAGCACCTCCTGCGACGGCACCTCGCCGCGGGCCCGCCCGGTGGCCTCCCCGCGCCCGACGTGCACCCGGTCGCGCAGGGTCCGGATGAGCTTGCGGAGCACGTTGCCGACGATCGGCCCGGTGAGATTGCCCAGGCCCAGGAGCAGCGCGGAAAGGAGGATGGGCCGCCAGGGCAGCCGTCCCTGGAAGTAGACGAACTGCACCTTCAGCACCTGCGGCACGATGCCGTCCGCGGCGATGAGGGGAATCGAGAACGTGTCCGTGTTCTCCCGCGTCTCGCTCATCCTGCGGAGCGCGGTGGACGGGATCACCTCGTCGATCTTGAGGTGGTTCGCCTCCGCGAAGTTGATCATGAGGCGGGAGAAGTCGGCGGCGAGCGGGATGACCCGATCGCGGTTGCCGTAGTAGAGCGGGTACAGGGACGAGTAGCCGACGTCACCGAAGCTCAGCGTGATGATGTTGCGGCGGCCCCAGAACGCTTCCTCGAGCCAGCTCACGCGCCGCGGTGTGATGACGCCCTTGGCCGCGAGCTCGAGCCGGGGAACCCAGTCGAGGCTCGCCAGCTCGGGCTTCCACGGGATGCGGATGTAGGTCGCGGGCTTCGCGCCACGCGCGAGCCCCTGCGGCCGCGCGAAGGTGACGAAGAAGGCGCTGCCGAGATCTCGCCGGCCGGCCGCGCCCGCCCCGGTGCCCATCTGGAGCCGGTTCCGGGCCGAGAACGGGACGCGGCCGTGGACGAACACCTTGAATCCAGCGGTCTCCACCTGCCGCGCCAGCGCGGGATCGGCGCCGTCGGCGCCGTCGGTCCCGACCAGCTCGCCCGGCCAGAGGAGAAAGATGTCCTGGGCGAACTCGGACGGGTCGCGCGCCGGCGGCGGGGCCACGCTGAACGAGACCTGGATCATGAGCGGGCCCGGACGGTCGTCCACGTCCTTCCGCTGGACGTTCGCGGTGATGAAGACCGGCGCGATCCAGAACTCGGGATGCGGCTTGGACGCGATGAAGACCTGCGCGGCGGCGACCGCGGGGCTCAGGCCGAGGGCGAGGAGAGCGGCCGCGACCGCGCGCGCCAGGCGCCCGCGCCGGATCACTTGGTGGGATCCTCCCCGACGCGCACGATCAGCTTGCCGAAGTTCCTGCCCTGCAGCAGCCCGATGAAGGCCTCCGGCGCCTTCTCGAGGCCGACCACGACGTCCTCGCGGTGCTTGAGCCGGCCCTCGCGCAGCCAGCCGCCGCAGTCCTTCAGGAAATCGGGCAGCCGGGCCAGGTGGTCCGACACCATGAAGCCCTTCACGAGGGCGCGGTTGAAGAGCAGGGGGCGCAGGTTCGGACCGGGCACCGATTCGGTCGCGTTGTACTCGGAGATGAGCCCGCAGAGGGGGATGCGCGCGTTCATGTTGAGGAGCTGCATCACCGCCTGCAGCACGTCGCCGCCCACGTTCTCGAAGTACACGTCGATGCCGCCCGGGCAGGCGGCCTTGAGCGAGGCGAGGAGATCGCCCTTCTTGTAGTTCACGCAGGTGTCGAAGCCGAGCTCGCGCACGACGTAGTCGCACTTGTCCTGGGATCCCGCGATGCCCACCGCGCGGGCGCCCTTGATCTTGGCGATCTGCCCCACCGCGGAGCCCACCGCCCCCGAGGCCGCGGAGACCACCACCGTCTCACCCGGCTTGGGCTGGCCGATGTCGAGCAGGCCCACGTAGGCGGTCATGCCGGGCATGCCGAGCACGCCCAGCGCGGTGGACACCGGCGCCTGCTTGGGATCGAGCTTGCGCACCGCCGCGCCCTTGGCCACCGCGTGGGACCGCCAGCCATCGTAGCCCATCACGATGTCGCCGCGGGTCAGGCCCGGGTGCTTCGACTCGAGCACTTCGCCGACGGTGGCGCCGACGATCACCTGCCCGAGCTCGACCGACTGCGCATACGACTTGGCGCCACTGATGCGCCCGCGCATGTAGGGATCGAGGGAGAGATAGATGGTCCGGCTCAGGATCTCGCCGTCCTTCGGCCCGGGGAGCGGCGACTCGACGAGATCGAAGTCACCGGGCTTGGGCATGCCGACGGGACGGCTGCGGAGCACGATCTGGCGGTTGATGGATGTGGGCATGGGCTGCTCCTCGTGACGGAGACGCCGCTCAGCGCGGGTCGTCGCCCCAGCGGTACTCGCGCGTCATCTCGTCGAGCCGCGCCTTGAGCGCGGCGTCCAGCGGCTTCTCGGTCCCGGGCAGCACGTCGTCGAGCTGGTCGGGGCGGCTCGCCCCCACGATCGGCGACGTGATCGCGGGCTCGGCCAGCATCCACGCCACCGCGAGCCGCGCGAGCGACATGCCGGCCTCGGCGGCCAGCGGACGGAGCGCCTCCACGGTCTCGAACTCGCGCTCGTGCCAGTAGCGGTCCTGGTAGCGCTCCGCCGCGTTGCCGAGCGTGAAGCGGGTGCCCGCGGTGGGGCCGGTGTCCCGGCGGTGCTTGCCCGAGAGGAAGCCGCCGGCCAGCGGGTTGTAGGGGATCACCCCGATGCCTTCCTCCCGGCAGAGCGGCAGGAGCTCGCGCTCGACCTGGCGGAAGAGGAGATTGTAGCGCGGCTGGACGGAGTCGAAGCGCGCGAGGCCGAGCGCCTCGCTGCGGCCCAGCGCGCGGGCCACCTGGTAGGCGTGGAAGTTCGAGCACCCGACGTAGCGCGCCTTCCCGGCCCGCACCACGTCGTCGAGCGCGCGCAGGCTCTCGTCGATCGGAGTCTGGGGGTCGAAGTGGTGGAGCTGGTAGAGATCCACGTAGTCGGTGCGCAGCCGGCGCAGCGAGCCGTCGATGGCGTCCAGGATGTGCTTGCGCGAGGCGCCGCGGTCCCACGGGCGTGCGCTCATCGCGCCCACGCACTTGGTGGCCACCACGACGTCGTGGCGGCGGCCCTCGAGCCAGCGGCCGAGGATCTCCTCGGTGCGGCCCACCGTCTCGAGGCCCCCGCCCAGCGGGTAGACGTCGGCGGTGTCGAGGAAGGTGATCCCGCCCGCCGCCGCGCGGTCGAGGATGGCGCGGGACGCCGCGTCGTCGCACTGCAGGCCGAAGGTCATGGTGCCGAGGCAGAGGCGCGAGACGGACAGGCCGGTGCGGCCGAGGCGCGTGTGGCGCATGGAGATCAGAGAGTAAACGACCCTCCCGCGGCGGGCAAGCGGGCCACGCGCGGACCGTGGTATAACCAGCGGCCATGGAATACCGAACGCTGGGACGAACGGGATTGCGGGTCTCCACGCTGGCCTTCGGCTGCGGCGACGTGGGTGGGCTGATGGTGCGGGGCACGCCGGCCGAGCGGGAGCGCGGGGTCGCGCGCGCGATCGAGCTCGGGATCAACTACCTCGACACCGCCCCGGCGTACGGGTCGGGCGAGTCGGAGAAGAACCTCGGCCAGGTGCTGCGCGCGCTCAAGCCCGCCGCGATCGTGGGCACCAAGTGGCGGCTCGGCGCCGCCGACCTCGCCGACGTGCCCGGGGCGGTCGCGCGCTCGGTGGAGCAGAGCCTCGGGCGGCTCGGGCTCGAGCGGGTGGACCTGCTGCATCTCCACAACCTGATCGGGCGCATGGGCGACGAGCGGCCGCTCGGGGTGGCGCGCGTGCTGGAGGCGGTGGTGCCCGCGGTGCGGCGGCTCCAGGAGCAGGGCAAGGTGCGTTTCTTCGGGGTCACCGCCTCCGGCGAGACCGGGGCGCTCCATCGCGTGCTGACGAGCGGGGCCGTCGACACCGCGCAGGTCGTCTTCAACCTGCTCAACCCGACCGGCGCGTACGAGGTGCCCGCGGGCTTCCCCGCGCAGGACTACGACCGGCTGCTGCTCCTGGCCCGCGAGCAGGGCGTGGGCACCATCGGCATCCGGGCGGTGGCGGGCGGGGCGCTGAGCGGCCAGGTGGAGCGCCACCCGACCGCGATCCCCTCGGTGGCCCCGATCGCGTCGGGCCCGGACTACGCGACCGACGCCGCGCGGGCGCGCGCGCTCCAGCCCCTGGTGGCCCAGGGCCACGCGGGCAGCCTCATCGAGGCCGCGCTGCGCTTCGCGATCACCGGCGACGCCATGTCCACCGTGCTGATCGGCTGCTCCGACCTCGCCCAGCTCGACTTCGCCGCCGCCGCCGTCAACAAGGGCCCCCTCTCCCCCGCCGCCCTCGCCACCCTCAGCACCATCTGGGGGCAACTCGCCGCGCGCTAAGACGGGGTCAGGTCTTGAATTACGACATTTTCTCCCGGTCGGCCGCCGTCAGCCGGCCAGGAAATGTCGTAATTCAAGACCTGACCCCAAGCTAGCGGTTCGGGCCGCGGCCCATCGGGTAGGGCTGCCAGCGGATCAGGGACGTCTTGGGGAGCACGCCGGGGTTGACCGCGGAGCGCGGCCACTTGCCCTGCAGCACGGTGGCGAGCTCGCGGCCCAGCCGGCGCCGCGTCTCGGGCGCCATTCGAGCCGTCGCGGAAGCGATGTGCGGGCTCACCAGCACGTTGTCCATGTGCAGCAGCGCGTTGTTCGGATCCACCGGCTCCACCTCGAAGACGTCGAGCGCGGCGCCCGCGATCCAGCCCTGGCGCAGCGCCTCGGCCAGCGCGGGCTCGTTCACCGTCGGCCCGCGCCCGTTGTTGATGAAGATCGCGCTCTTCTTCATCGCGCGGAACTCGCGCTCGCCCATCAGGTGGCGCGTCTCCGCGTTGAGCGGCGCGTGCATGGACAGGAAGTCGGCGCGCTGGCACAGCTCGGTCAGGCTCGTCACCGGCTCCACTCCCACCGCGGTCATCTCGAGCTCGCCCAGGAACGGATCGTAGGCGATCACCCGCAGGCCGAAGGCGTGGCAGCGGCGCGCCACCGCCTTGGCCACGTTGCCGAACGAGATCAGGCCGATGGTCTGGCCGTATAGCCGCGGGATGTTCGCGAAGTACGGCCGCCCCTCCGTCCACTTGTTGTCGACGGTTAACTGGTGCATCAAACGGAGCCGGCGATGGGCGGCCAGGAACATGGCCATCGTGTGATCGGCCACCTCGTCGATGAAGACGTCGGGCACGTTGGTCACCACGATGCCCGCCTCGGTGGCCGCGTCCACGTCGACCGTGTCCGCGCCCACGCTGCCGAGCCCGATGACTTTGCAGTTTCGCAGGCCCTTGATTATGGCCGCCGTAATACGCCGGTTGCGCGCGATGACCGCGTCGGCGTCCTGGGCCGCCGCGATGAACTCCTCCTCGGTCTTGGCCGGCACCTCGACGATCTCGGCCCCGATCGGATCGAGGGCCTCGCGCTCGATCGAGTAGGCCGACTCGGCCAGGTCGTAGGGGATTCCGCCCGACGGCTTCTGCACGACGATCTTGAACTTCCTGGCTCCGGCTGCCATGCCGATGACCTCCTGGGTGGGCTGAGGGTGGGTACCAACGTCCGCGGCCACCAAGGATACGCTCCCCCCAGGCCAGCCGTCGAGGCCCTCTTGTGCTAGGGTGGCGCTGCCATGCTCGTCGGCGCCTTCGCGGTCGCGCACACCCCGCAGCTCCTGATCCGCCCGGAGACCGAGGACCGCGACCTGGTGCTGCGGGTGCACGCGGCGATGGGGCGGGTCAAACGGCGGCTCCAGGAGCTCCGACCGGACGCGATCGCGATCGTCGCGGGCGACCACGTCGAGGCGTTCTTCCTGGACGCGGTGCCCGCGCTCGCGGTCTACGTGGGCCGCGAGTGCGCGGGCACCTTCGGCCCCTACCGCTACCGCCTCGACATTCACGAGCCGCTCGCCCGGGCGGTGCTCGAGCAGGGCATCGAGCGCGGCTTCGATCTCCTCTACACCCAGGACGCCCCGCTCGACTACGCCTTCTACGTGCCGCTGCACTTCGTGATGCCGGAGCCCGCGCGGCCCATCGTCCCGCTGCACGTCAACGTGTACCTGCCGCCCCAGCCCACCCCCGCGCGCTGCCACGCCTGGGGCGCGGCGCTCGGCGAGATCCTCCGCGCGCGGCCGGAGCGCGTGGCCCTCATCGCCTCGGGCGGCATGTCGCACTTCCCGGGCACCGACCGCTACGCCTCGCCCGAGTTCGGCTACGACCGCGGGCTGCTCGAGCAGCTCCGCGAAGGGCGCGGCCGCGAGCTCGCGCGGGTCACCGGGGAAGAGCTCGACAAGCGGGGCAATATCGAGCTGCGCACGTGGATCACCCTGCTGGGCGCGGTGGGCGACGTGCGCGCGGACGTGTACTGCTACGAGCCCTCCTGGCACCACGGCAACGCGGTGGTGGAGTGGCCGCTCCTGCCCCCATGAGCCCGACCATCCGGATGTGCCCCACCATCCGGATGTGCCCCACCACATGAGCGAAGCCGCCCACTACCGCTTCCCGCCGTCCCAGGCCTACCCGCTCAACCGCTGCCTCTACGCGCTCAAGTCCGACGCGGCCTTCATCGAGCGCTTCCTCGCCGATCCGATCGCCGCCACCACCGAGATGGGCCTGACCGAGGGCGAGCGGGCCGACCTGCGCCGCATGGATCGCGACGCGCTGGTGGCCCGCGGCGCCCATCCCTACCTGGTCTTCATGGCCGGGCTGCGGCTCAAGATGGCGGCCGAGCCCGGCGCGCTCGAGTACTTCTAGCCCGGCGCGCTCGACACCTCGAGGCGCGTGGCGACCAGCTTCGCGCCACGCTCCTCGTAGAATGCCTTCACCTTCGCGCCCTCCTGGAGATCGGCGAACCGCGCCTCGCGGCCGTTCACCTGGATCAGCGTGTCGCGGCCGACCTCGAGAGTCTTGCCGAGCAGACCGAGGAAGATCGAGACGTCCACGCTCTCGGTCCGCCCGTCCACCCGCGTGAGCGTGCCCTCGATCACGCCGGGGGCCCTCACGAGCCGCTCGAGGCGGGGCGACGTCGGCTGGAGCGGGTGCTGGCCCTGCGCGACGGCTCGCTGGGCGAGGGCGAACTCCGCGGCCATCGCGGTCGAGATCATCAACGTTGCTGCGCCGAGCATCCTGGTGAAACGTGTCATGGCGTGTCCTCCTCTCGAATCAGCGAGCCCGGCGGCCTCGCTTCGCCGCCGGGCTCCCCGGATCAGCGCACGGCTGCGCGTCAGGGCGCCTGCGTCTCGATTCCTTTCCTGATGGGAAGTTCTTACCGCGGGGCGATTGGCCCCGCTCCCGCATGGAACAAAGCAAGGTCAATACCAGATCCGGCAATCGCGGGGCCGAAGACCCGATTGGGGCGTCCGGGGGCCATCAGGATGTAAGGCTTACACGCGATGGAACGTAAGATGTTCCCGAGATGTTCCGGACAGGAGCCGAGATGAGACGACGCTTGCGACGACGCTATAGACGGCTGGCCCGGCGGTTCCGGTCCATCGCCTTCATCGCCACTGTGCTCCGCACCTATCGCGAGGGCCGCCGGCGGGGCCAGACCCGCCTGGCCGCCCTGCGCTTCGGCCGCGCGGTGGCCCGGTGGCGGCGCCACAACGGGGCCGCGCATTCGTAGACGCGCGCTGCTCCGCCTCGCCCTCGCCGGCCTCGCGGCGGCGACGCCGGCCGCGGTCCGCGCCCAGACCCCCTCGCCCGGCGCGCCCGCGCCGGAGCCGGTGACGCGGGAGCTGCAACAGGCGCTGGCCGCCGCCACCGAGCGCTTCCAGGCGCTGGACCTGGGGGGCGTCCTCGCCCACGTGTCCGAGCAGTACCGCAACGGCCCGTTCACCAAGCACTCGCTCCGCGAGCACCTGCTGGCCATGTTCACCATCTACGACACGGTGCGCGCGCGCGTGCGCGTGGACGAGGTGCGCCTGGTGGACGGCGCGGCGTGGGTCTACTCGACCGGCGAGCTCTCGGGACGCGTGCGCGGCATCGGGGTCTGGGCCTCCGCTCTCGCGTGGGAGCGCGAGCCCGACGTGGCCCGCCGCGAGAATGGCGTCTGGCGCCTGGTCGGCCCCGGCCCCTAGGCGTCCGACAAGGTCCGTGAACGCGACGTCGCTTTCGCCGAGGGCCGCCGTCGCGCTGGGTCTCGTCATCACCGCCGCGGGGTTCTTGCTCGTCCTCTTCGCCGTGGGCCTTGTGCCCGGCGCCGAGGCATCGCTCGAGGCTCCCCGCTGGGTGGTGGCCTGCGCCGGCCTCATGTTCGCGCTCTGTGGCGGCGCGGTCATCGTGGGTTACGCGGTGGCGGGCGGCGTCGGCCCGGACGGCGACCTGCCGGCTGGAACGCCGCGATGGGTCCGCTTGACGCAGTACCTGCTCGGGCTCGGGATCATCCGCAACCTGGCGGCGATCACCACCTGGATCGCCTTCGGCCCGGGCCCCCGAGCCTTCACCGTGACGCTCCCCTTCGTCGGCCGGGGCCCCGGGGACGAAACCGTCGGCCGGGCCGTCTTCGGATTCGGCGCGGTGCTGATGTGGATGTGCCTGGTCGCGTTCGTGCTGGTCAGCGTCCAGCGCCTTCGCCGTGGTAAGTAGCGACCGCGGCGCCTCAGCCCAGCATCCACATGCCGCCGTCGACGCTGATGGTCTGGCCGGTGACGTACCCGGCATCGTCCCCACAGAAGAAGAGGACGGCGCGGGCGATGTCCTCGGGGGTGCCGATTCGGCGGAGCGCGATGGAGTCCACGAGCCGCTGCTGGCCCGCCTCGCCCATCGCCTGCCATTGCCGCTCGGAGGCGGGGTTGGAGCGCACGAAGCCCGGCGCCACGCAGTTGACGCGGATGCCGTGCGCGCCCAGCTCGCGCGCGGTCTGGCGGGTGAAGCCGATGAGCCCGGCCTTGGCGCTCGCGTAGGCCTGGATGCCGGTGAGGCTATAGGAGCGGCCGGCCCCCGAGGAGATATTCACGATGGCGCCGCGCCCGGCGCGCTTCATGGCGGGCGCCACCGCGCGGGTGAAGTGGAAGGCCCCGTCCAGGTTGATCTCGAAGATCACGCGCCAGTCGGCGTCCGACACCTCGTCCACCGGCCGCATGACCTGGCCGGCCACGCCGCCCGCGGTGTTGACGAGCACGTCTATTCGACCGGTTTCTCCTTCCGCATGCGCCACGAAGTCCCGGACCGCGTCCGGGCTCCGCACGTCCACGATCGCGGCCCGGGCTGGCGTCGCGGCGCGGCCCGGGCGCGCGCCGGCGGCATCCACCGCCCGGCGGGTCTCCTCGAGCTCCGGCCCAAGCAGGTCGCAGCCCCAGACCGCCGCGCCCTCGCGCGCCAGGCCCAGGCAGATGGCGCGGCCGATGCCGTTGGCGGCCCCGGTGACGATGGCCGTCCGGCCGTCGAGGCGCATCAGATCCGGCCCCGCAGGCGCGGGTCGAGCGCGTCGCGGAGCCCGTCGCCGAGGAGATTGAAGCCCAGCACCGCGACGAGGATGGCCAGCCCCGGGATGGTCGCCACGTGCGGGGCCACCAGGAGCAGGTCGCGGCCGGTGGAGACCATGAGCCCCCACGACGGCGTGGGCGGCTGCACGCCCAGCCCCAGGAAGGACAGGGCCGCCTCCACCAGGATCGCGTTCGCCATGAAGAGGGTGGAGTACACGATGACGGTGGGGAGCACGTTGCGCAGCACGTGGCGCGTCAGCACCCGCAGCGCGGTGGCGCCCAGCGCCCGCGCCGCGCTCACGTACTCCGTCTCCCGCGCCACCAGCACCGCGCCGCGCACCACCCGGATCACGGTGGGCGCCCCCCAGATGCCCACCGCGAGGGTGGTGTTGAACACGCCGGGGCCGAGCGCGGACACCACCGCGATGGCGAGGAGGAGGTAGGGAAAGGCCAGCAGCACCTCGGTGGCCCGCATGACCAGGACGTCGGTCCAGCCGCCGAGAAAGCCGGCCAGGCAGCCGAGCGTGAGCCCCAGCGACAGGGCCACCGCCACCGACAGCACGCTCACGATCAGCGCGACGCGGCTCCCGTAGATCACGCGCGAGAGGATGTCCCGCCCGAACTCGTCCGCGCCGAGGAGGAATTTCCCGCCCGGCTTCGCCCGCTTCTCGATCAGGCTCTGCTTCGCGGGATCGAAGGGCGCGAGCCACGGCGCGCCCAGGGCCGCGATGAGGAGCAGGGCCACGATGGCCAGCCCCGCGACCGCGAGGCGATTCCGCCGGAACTCGCCCCAGGCGCTGAGCCGCCCAGTGTCGACGAGGGGCGCGGCGGCGGCGTGCAGCGCGGCCGCGGCGGAGATGGCCACCCGCTAGCCCTGCCGCGACACGCGCGGATCCAGCACGCCGTACGCGAGATCCACCGCGAGGTTGATGAGCACGAAGGCCACCGCGAACACCAGCACCGCCCCCTGCACCAGCACGTAGTCGCGGGCGAAGATGGCCTTGACGATGAGCCGCCCGAGGCCGGGCCACGCGAACACCGTCTCGGTCAGCACCGCGCCCCCCATGAGCTGCCCGGCCTGCAGCCCGAGCAGGGTCAGGATGGGGATGGCCGCGTTGCGGAGCGCGTGCTTGGACACCACGAGCCGCTCGGCCACGCCCTTGGCCCGCGCGGTGCGCACGTAGTCCTCGCGGAGCACGTCCAGCACGCTCGAGCGCGTCATGCGCGCGACCATGGCCACCGAGGGCAGGGCCAGCGTCACCGCGGGCAGCACGAGGTGGGCGGGCGTGCCCGCGCCGCCCACCGGGAGCCAGGACAGCCAGAAGGCGAACACCACGATGAGGACCAGGCCCGTCCAGAACACGGGCATGGAGAGCCCGAACAGAGAGCCGATGCGGGCGACCGCGTCGAAGAGCGAGGTCGGCCACACCGCCGACACGAGACCGGCGAGCACGCCCACCACCGCGGCGATCAGGAGCGCCGCCACCGTGAGCTCGAGGGTGGCGGGCCAGACGTCGGCCAGCTCGTCGAGCACCGGGCGGTTCTGCTGGATGGATCGCCCGAGATCGCCCCGCGCCACGCGCCCGACGTACTCCACGTAGCGGACCAGCATCGGCTTGTCGAGCCCGAGGTAGTCGCGGAGCTTCGCCACCGCCTCCGGGGTGGCGTGCTCCCCCAGCATCAGGGCCACCGCGTCGCCCGGAATCAGCTCCACGGTGAGCATGACCACGAAGACGACGCCCAGCAGCACCGGCACCGCCAGCATCAGGCGCCGGACCAGGAACGTCAGCATCGCGAGCGAGCTACTTGTCGAGCCAGGCCTTCCCCAGCCAGAGGTTGTACTCCACCGGATGGATGGTGAAGCCCTTCACCGCCGTCTTGGTGGCCACGATCTCCTTGGTGGTGTACACCGGGATCCACACCATCTCCTTGGCCAGGATGTCCTGCACCTCGAAATAGAGCTTCTCGCGCTCCGACTGGTTCAGGCTGCGGCGCGCCTGCTCCACGAGCGTATCGACTCGCGCGTTCGCATAACGAGATGTATTCCAGCCCGCGGGCGGCACCTGCTTGCTGTGGAAGAGCGCGTAGAGGGAGTAGTCCGCGTCGGCGTTCGAGGTCACCCAGCCCAGCGTGAACATGTGATGATTGAACGGGTTGCCGCGCACCTGCTGGAACACCGCCGCCCACTCGAGCACCTGCACCTTGGCCTCGACCCCAACGTCCTTGAACATGGCCTGGATGGCCTCGGTGATCTCGCCGTCCTTGGGATAGCGGCCGCGCGCGGCCAGCCAGGAGAGCGAGAGGCGCTGGCCGCCCTTCTGCATGATCCCGTCGGATCCCGGCGTCCAGCCCGCCTGGGCGAGCAGCGCCTTGGCCTTCGCGCGATCGAACGGATAGGCCCGGTCCAGCTGCATGTCCTTGTAGCCGAACACGCCGGGCGCGAGCACGCCCATCGCGGGACCCGCCGAGCCCTCCATGATGTTGTCGAGGATGGCCTTCCGGTCCACCGCGTGCAGCAGCGCCTGGCGCACCCGCACGTCGTCCAGCGGCGCCATGCCCGCGTGCAGCCCCGCGAAGACCACGCGGATCCCGGTCGTCTCGTGCACGGTGAACTTCGGGTCGCGGCGGAGCGCGGGCAGCAGCGCCGGCGAGGGGAACAGCACCATATCCGCGTCCCCGGTCTGCAGCGCGATCATGCGGGCGCCTTCCTCCGGCACCACCTTGAAGATCACGCGGTCGAGGAGCGCCTTGTCGCCCCAGTAGTCCGGGAAGCGCTCGATGATCACGTGGGTGTTGGTCTTCCACTCCACGAACTTGAACGGCCCCGTCCCCACCGGCGCCCGGCTGAAGTCGGCGCCGAGCTTGCCCACCGCGGTGGGCGACACGATGCCCATGCAGTACATGGCGAGCGTGCGGAGCACCGGGCCATAGGGCTCCCGGGTGACGATGTCGACGGTGAGGTCGTCCACCACCTCGGCCCCGCTCAGCGAGCCGGCGAGGCTGGCCCAGCGCGCGGGCGGGGTACCCTTGAGCGCGCGGTCATAGGTGAACTTCACCGCGGCGGCGTTCATCGGGGTGCCGTCGTGGAACTTCACGTTGGGTCGGAGCTTGAAGCGCACCCTCGTCGGCGACATCACCTCGTAGGAGGTGGCCAGGGAGGGCTGGATCTGCATCTTCGCGTCGAGGGTCAGCAGCCCTTCGAGCATGTTGAAGTACACCCACGCCCCGGGGGCGGTGGTCTCGAGATTCGGGTCCAGCGAGACGGGATCGGTGGGGCGCACGATGGTGAGCGTGCCGCCCCGCTTTTGAGCCTCGGCGGGGCCGGCGGAGGCCAGGAGCCCCGCGGCGACGGCGCCGGCGATGAGGACGAGCAGCGCGTTCCGGAATCGGGTCATCGGATCTCTCCTTGTTGGACGCGGGCGCCGAGCTCGGCGGCGAGCTCGGAGGCCACGTCGAGGGCGTGATGCGCACGGTTGCGCTCGCGCCCCAGTGCGGCGAGCGAGAACTTGGTGAGGTCGGCGGCGGCGTCCATGCCGGGCAGCTCGCGGGCGCGCTGCAGGCCGGCGAGCGGGGGGATGCCGACGGCCAGATCGTGGGCGAAGCGGTCGCCGCCGGTGAAGAGCA
>DASQAL010000231.1:0-11408 GCA_035635775.1 Candidatus Acidiferrum sp.
CATGAGGTGGGTGAAGTCCTGGCAGACCCCCGCCTCCGCGGCGAGGAAGTCATCGCTGGTGGACTCGTAGCTGGTCACGTTCTTCTGGTAGGTGAAGTGCTCGTGGATGTGCCGCCCGCACGCGGCCACCTGCTCGCCGAGCGGCGCGGTGACAGGGACGGCCACTCCCTGCGCGAACTTGCGCAGCCCCGCGCTCGCCCGCACCGGCCCGTCGAAGGCGAGGAAGTCCAGGAGCGGGTAGGGCGGATCCGGATAGGGGCGCGCGTCGGTGACCGCGGCCAGCGCGGGTGCGGTAGGATGGGTGCTCACCGCGGAGCGGGCCACCACCTCGATCCGGTCGTGGAAGTGGACGATGGTGAAGTGGTGTACCACGTTGTGGTTCCAGTCCCGGTAGCGCGAGGTCTTGGTCGGCGGGCCCACCGCGAGCACGAAGGACTGGAGCGTCTGGTCTCCGGTGGTCTTGGGCTGCATGCGCAGCTCGAGGAACGACTCCCGGATGTAGGCGTCGTAGGCCAGCGAGAGCGTGTGCTCGATCTCGACGAACATGGCGCGCTCAGCTCCCGAAGTACACGGTGGACACCGCGTCGTGGGCGCGGCCCAGCTCGACGAGGACGTGATCGAGGAAGGACAGGCTCTGCCCCTCGCGGATCAGGTCGTGTCCCTGGTAGGAGAGCTCGGCGGCCAGCTTGCCCACGATTCGCACCGACTGGCTCAGCTCGCTCGCGCTCGAGATGCGGTCGAGGTACTCCTTGACCGCGGTGACCCCGTAGCGCACCGAGCGGGGCGTCTGCGCGTCGAAGAGCAGGAACTGGAGCACGTCGATCGGCTCGAGCCGGGCTCCGAAGACCTTCCGGTAGTTCTCGAGCGAGGAGAGCCCGCGCAGGAGGCTGCGCCACTGGCTGTAGAAGAGCGGCAGGTCGACCTTGGGCTCGGCCGCCACCAGGGCGGGCAGCTTGATGCGGAGGATCACGCTGGTGCGGAACACCCGCTCGAACGACTCGCCGAGCTTGAGGAAGAGCCAGCCCGCGTCGCGGGTCAGGGTGTGCTCGATGGCGCCCACCGCGCTCAGGATCCCGCGATGGGTCAACTGCATCGCGGTACGAAACGTCGCGGGATCCGCGAGGCGGCGGCGGTTGTAGCCCTCCAGCTCCCGGTAGGTCTCGTTGAGGTTGATGAAGCATTCGAGGGTCAGGGCCTCGCGCACCGAGCGAGCGTTGTCCCGCGCCTTCTTGAGCGAGTAGAAGACCGAGTAGCGATTCTCGGGATCGATGGAGAGCCCCAGCAAGGTGACGGCGGCGAGGCCGACCAGGTGCCGGGCCGGGGGCTCGTTCTCCGGGAACCCCGGGAAGATCGCGCGCAGGTCGTCCCACTCGCAGCGGGCGAGGTGCTCGTCGAGCCCGAGCACCTCGGTGGACAGCTCCTCGGTCACCAGGAGCAGGCGCGTGGTGTTCTCGGCGC
Organism: Candidatus Acidiferrum sp.; assembly: GCA_035635775.1. Classification (GTDB taxonomy): domain Bacteria; phylum Methylomirabilota; class Methylomirabilia; order Rokubacteriales; family CSP1-6; genus CAMLFJ01. Next base: position 1,459 of record DASQAL010000231.1, read on the forward strand.
GCTCGAGATAGCGGCCCATCCAGTAGAGCCCGTCCGCGACGCGGGAGAGGATCATGGCTCTCGCGGCGCGAGCACCCAGGTGTCCTTGCTGCCCCCGCCCTGGGACGAGTTCACCACGTAGGAGCCTTCGCGGAGGGCGACCCGGGTGAGGCCGCCGGGCAGGACGCGGATGCGATCGCCGTAGAGGATGAACGGCCGCAGGTCCACCCGGCGCGGCTCGAACTTGCCCTCGATGTGGGTGGGATGCGTGGAGAGCTGGACGAGTGGCTGGGCGATGTAGTTGCCGGGATTCTTCTTCATCGCGGCCAGGTAGGTCTCGCGCTCCCGGGCCGACGCGAACGGCCCCATCAGCATCCCGTAGCCGCCCGCGTCCCCGGTGGTCTTCACCACGAGCTGGTCGAGGTGCTCGCTGATGTACTTGAAGTCGTCCTTCCGGAACCCGAGGTAGGTCGGCACCTGGGGCAGGAGCGCGTCCTCCCCCAGGTAGTACTTGATGAGGCTCGGCATGAACGCGTAGACCGACTTGTCGTCGGCCACCCCCGCGCCCGGCGCATTGGCGAGCGCCACGTTGCCCTCGCGGTAGACGTTGAGCAGGCCGGGCACGCCCAGCATGCTGTCGCGCCGGAAGGCGAGGGGATCGAGGAAGTCGTCGTCGATCCTCCGGTAGATCACGTCGACCTGACGCTTGCCGTGGGTGCGCCGCATGAAGAGATGGTTGCCCTCCACCAGCAGGTCGCGCCCCTCCACCAGGGGCACCCCCATCTCGCGGGCGAGGAACGAGTGCTCGAAGTAGGCGGAGTTGTGGATGCCCGGGCTCAGGACGACCACCACCGGGCTCTGGCCGCGCCGCGGCGCCACGAAGCGGAGGGTCTCGAGGAGCAGGGTCGGGTAGTCCTTGATCGGGCGCACCGGGTAGGAGCCGAGGAACTCGGGGAAGACGCGGCTCAGGAGGTTGCGGTTCTCCAGCACGTAGGAGACCCCGCTCGGCACGCGGCAGTTGTCCTCGAGGACGAGGTACTCCCCCTGGTCGTTGCGGATGATGTCGGTGCCGACCACGTGGGTGAAGATCTTCCGGGCCGGGATCACGCCGAGGAGCTGCCGCTTGTACTCCTTGCGCGAGAGGATGAGCTCCGCGGGCACGATCCCGTCCTTGATGCACTTCTGCTCCTGGTAGATGTCGGCGAGGAAGAGATTCAGGGTCGTGATGCGCTGGACGAGGCCGTCCTGGAGGCCCTTCCACTCCGCGGCGGGGATGATGCGGGGGACGAAGTCGAACGGGAAGATGCGCTCGAGCCCGTCCTTCTCCCCGTAGACCGTGAAGGTGATGCCCTGGCTGCGCAGGGTGAGCTGCTGCAGCCGCTCGCGGCGCTCCACGTCCTCCTTGGTGAAGGACTCGAGGATGGAGATGAGGGCCTCGTAGTGGGGGCGGGCGTGGCCGCGGTGGTCGAAGACCTCGTCGAAGCCGCTCTTGGGCGCGACCCACTTCATGGACGCGTCGCCTCCTCTGCCGCTAGAGCCTCTCCCGCGCAGTTTCCGTTCGAGCGCCGGCTTTGCCGGCGCAACTCGTTCTGGGGGAGGTTCGGAGGGGGCCCCCATTTGGACTTCAGAAGGGGCCCCCTCCGACGACCTTGAGCCTCTCCCGCGGGGCCGCCGGGTGTCAAGGCGCGGGGGCCCGCGTGATAGACTGGCCGGCGTCATGTCGGCCGACCCGGCCCATCCGCCCCACACCCACCTCACGCCGGACACGGTCCGCTTCTGTCCTCTCTGCGGCGCGGGCCTCGCCCGGCAGCCGGTCGGGCCCGAGAAGCGCCCCGAGATGGTGTGCCCCGGCTGTAGCTTCATCTACTACGTGAACCAGAAGGTGGTCGCGGGCACCATTCCATGGCAGGACGGCCGCCTCCTGCTCACCCGCCGGGCGATCACTCCCGCCCTCGGCAAGTGGACGTTCCCCGGCGGCTACGTGGACTGGGGCGAGACGGTGGACGCGGGCGCGCTCCGCGAGACCTGGGAGGAGACCGGGCTCACCGTCGAGCTGGGCGGGCTGGTCGGCGTGTACTCCTACGCCTCCGCGCCGGTGGTCATCGTGGTCTACGAGGCGATCGTGACGGGCGGGACCCTGACCCTCTGCCACGAGAACGACCGGCTCGAGTGGGTAGCTCCCGCGGAGATCCCGTGGGACGAGCTGGCCTTTCCGTCCACGGTGGCGGCGGTGCGCGATTTTCTGGCGCGCCGGACCGCCCGCGACTGACCGGATCACGCTCAAAGCAACGCGCTACCCACGTGACGGCAGTGTCACGGTCGCCCGTATCGTCATGGGATCGCGCTCGCCTCGCCGCTCGACGCGGCTCAGCTCGCCCTGCTCGGGCCTTTGACGTCCGTGTTCACGCGTATCGCCATGGGATGGGGTGTCTTCTTCTACCCCGATTGGCGGGCCAGGTCAACGGCCCGCGCCACGTATACTTGCCCGGTGCCCGTCCTCCTGGCCGCCCTCGGCGCGCTGCTCGTCTCCCTCGACTCCGCGATCAACATCGCGCTCCCCGCGATGGCCGCCGCCTTCGGGGTCGGGCCGGCGGCGATCCGCTGGGTCATCATCTGCTACGTCCTCACCTACGCCCTCACCGCGTTCGCGGCGGGCCTGCTCGCGGATCGTCTCGGCCCCGGCCCCGTCTTCACGACCGGGCTGTGGCTCTGCGCGGCCAGCTTCGTGGGCTACGCGCTCGCCTCATCCTACGGCACGGTGCTGCTGCTGCGCGTGGCGCAGGGCGTGGGCAGCGGCATGGTCTACGGGACCGCGCCCGCGCTGGTGACCCTCTCGCTGCCGCCCGCGCGGCACGGCCGGGGGCTCGGCACGATGAGCCTGGGCATCGGCGTGGGCCTGGGGGTGGGCCCGGTGCTGGGCGGCCTGCTCGTGGACGGCTTCGGCTGGCCCGCCACCTTCGTGTTCCGGGCGCCGCTGTTCCTCCTACTGGCGCTGCTCGCCTTCACGCGCTTCGGCCGGGTCGCCGGCGCTGCGCCGGCGCCGCGCCGGCTCGCGGCGGCGGACGTGCTGCGCCTGCCCGTGCTCCGCGCGGCCGCGCTCGCGTTCCTGTCGCAGTACGCGCAGTTCGCGGTCTGGCTGCTCATGCCGTTCTTCCTGGTGGGCGCGCGCGGCCTCTCGCCCAGCGTGGGGGGCGCGGTCTTCGTGCTCACCCCGCTCGCGACTGCGCTTGCGGCTCCACTGGGCGGAGTCCTCACCGATCGCATCGGACCGCGCTGGCCGCTGCGCATCGGGCTCGCGCTCGAGGCGGCCGGGTTGCTCGCGATCGGCGGCGTCACCGCGGCGACGCCGCTCGCGCTCGTCGGCGCCGCCATGGCCCTGGTGGGCTTCGGGGCCGGCCTCTTCCAGGTTCCCAACCTGGCCTTGATGATGGTGGCCTTTCCGCCCGCGCAGCAGGGCGCGGCGGGCGGGCTCGCGTTCCTCGGGCGGACGCTGGGGAGCGCGGTGGGCGTGCAGGTGACCGCGCTGCTCTTCGACGCGCGGCTTCCGCGCGACGGCTTCCTCGCCGCGTTCCACGCCGCCTTCCTCGCCGCCGGCGCGGTGTGCGCGCTCGCGGCGGGCCTGGCGCTGCTCCCGTCCCGGCCGGCGGGCCCGCGCGGTGTCGGATCCCGGTGAGCCGGCCGCCGGGCCGCGGTATGATGTCGGCCATGGAGATCCTCGACCCGGTCGGTTCGACCAGTGCGGTGTCCCGGACGCTCGCCCCGCGGCCCGCTCGGCTCACCGGCGCGGTCATCGGCGTGCTCGACAACTCGAAGCCCAATGCCCGCGTCCTGCTGGAAGGTGTGGCCCGCGCGCTGGCGCAGAAGGTCGGGGCCCGCGACGTCAAGGTATGGCGCAAGCCCGGCGCCTCGATCGGCGCCACCGTGGCCGTCCTCGACGAGATCGCCGCGCAGTGCGGCGCGGTCCTCACCGCGTCGGCCGACTGAGGGTCGTGCACGTCGTGGAGTATCCACGACGCCACGGAGCTGGAAGGGCGGGGGATCGCGACCGTCGTCCTGGGCACGCATGAGTTCCGCCCGCTCGCGCTCGCCGAGGCGAAGGCCAAGGGGCTCGCCGACCTCGGCATCGTCACGGTGCCGCATCCCATCGGCGGTATCGCCGAGGGGATCGTCGCGGGCAAGGCGCTGAACGCGGTGGACGCGGTGCTGGCCGCGCTCACGCGCGGCGCGGCCGCCGGCACCGGCGCCGCGGCCGCCGACGGCGCGGTCTCCCGGCACCGGGCCCCCGACGACCTGCTCGCCTTCCAGGGCTTCATGATGGAGCGCGGCTGGGGCGACGGACTGCCGATGATCCCGGCCACCCCCGAGCGCGTCGCGGCCATGCTCGCGGGCGCGGGCCGCCCGGCGGGCGACCTGGTGGCGATCCTGCCGCCGCGGCTCGGCCGCGCGACGGTGGAGCGCGTCGCGGTCAACGCGGTGCTGGCCGGCGCGCTGCCCGAGCATTTCCCGGTCATCCTGGCCGCGGTCGAGGCGGTGGCCCAGCCCGCGTTCAACCTCCAGGCCATCCAGACCACCACGCATCCCTGCTCGCCGCTGATCATCGTCAACGGCCCGATCGCCGCGCGGCTCGGGATCAACGGCGGGGGCAACGCGCTCGGGCAGGGCTACCGCGCCAACGCGGTGATCGGGCGCGCGCTGCGGCTGGTGCTGCAGAACACCGGCGGGGCGCGCCCGGGGAGCGAGGACCGCGCGACCCAGGGGCATCCCGGCAAGTACAGCTACTGTGTCGCCGAGAACGAGGCCGCCTCGCCGTGGGAGCCGCTGTCGGTGGAGCGCGGGTTCCCGGCGGAGGTCAGCACGGTGACGGTGTGTGCCTCCGAGAGCCCGCACAATATCAACGACCACGGCTCGGCCACCCCCGAGGGCATCCTCACCACGGTGGCGGGCACCGCCGCGACCGTCGGCTCCAACAATATCTACCTCGGCGGCGAGCCGCTGGTCGTGCTGGGGCCGGAGCACGCGGCCACCGTGGCGGGCGGGGGCTGGAGCAAGGCGGATTTCAAGCGCGCGCTCTGGGAGCGGGCCCAGGTGCCGCTCTCGCGCTTCGATCCCTCCAACCTGGAGCGCTTCGCGGTGATCCATCCGGCCGGGTTCAAGGACCGGCCCCCCGAGACGCTGGCCCCGCTCGCGCGAGCGTGGACCGATATCATGGTGGTGGTGGCGGGCGGCGCGGGCAAGCACTCCGTGCTGATCCCCACCTTCGGGGCCACGCGCTCCGTCACGCGGCGGATCGAGGCCTGAGCCCGAGCTCGCCGAGGCTATCGCGGAGGGGAAGTAGGCGCGTACAGGCGGGCGAAGTACTCCCGCACCATCCGGTCCGAGGAGAAGCGCTCCACCCCCATCCGGATCGAGGCCCGCATCATGGCGGTCCAGCGCGCGGGATCCGCGAATGCGGGCAGGACCTCCCCCTCGAGTGTGTCGTAGAGCGCGCGCAGGTCGCGCGGATCCGGATCGGCCGGGGTCGTCTCGTCGCCGATGGCCCAGCCGGTGACGCCGTGCTCGCAGCCCTCGGGCCACCAGCCGTCCAGCACCGAGAGGTTCAGGGTGCCGTTCATCGCCGCCTTCATCCCGGACGTGCCGCTCGCTTCCATCGGGCGGCGTGGCGTGTTCAGCCACACGTCGACGCCGCGGGTGAGCACGCGGCCGAGGGCCATGTCGTAGTCCTCGAGGAACGCCACGCTCTCGGGCCACTGCCGCAGCGTCGTCACCAGCCGGGCGATCACCGCCTTGCCCTCGTGATCCGCCGGGTGCGCCTTGCCCGCGAAGAGGACCTGGACCCGGTGGCCCTTGACCAGGGCCGCGAAGCGCTCCGGGTCACGGAGCAGCAGGTCGGGCCGCTTGTAGGTGGCGGCGCGGCGCGCGAAGCCGATGGTCAGCGCGGTCGCATCCAGGCGCACCCCGGCGCGCGTCCGCACCTCCGCGAGCAGCTCGGTCTTGAGCGCGCGCTTGGCCGCTTGCAGCCGGTCGTCGCTCGCCTGCGCGGCGGGGATCCGGGCGTCCTGCCAGGTCCCGGCGTGGACCCCGTTGGTGATGGCGATGATGGGCGCCGCGTCCTTCACGTGCGCCCACATGGCGCGCGCGGTCTCGCCGTGGAGCTGCGCCACCGCGTTGGCCAGGTGGGCCAGCCGCAGCCCGGCCACCGTCATATTGAACGGGTCGCCCCCGATCTCGGCCAGCTCGCTCGGCACCAGCTCGCAGCCGGCGCCGAGGCGCCGCAGATCCGCGAGCGGGTGCACCTCGTTGCCCGCCGGGACCGGGGTGTGGGTGGTGAAGACGATGCGCTCGCGCGCCGCCAGCCACGCCTCCCGGAAGGCCTGGCCCGCCTCCATGCGGTCGGCGATCATCTCGATGCCCGCGAAGACGGCGTGGCCCTCGTTGAAGTGGTAGCGCTCGACGGGCAGGTGGAGCGCCCGCAGCGCCCGCACCCCGCCGATGCCGAGCAGCATCTCCTGGGCCACGCGGCAGTCCGGACGGGGGTCGTAGAGGCGCCGGGTGATCCACAGGTCGCGCGGATCGGTGGGCTCGAGCAGGTAGAGCGGGGCGATCGCGTAGCGGCCCACGCGCCAGACACGGCACTCGACCTCGCGGGTCGCGACTCGCACGCGCACGCGCGCGCCGGTGTCGGTCAGCACGTCGGGCTTCTGGTCCGCCCACTCGTCGTGGGGATAGCCGTCGGCGCCGATGTGCTGGGAGGTGTAGCCCTGGCCCCAGCGGAGCCCGATGCCGACCACGGGCAGGCCGAGATCGCCGGCGGACTTCATGAAGTCGCCCGCGAGCACGCCGAGTCCGCCCGCATAGGAGTGGAACTCCTCGTGCAGGCCGTACTCCATCGAGAAGTAGGCGACCAGCGGAGGGCGGCTCGAGGCGGTCAACGGGGCGCGCTCACGTCTTCGAGCATAGGGCATACGGCGGGCAACGCAAAATCCGCCCGCCGCAGGGGACGGCCGCTAGTGCCGGGGGCGCCAGGGGTTGGTGATGAGGCGGGCGCCCCGCTGCCAGCTGAGATAGGCCCAGGCCCACTCGAAGAGGACGAGGAAGCGATTGCGGAAGCCGATCAGGAACATGATGTGCACGAAGAGCCAGGCGAGCCACGCGGGCAGGCCGTGAAGCTGGAAGCGGCCGACCACCGCGACCGCGGCCGCGCGGCCGATGGTGGCCATGCTGCCCTTGTCGCGGTAGTGGAAGGGCCGGGTCGGCGCCCCGGCGAGGCGCCGCCGCACGTTCGCCGCAACGGCCTGCCCCTGCTGGATGGCCACCGGGGCCAGGCCCGGCAGCGGGTGCCCGTCCGGCCCGCGGAAGGCGGACATGTCGCCGATGGCGAAGACCAGGCCGTGGCCGGGGATCGACAGATCCGGCTCCACGAGCACCCGGCCCGCGCGATCGAGCGGCACGCCGAGGGAGCGCGCGAGGGGCGAGGCGGCCACGCCCGCCGCCCACAGGACGGTGCGCGCGCGGATCTGCTCGCCGCCGAGCCAGACCGCGTCGGGCGTCACCTGCGTGACCGGCGCGCCGGTGCGCACCTCCACGCCGATGCGGGCGAGCGCGGCGCCCGCGCGAGCGGACAGCGGCGCGGGAAAGCTGGGGAGCAGCCGTGGCCCGGCTTCGACGAGGACGATCCGCGCCTTCGTCGGATCGATGAGCCGGAAGTCCCGGGCGATGGTCTCGCGCGAGATCTCCGCGAGCGCGCCCGCGAGCTCGACCCCGGTCGGCCCGCCGCCGATGACGACGGAGGTCAGGAGCGCCCGCTGCTCGGCCCCGTCCCGCTCGCGCTCCGCTTCCTCGTAGGCGAGCAGCACGCGCCGCCGGATCTCGAGCGCGTCCTCCAGGCTCTTCAGGCTCGGGGCGAGCGCCTCCCAGTCGTCGTGGCCGAAGTAGGAGTGGCCCGCGCCCGCGGCCAGCACCAGCGCGTCGTAGGCCAGCTCGCCCTCGTCGAGGATCACCCGCCGGCCGGCCAGGTCCACCGAGCGGGCCTCGGCGAGGAACACGGTGACGTTGGCCGCGGATCTCAAAATCGAGCGGAGGGGCGTCGCGATGTCGGACGGGTTGAGTGCGGCGGTGGCGACCTGGTAGAGCAGGGGCTGGAAGAGGTGATGGTTGCGCCGATCGACGAGGGTAACTCGCGTCCAGCTCCCCGCGAGTGCGCGCGCCGCGTAGAGCCCGCCGAATCCGCCGCCGACGATGACCACGTGCGGACGCGGCTCCAATGCGCTCATGGGGCCATCTTCCGAGCGCGGACGGGGAGTGTCAACCCTTGACAGGACGCGGGGTTGGCCATAGGGTGGCCTCGGACGGACGAGATCGCGCCGTGAACCGCCACGACCGAGGATGAAGTCATGACCACGCGCATCAGCTCCCAGCGGTATGCCGTCGAGGACTTCCACCAGGCGCTCGAGCTCTGCTACAGCCGGGGGTGGACCGACGGCCTGCCGGTCGTGCCCCCCACCGAGCCGGCGGTGCGCGGCATGCTGGAGGCGGTGGGGCTCGAGCCGGACGCCCAGGTGGCGTTCATCACGAACCGCCAGGCGGCGATCAGCGCCGAGAAGGTGGCGATCAACGCGGTGATGGCGGGCTGCCTGCCCGAGCATATGCCGGTGGTGCTGGCCGCGGTCGAGGGCATCGCCGACCCGCGCTGGGGCTATCACGGACCGGCCACCTCCACCGGCGGCGCGGGCGTGCTGATGATCGTCAACGGCCCCATCGCGCGGCGGCTCGACTTCAACTGCGGTGACAACCTGTTCGGGCCGGGCTGGCGGTCCAACGCCACCGTCGGCCGGGCGGTGCGCCTGGTGATGCGCAATGTGATCGGGACCATTCCGGGGCGCCTCGATCGCGGCACGGTGGGCCATCCCGGCAAGTACACCTACGTGATCGCGGAGAACGAGGCGGAGAGCCCGTGGACGCCGCTTCACGCGGAGCGAGGCTGCCGGCCGGAGGACAGCGCGGTGACCGTGATGGCCGCGCTGGGCCCGCACCAGTTCTACAATCAGCTCTCGGGTACCGCGGAGGGTGTCTTGGGGACCATGTGCGACACCATGCGCAACCCCGGCATGGTCGGCCAGCCGAACTACTGCGTGGTGCTGGCGGGCGAGCACATGCGGACCATCGCGGCGGACGGCTGGTCCAAGTCCGACATCCGCAAGTACATCTTCGAGCACACCACGAACACGATCGCCCATCTCAAGCGGACGGCGCGGCTGCCCGGCGCGATCAAGCCCGAGGACGAGACCGCGACCCGGCCCCTGGTGCTGACCCCGGACGATATCCTGGTGGTGGCGGCGGGGGGCCGCGCCGGCTCGTTCTCGTGCTATATCCCGGGCTGGGCGAGCCGGACCTCGTCGCAGGCGGTGACCACGGTGATCAAAGAGAGGAGAACATGATGGCAGGCTTCGAGATCCTGGACCCGACCGTCGAACCCCGGCGCCAGCCGCTGACGTACGTGCCGCGGCCGGATTCGCTCAAGGGCAAGCGCATCGGTCTGGTGGAGAACACCAAGTACAACTCGGACAAGCTGCTGCAGAAGATCGGCGAGATCCTCAAGCAGGAGTACGGCGCCGCCGAGACCCGGATGTGGCGCAAGCACAACTCCGGGGTGCCCGCGCACGCGGAGATCATCGAGGAGGCCAAGCGCACCGTCGACGTCGTCGTCGCCGGCATCGGCGACTGAGGGTCCTGCTCGTCGGGCAGTGTGCTCGACGGAATCGTGTTCGAGAAGGTCGGCATCCCGGCCGCGTCCATCGTCACCGATGTGTTCGAGGCCACCGGCCACGCCATGGCGCAGTCCTGGGGCGTGCCGGAGTATCGCTTCCTGGCCCTGCCGCACCCCATCGCGAATCTGAGCGAAGGCGACCTGGACGCCCGCGCCCGCGCGATCGCCCCCGAAGTCGTCAGACTGCTACTGAAAGGCCAAGAAGGCT
>DASQAL010000232.1:0-21619 GCA_035635775.1 Candidatus Acidiferrum sp.
GTACTCGGTGGGCGACTTCTGCTCCCAGCGCTCGGCGAGCTCCGGCTTGGGCTCGAGCGCGTGATCGATCCAGACCAGGTTCTCGTAGATGAGGGGCTTGCGCCGCTGCCAGATGTCGAGCCCCTGCATGTGGGGCTCGAGGCTCGGCGGCAGCGCGGTGCTCGCGAATGTCAGCGTGCCGCCCGGCTTGCCCTGGGCAGCCACGCGGCGCGGCAGTCCCGCCGCCGCGAGGGTCAGCGCGGCGCCGCCGGTCTTGAGCAGGCGCCGCCGCCCGATCGGGACGCTCTTGCCGTTCTTCGAGCCTTGATGGTCCATCGGACGGAGGCCTCCTCAGGCCGTGAGCGTGAACTTCTGGAAGGTGTGGCAGCCGTTCTCGACCAGCCCGCGGCTCACCGCGAAGGTCCAGGTGACCTCGGCCACGAAAATGTTCCGGCCCGAGTCCACCGCGAGGCCGTGGGGCGCCGCGAAGCTGCCGGCCGCGGCCTGGTCGGGCGTGCCCCAGCGGGTGAGCAGGCGGCCGTCGCGGTCGAACACGCTCACGCGCCCGTAGCGGGCCTCCGTGATGGGGCCGTGCCGCTGCGAGGTCTGGCCCTTGTGCCACCATAGCTCGGAGACGTAGGCGCGGCCCTGCGGATCGAATACCAGGTGGGTCGGGCGCTGGGTATCGGTCCACTCCGCGAGGTACTCGCCGTCCGGGCTGAAGATCTGGATGCGATCGTTCTCCCGGTCGCAGACGAAGATGCGCCCGTCCGCGGCGGCCGCGATGCCGTGGGGCAGGTAGAACTGACCGGGGCCCTTACCGGGCACGCCCCACGAGCGCCGGAGCTCGCCGCTCGGGGAGAACTGGTGCACGCGGCAGTTGCCGTAGCCATCGGAGACGTAGAGATCGCCCTTGGGCCCCACCGCGAGGTTGGTCGGCCGGTTGAAGGCCCCGCCTGGGTGCGCCACCGTCATGGTGTCCTTGCCGTCGTAGCCGGTGTCCGTCGGCTTGTTCATCGTGCCGAGCGTGAGCAGCAGCTTGCCCTGCGGGGTGAACTTCCGCACCGTGTGGTTGCCGTCGTCGGTGCAGTACACGCTGCCGTCCGGGCCGATGCTGATGCCGTGGGTGCGGTAGGTGAACTGGCCCTCGCCCCACGAGGAGAGGAACTTCCCGTTGCGGTCGTAGACCATGATCGGGTGATCGCCGCGGCAGATGAGGAAGACGCGATCCTCGGCGTCCACCGCCACGCCGGCCACGTCGCGGTGCTCGTAGCCCTTCGGCAGCTGCTCCCAGCCCTCGACGACCTGGTACGTTAGCGCGTTCGTCCCCGCCATGGCTCGCCTCCTGGTGGATGCACGTCGATGGAATCGGTCCCGTCGCGTCAAACTATGGGAGAAACGCCGGACCGAGTCAAGAACTAGACGTAGCCGCTGAGCGCCAGATGCTCCGCGGTCAGGACGGCGCCCCGGGCGGCGCCCATCCGGGTGTTGTGCGACACGAGCACGTACTTGACGCCGTGCTCGAGCGCGGCGGCCTCGCGGATGCGGCCGACGCTCGTGGTCATGCCGCCGTCCGCGTCGCGGTCGAGCCGCGGCTGCGGCCGGAACGGATCGTCGTGCACGGTGATGAGCCGGCGGGGCGCCGACGGCAGCTCGAGCCGCGCCCACTCGCGGCCGAAGTCGCGGAAGGCCGCGGCCACGTCGGCGGGTGCGGCGGGCGCGGCGAGCGAGACCGTCACCGCCTCGGTGTGTCCTTCGCTCACCCCGACGCGCGTGCAGGTGGCGCTCACCGGGAACGGCGCGGGCACGATGCCGTGCTCGCCGTCCAGGCGGCCCAGGACCTTGCCGGTCTCGCGCGCGACCTTCTCCTCCTCGCCCGGGATGTAGGGGATCACGTTGTCCAGGATGTCGAGCGCGATCACTCCCGGCGAGCGGCCCGCGCCCGAGACGCCCTGCATCGACGTCATCACCACGCGCTGGATCCCGAAGCGGTCGAGCAGGGGCCGCAGCGTCATCACAAGGCCCATGGTCGTGCAGTTGGGCAGGGGCGCGATGAAGCCGCGCCAGCCGCGCGCCCGGCGCTGGCGGTCGATCTGCGCGGCGTGCTCCGGATTGACGCCGGGCACCAGGATCGGGACGTCCTCCTCGTAGCGGAAGGCGGAGGCGGTACTCAGGACCGGCGTGGTCTCCGCGTACCGCGGCTCCAGCACCCGCGCCGCGTCCGACTCGACCGCGCTGAACACGAGGTCGACGCCTCCGAGCTCGAGCCCGTCGGCGTTCTCGACCGGCAGGTCGAGGAGGTGCGCGGGCGGCTCCTCGGGGCACCACCAGCGTCGGGCGCCGGTCTTGGCGTCACGAAGGGCGGCCCCGTAAGCCTTGCCCGCCGACCGCTCCGAGGCGGCGAGCACCACGATCTCGAACCAGGGGTGCTGCGCGAGCGCGAGCAGAAACTGCTGGCCGGCGATGCCGGTTGCTCCCACCACCGCGACACGCTTCCGCATGACATGGTCTCCTTGGTCCCCCAAAACGCACGAGGCCCGCGATCACCGGGGGGTGGTCGCGGGCCTCGTGGATGCGAGGACGTTTTCGAGTGTCTCTAGGTCTGTCGCCGGGCGCGCGCCACCTTCCCCGCTGGGCGGTACTTGTAGTCCGGAGGAGGCGCCCCTGTCAATGTATGATCTGGCCATGCTCATCGCCCAGATCACCGATCTGCACATCAGCACGCCCGGCAGCGCGAACGATCGGCACTTCCGCACCCCGGAGCATCTGGCGCGCGCGGTGGCCCATCTGAACGGACTCGCGCCGCGGCCGGACGTCGTCCTGGCGACCGGCGATCTCGTCGAGCGCGGGGAGCCCGAGGAGTACGCGCGCCTGCGCTCGATCCTGGACGGCCTCACGATGCCGCTCTACGTGATCCCGGGCAATCACGACGCGCGCGGGCCTCTGGCCAGCGCCTTCGGCGACCGGGGTTACCTGCCGCAGGACGGTGGCTTCCTGCACTACACGGTCGAGGACTGGCCGGTGCGGCTCATCGGGCTCGACACGCACGTCCCCGGCGCGCCCGGCGGCCGCCTGTGCGCCGAGCGGCTCGCCTGGCTCGATGCGCGGCTGGGCGAGGGGACGGAGCGCCCCACGGTGGTCTTCATGCACCACCCGCCGTTCGAGACCGGCATGCGGGCGATGGACGCGATGGGCCTCGAGGGCAAGGCGGAGCTGGCCGAGGTGATCGGCCGCCATCCGCAGGTCGAGGCGGTGCTGTGCGGGCACGTGCATCGCCCGATGACGCGGCGGTTCGGGGGCACGGTGGCCACCACCTGTCCGGCCACCGCGCACCAGCTCGCGCTCGACCTGGCGCCCGCCCCGCGCCTCGCCGTGGTCATGGAGCCGCCCGCCTGCATGCTCCACCTCTGGCTCGGCGCGGAGGCGGGCCTGGTCAGTCACGTGAGCGTCATCGGCGGCGAGCGGCCCCCGCTCACGATCCACGACGGCCAGCGCTGGCTGCGCGACGCGGTCCCGCCGCCCGCGTTTCATCCCCGCTGACCGCGGGGCCGCGGTGAGCGGTCCGGGCCCGCACGCCCGCGCCTGGCGCGTCACGCTCGCCGGGCTCTGCGCGACCCTCGTCGGCATCGGCCTCGCCCGCTTCGCCTACACGCCGCTACTGCCGGTCCTGATCACCGAGGGCTGGTTCCCCGCCTCGCAGGCCGCCTATCTCGGCGCCGCAAACCTGGCCGGCTACCTGGGCGGCGCGCTCTGCGCGCGGCCGCTGGCCCGGCGGGGCGGCGCGCCGCGGGTGCTGCGGGGGATGATGGCGCTCGTCACCGTCGCGTTCTTCGCCTGCGCGCTGCCGCTGTCCTTCGCGTGGTTCTTCCTCTGGCGCTTCGCCGCCGGCGTGGCCGGCGGGGCCCTGATGGTCCTGGCCGCGCCCACCGTGCTGCCGCACGTGCCGCCGGCGCGCCGCGGGCTGGCGGGCGGCGCCATCTTCACCGGCGTGGGCCTCGGCATCATGGCCTCCGGCACGGTGGTCCCGCTGCTGCTCCAGGCGGGGCTCGTCGAGACCTGGTGCGGCCTCGGGGTCCTCTCGCTGCTGCTGACCGCGCTGGCCTGGGGCGGCTGGCCCGCGGCGGAGCCGCCGCCGAGCGCGCCGCGACGGGCGCCGGCCGCCGGCCCGCTGCTCGCGCTTTACGTCGCGTACGCGCTGAACGCGACGGGCCTCGTGCCGCACATGGTCTTCCTCGTGGACTTCGTCGCGCGCGGCCTCGGGCAGGGCATCCACGCCGGCGCGCGCTACTGGGTGCTCTTCGGCCTGGGCGCGGTGGTCGGCCCGATGCTGGCGGGCGCCCTGGCGGACCGCATCGGCTTCGGGCCCGCGCTGCGCCTGGCGCTCGTGATCCAGGCCCTCGCGGTGGCGCTGCCCACCGTGACCGCGAATTCGCTCTGGCTCGCGGTCTCGAGTCTCGTGGTCGGCGCGGCCGTCCCCGGCGTCGTGCCGCTCGTCCTCGGGCGCGTGCACGAGCTGTTGCCAAACGACGCCGAGGGCCAGCGGGCCGCGTGGAGCGTGACCACGATGGCCTTCGCGCTGGGGCAGGCGGCGGGCGCCTACGGCCTGGCGTTTCTCTTCGCGAGCGGTGGCCGCTACACGACGCTGTTCGCGGTGGGGGCCGCGGCGCTGACGCTCGGGCTCGTCATCGATCTGGCCGCACGGCTTGCGGGGCGGAAGCCGATTTGATAGCGTCGCTCCCATGACCCCGACTGCCTCCGCGCTCGCGTGGACCACCGAGGAGGTCCGGGTCGCCGGCTCCTCCGTAAGACTACGTACGGCCGGCCGCGGCGCCCCGCTGCTCGTGCTGCATCACGACATCGGCACGCCCGAGCAGCTCCCGTTCTACGAGGCGCTGGCCGACCGCTTCACGCTGCTGCTGCCGTCACATCCGGGCTACGACGGATCGGAGCGTCCGGCCTTCATGCGCAGCGTGCGGGACGTCGCGGTGACCTACCAGGCCCTGCTCGCCCAGCGCGGCCTCACCGACGTGGCCCTGGTCGGCCTGGGCTTCGGCGGCTGGATCGCGGCCGAGATGGCCACCATGTCCCCGCGCGCCTTCCGCCGGCTGGTGCTGGTCGGGCCGATGGGGATAAAGCCCGCGGACGGGGAGATCCTCGACCAGGCCCTCGTCAGCTACATCGACTACGTGCGGGCGGGCTTCGAGGACCAGCGGGCCTTCGACCGGCTCTTCACGCCCGACCCGCCCACGCCGCAGCTCGAGCAGTGGGATCTCAACCGCGAGATGACGTTCCGCATCGCGTGGAAGCCCTACATGTACAACCCGACGCTGCCGGCGCTGCTGGGCGGCGTGCAGACGGAGACCCTGATCGTCTGGGGACGGCCGGACCGGATCGTGCCGGTCGGGGTGGGGGAGCAGTACACCCGCGCGCTGCCGAAGAGCCGGCTCACCGTCGTGGACGGCGCCGGGCACTTCCTCGAGATGGAGCAGCCCGAAGCGCTCGCGAAGCTCATCGTGCCGTTCGCCGCCCTGGCCTGATCGGGGGACCCTCATGCACCTCATGTACTTCACGGAACAGCCGATGTCGGCGTACCCGGCGGACGAAGGACGCAAGCGGGGCGCCACCGCGCTGATGTTCTCCAACCGCCACTTCGATCCGGTGGCGGGCAGCCGGCTCTACAACGAGTACCTCGAGCACTACCGGCTCGCCGAGGACGTGGGCTTCGACGGCATCATGCTGAACGAGCATCACAACGCGCCGTTCTGCATGCAGGCCAAGTGCAACGTCTTCGCCTCGATCCTCGCCGCGATGACCAAGCGGGTGAAGATCGTGCTGCTCGGCAACCCGCTGCCGCTGGCCGACAACCCGGTGCGCCTGGCCGAAGAGCTGGCCATGATCGACATGGTCTCGCGCGGGCGCCTCGTGTCCGGCTTCGTGCGCGGGGGCGGGCAGGAGCAGCTCGCCACCGGGGTGAACCCCGCCTTCAACCGCGAGCGCTTCGAGGAGGCCCACGAGCTGATCGTGCGCGCGTGGACGCAGGAGGGCCCGTTCCGCTTCGAGGGCACCCACTACCAGCACCGCGTGGTGAACCCGTGGGCGGTGCCGCTGCAGAAGCCGCACCCGCGCATCTGGATTCCCGGCGTGCTCAGCAAGGAGACGATCATCTGGGCCGCGCGTCAGCGCTATCCCTACATCGCGCTCAGCACCGCGATCGACGCCACCAAGAAGATCTGGGAGCTCTACGACTCGGTCGCCGCCGAGGCCGGCTACACCAGCGGGCCGGAGAATCGCGGGTATCTCCAGCGCTGCCACGTGGCCGAGACCGAGGAGAAGGCGCTCGCCAACGCGCGGCAGTTCATGTGGATGCAGGGGGAGTTCACCGGCCTCGCGCACCCGGTGTGGTCGAGCCCCTCGGGCTACTTCTCGCCGTCGTACCGCAAGGCCTTCGTCGAGTACGCGGTGGGCCGCGGCTCCAACCCCCGGGCCGCCAGCTTCGAGGACCAGGTCCGCGATCAGCAGATCATCGCGGGCACGCCGAAGACGGTCCTCCCCAAGTTCCGGCGCCTCCTCGAGGAGACGCGGCCGTCCATCCTGGGGTTCTGGGCGAGCGACGGCTTCGTGAGCAACCAGGACACCACGACCTGCATCCGGCTGCTCGGGCAGGAAGTGCTCCCGGCGGTGCGCGAGATGGGCAAGGAGCTCGGGCTGTGGAGCCCGTTCGAGGCCAATGCCCCGGTGGGCATCAACCAGCCGGCTCCGCCGGTGCACCGCAACGGGGCGTGAGCCCGGGCTAGCCGACGGCCGACCGCGGCCCCTTCGGGCTGGTCTTCTCGGGCAGGCAGCTGAACTCCAACCGGACCTTACCCTGCCGGACCAGCTTGAGCCCCGCGTAGTCCGTCATGGCCGCGTGGCAGAGCTGGCGCGTCTCGAACGAGTCGATCGCGGTGTAGCCGCGATCGATGAGCTGATCGCCCACCTGCGCGGTCTCGTGGGCCCAGAGGATCCAGGCCAGGGTCAGTGCGTAGCGCTTCATCGAATCGTCCCCCTGTCGTTGGTGCCCCTCAGGGAGAGCAAGGGTCGGACCATCAGGAAATTGACATGATTTCAAAGCCTTGCCTCAACTCGGCTCAGACGACAGAGAAAGCGCGGTGTGAGGCTGGGAAGGGGAGTACCCAGCCTGGAGGCCGGCGGCCCCGCTTAAGAGATGCCGGTCTTGCGCACGCCACCGCGGCGACCGCCGAAGTATACTGGCGCGCGTGACCGCTCCGCTCACCCCCCAGCCAAAGGAGGCTCCCGTGGCCACCAAGATCGTCGTCTCCCCCAAGTTTCCCCCCGCGATGCTCGACGTCGCCCGGAGCCTCGTGCCCGCCGGCTTCGAATTGGTCATCGTGGACGCGGGCACGCCCGAGTTCGCCGCCGCCCTGCCGGATGCCGCCTACTACGTGGGCTTCCCGCGCGCCGAGCTCAACACCGAGTTCTTCAAGGCGGCTCCGGGGCTCAAGCTGGTGCAGCTCATCAGCGCCGGCTACGACCGGCTCGACGTCGCGGCGGCGAAGCGGGCCGGCGTGCCCATCGCCAACAACGGCGGCTCCAACTCGGTGGCGGTGGCCGAGCACACCCTGATGCTGATGCTGGCGGTCTACCGCAAGCTGTCCTGGCACCACGCCAACGTGGTGACCGGCAAGTGGCGGGTAGGGGACTTCGCGTCGCACCGGCTCTACGAGCTCGAGGGCAAGACGCTCGGCATCGTGGGGCTCGGCACCATCGGCAAGAAGGTCGCGCGGCGCGCCGCCGCCTTCGGCATGCGTATCCTCTACTACGACATCGCGCGCCTGGCCGAGGACGCGGAGGACGCCCTCGGCGTCCGCTTCGTGCTGCTGCCGGAGCTGCTGCGCACCGCCGACATCGTCACGCTCCACGTGCCGCTCAACGACGTGACCCGCAACCTGATCAGCACGCGCGAGCTCGGGATGATGCAGGCCTCCGGCGTCCTGATCAACACCTGCCGGGGCCCGGTGGTGGACGAAACCGCGCTCCACGTCGCGCTCACCAGCGGGCGCATCGCGGCGGCCGGCCTCGACGTCATGGTCGAGGAGCCGCCCATCGCCAACCATCCGCTCTTCGCGCTCGAGAACGTGACGTTCACGCCGCACATGGCGGGCCCCACCTGGGACAACTGGTTCAAGGCCTTCCGGAACGCCTTCGACAACGTGCAGCGCGTCGCCCGCGGCGAGCGGCCGCTCTGGGTGATCCCGGAGCTGCGCTAGCCCCGTCAATTCCTTTGAGTTCCGCGTGAAGCGGGCGGGCTCCCGCAAGGCCGCGGCGCGGGCCGGGCTCTTCCTGACCGGCATCCGCCGCGCCGGCGCCGTGCGGGAGCCCGCGCCGTTTCCGTTCACGCTGCCGCTCTTCCGCGACCTCGAGCGCCTCGACTTCCGGTCGCCCGTCACCTTCCTGGTGGGGGAGAACGGCTGCGGCAAGTCCACCCTGCTGGAGGGCCTGGCCGCGGGCGCAGGCGCGGTCGCGGCGGGCGGCCGCGACCTCGAGCGCGATCCGACCCTCGCGGGCGCGCGCGCCTTCGCCCGCGCCTTCCGCTTCCCGCGCATTCGCCATCCGCGCGCCACCCTCTTCCTCCGCGCGGAGGACGTCTTCGGCTTCACCCTCCGGGTGGGCGGCGAGATCGAGGGCCTGCGCGCGATGGAGGACGAGCTGCGCGCCTCCCGGCCCGAGGGCTCGTGGGGCCAGCGGCTCGCGGTGGGCGCGGCGGCCAAGGAGCGGGCCGCGCTGACCCGCCGCTACGGGGCGGCGCCGGACGCGCGCTCCCACGGCGAGACGTTTCTCCACCTGCTCCAGCAGCGGCTGGTGCCGCGCGGGCTCTACTTCCTCGACGAGCCCGAGACGCCGCTGTCGCCCACGCGCGTGCTCGCGCTGCTCGCCCTCCTGCGCGACCGGGTGGCCGAGGATTGCCAGTTCGTCATCGCCACGCACTCCCCGATCCTCATGGCGCTGCCGCGGGCCGACATCCGGCTGCTCGAGGACGGCGCGATTGCGCCGGTCGCGTACCCCGACGTCGAGCACGTGCGCATCACGCGCGCGTTCCTCGACGATCCGGAGAGCTTTCTCCGCCGGCTCTGAGCGCCCGCGCCACGGGCATTTGACTTGTGCGCCCGCCGCCCGGATAATTGGGCCCGATGCAGTGGCTCAGCTCTCGCTCCGTCGCCACCGTGTGGCTCCTCGCCGCGCTCAGTCTGGTCGGGTGGCTCATCGTCAACCTCGACGTGGCGGGCTGGATCATCCTCGTGGTCACGGTGGGGCTGATGGCCTTCGAGCTCACCCGGCGGCGCGACGGGCCGGGCGTGCGGCGCAAGGCCCGCGTCCCCGACGAGCCGACCGGCTAGGCCCGCTCAGGCGGGGGTGGGCGCGAGCGAGCGGGCGACGATCCGGCTGACGTCGGCCGGGCGAGCCGGCCACTGCAGCAGCGGGGCCGCCGACTCCATCAGGAAGCGGGCGAGGTCGGGGGCAAAGGCCGGCTGCGTCACGAAGACCAGCGCGGGCATCTCGAGCGGCCGCCGCGCCTCCAGGACCTGCGCCAGGGCCGGCCCGTCGAGCTGCGGCATGCGCAGCGCGCTCAGCACCAGCGCGTAGGCGTGCCGGTCGATCAGGCTCAGGGCCTCGGCCCGGGTTGCGGCCGCGTCCACCGGGTAGCCGTCCGCGCGGAGCACCGCCACCAGCAGCCCGCGGGCGTGCTCGTCGTCCATCACGACCAGGAGGCGGGCCGCCAACATCAGAAGGGGCCGCCGGACGGCAGCTCGGTCACGCGGCGCAGCGCCTCGCGCAGCAGCGGCACGAAGAGCATCGCGGTGAAGAACAACGTGGCCAGCCAGATGGCCACGTGCAGGAGGCGAGCGCGCCCGCCGGTGTCGAGCATAGAAGCTGGAGCGTAGTCCCGCGCCCGGCCTCCGTCAAGCGGTCGCGGCCTCTTCCGGTTGCTATCCCGTATCTCGGTCGCTACACTACGCGCCATGCGACAGCTCCAGAGGGTGCTGAAAGGGCGGGCGAGCGCGGTCACCGGCCTCGTCGCGGGGCTGGCCCTGGTCAGCCTGCCCGTCGAGGTCACGCTCCGGTTCGTCGAGCACCCCGTGGTCGCGCCGGCTCCCGTGGTGTCGCTCCTGCTCATCGGCTCCTGCCTCCTGCTCGTGGGCTCCGGTCTCGGTCTGCGTCGCCTGGAGACCGCTCGGGCGGGCGCCCAGCGGCCGACCCCGGGCGTCTAGAGACGGAGCGCGTGGGCGCGCTGGGCCGCACCCTCCGGTATCTGGGCCTCGGCGGCGGCGACCCGGACTCGCTGGCCGCCGACCTGGTCGCCCACCGCGAGGCGCGCACGGAGCCCGCCGGCCTGGGGGCGGGGCTGTCGTTCAAGGGCGAGGTGGCGGGCGAGGGCGACTTCCACATCGCGGGACACTTCGAGGGCGACATCAACGTGACGGGCCGTGTGCTGGTGGGCGAAGGGGCCGATGTCGACGCCAACATCAATGCCCGCGCCATCGTGGTGGGCGGCACGGTGCGCGGCAACCTCTCGGCCGCGACCCGCGTGGAGATCCTGCCGACCGGGGTGCTGACCGGCACGCTCAAGACCGGCAGCTTCTCGGCCGCCGACGGCGCCGCGGTCAAGGGCGAGATCTGGATCGAGCGGCCCGACGCCGCCGACGACCCCGCGACGGAGCGGCGCCGGTGAGTGAGCTGGCCGAGTTCCTCCAGTCCCGGGGGGGGCGCCTGGCGCTCAAGATCGCCGGCGTGGTGGTGGTCCTGGCTCTCGTGGTGACGGCGGGCTGGCTCTGGCTGCGCGCCGAGGAGACCCGCGGCCAGGCGGCGCTGGCCGGGGCCACCGAGGCGGTCCAGCAGGGCGAGGGGCCTCTGGCCACCGCGGAGGGACGGCAGAAGGCCATCGGCCTGCTCCAGGCCGTCCTGGCCCAGCACAGCCGGTCGGCCGCGGCGACCCAGGCCGCCTACCAGCTCGGCAATCTCCAGTACCAGGCCGGCGACTACGCGGCGGCGCGGGCCGCCTACGAGATCGCGCTCGCCAAGGGCGCCAGCGGCAGCCTCCGCACGCTCAGCGCCTCGGGCGTCGGCTACACCTGGGAGGCGCAGAAGCACTACGCCAACGCGGTGACCGCGTACGACGCGGCGGCGCGCGGGCTCGGGCCCAAGCAGTTCTTCTTCGAGGAGGCCCTGCTCGACCTGGCGCGCGCGCAGGCGCTGGCCGGCAAGCCCGCCGACGCGCGCGTGACCTACGAGCGCGTGCTCAAGGATGCCCCGGAGAGCCGGCGCGCCGAGGACATCCGGGGACGGATCGCCGCGCTCGACCCGGCCGCGAAGTAAAAGCCGACCTCGACGGCCGCCCCACGGGCGTGGCGGCCTGTCCTGGGAGTCTGATAAGCAACATTATGTTAAGTACCTCCGCGCGCCCATGAACCCAGGGCCGCTCTACCTGGCGCTCATCTATCTGCCCCCCGGCCAGCAGCAAGCCCTTCGCCGCTACGAGAACCTGGCCCTTCCCCGTTTTCCGCCGGCACGGCGGACGGTTCGAGCGAATCCTGAGCCCGGCTCCGGCTCCCCGCGGAGGGGCCGACCCGGACGCCCCCGACGAGATCGGTTCGAGACGCCGGACGGCCTGGACGCGGTCCGGCGCGACCCGGAGATGGTGGCCCTGGTCTCGCTCCGCGAGGCGGTCGTCCGGAAGGCGCTGCTGGTCCGGGTCGACGAGGTGCCGCTGGAGCGCTACTTCACAGCCAGAAGCTGAACCCCGGCCTCAGGCCGGGCTGAGGGCGTGGATCAGGCCGTCCTCGAGATCGGCGATGGACTCGAGGAGCCCGGCGGTGTCCTCCCAGCGTTCCTGCACGGCCGCGTACTGCGCCTCGCCGAAGCAGCGCGCCTTGCGCTCGAAGAGGCCGGCGGCCGCCACGCGCCCGCCTTCTCGCAGGAAGGCGGCGGCATCGTGGCTGCGCCGGGCGGCCAGCGGGAACGCGAAGTAGGTCAGGTGCCCGGCCAGGCGCTTGGCCACCGCGCCACGCAGGTCCGCGGCCAGCAGGCGGAAGGCCCGGGGGCCGCCGTATTGATCCGGGCCGCCCGGGTCGGCGGCCAGGTTGGTCCGGACCACGGCCAGGGTGCGCGCGATCATCTCCTCTCGCGCCGGGTGGCGCACCTGCCGGAAGCCCGTGCGCATCGTGTACGGCACCTGAGCGTAGCGCACGCGGTCGGCCTTCCAGGCGCGCAGGAACTCGGCGGTGGGCAGGGCCGCGTACGGATAGCCGTCGGGATCGTGCATGCGCACCCGATCGTTCTCGACGCCCAGCACCACCACGAAGTGATCGCTGCCCGAGAGCTGGGCGTGATGCGGCATGTAGCCGAGCCCGCCCATGTCGAGCGGCCCGGCCAGCACCGGCCCGCGCCCGGCCGCCTCGGCGAGCCGGGCCAGCGCGGCCTCGGGCGTGCCCTCGCACTCCTCCCGGCACTCCCAGCCGAGGGCGTCGAGCGCAGTGGTGATCCCCTGGTCCGGGGTGGCGAGCGGCGAGCTGAAGTACACGAGCAGGTCGCGCCCGACCCGCAGGTAGAGCGTGCCGAAGGGCATCGTGGTCAGGCACTCGATGAAGCCGGGCTCGGGCAGCTCCGCGGCGGCGGCGCCCGCCTCGCGCAGCACCATGTAGACGCTGTTGGCGTAGCAGTAGGCGCCGTTGCCGGTGTAGCGGGTCACTGGATGGTGGCGGTGAGCGTCAGGGCCGTTTCCTCCGACGCTTGCTGGGAGCGGTAGCCGAGGACCTGACGGGTGATCGCGTGGAGGCTGCCGGTGCTGCCGCCGAACTGCAGCCGCCCGCCGTTGGGCACGATCACGTCGGTCGCCGCCTCCACGACCTCGATCGTCCCTCCGCCCCCGGGCGTGACGTCGCTGATCACCGGCGTCAGCGTCACCCGGATCTGGTGGCCGGGGAGGATCACCGGGCGCACCATGAGCGCGGTGCCCACGCGCTGCCACGCGACGCCCTGGGCGACGTGCCCCTTGCCGGTCGCGTAGTCGTAGTAATAGGCCATCTGCTGGTACGGGACGTCCTGCGCGCCCATGATCGAGCCGGTGCCGCCGTCCTGCACCACCGTGAAGAGGCCGGAGGAGCGGGTGACGCGGGTGGTGGTGTCCTCCACCCCGAGGCCGCCCCGGCCGCGGACGCGAGGCTCGCCGCGGCGCTCCTCCACGACGATGCCCCCCTGCCCCGGCACGCCCTGGCGGCTGCCCTGGGTCTGCTGCTTGAACTCCAGCAGCACCTTCACCTGGCGCCCGCTCTGCGCCGCGACGGGCACGCCCACGGCCAGCACGATCAGCGCCATCGAGACGACGCGTAGCCGGCGCACCGGGCTCACCCGGGGATCTGCGCCTCTTCGGGCAGGCGGTCCCAGACCGGGAGCCACTCGGGCAGCGTGAGCCCGACCGCGCCCGCCTTCTCGGCGACCTCGCGGGCGAAGGCCTGGCGGACCTCGTCGTTGTCGCGCAGCTTGAGCCGGTACTTCCGGTAGAGCACGTTCTTGGCCGAGCCGGGGCGCCCGAAGATGTTCATGGTGCGGATGTACCATTTGTGGAGCGTGGCCTGGGCCTCGTCGTGGGTCTTGGGATCCTCGGCGAGGCGCTTCACCCAGAACTCGCCGTGGCGGATGTGGAACTTCTCCTCCTTGAAGATGCCCTCGATCGCGCGCACCCACGGCCCGTAGGAGCAGGCGCGCACGTCCTCGAGCTGGTGGCCCGCGCCGCGATCCATGCAGAAGTTGAAGAAGGTGAAGTCGGCCCACGTGTCGATCGGGTAGTAGAAGATGTTGACCCGCTTGTCGGCGGTGATGCGGGCGGTGCCGATGTCGGCGTCGTTGGCGACCCGCATCGTGAAGGCCTCGTCGTGCACGCGCACGTGCGCCTCCACGTCCACGCCCAGGTCGGCGAGGAGCCCGTACATGACGGTGGCGTGGCGGAGCTCGTCCTTTACGATCTGGGCGACCACGTGCTTCTCCTCCACCCCGGGCGCCTTCGTGATCCACGGCACGTAGCCGTAGCCGCCCGCCAGCTCCGAGTCGGCCTGCATCGTCATGAGGTGGATGAGGTTCTCGCGGTACGCCTCCGTCATCTCCTCGGGGGACTCGATACGCTCCCCCGCCTCGATGCGGGCCAGCAGCCGGGCTTCGTCGCGCTCCGCCATGACTATCTCCTTTCCACGACCCGCACCGCCTTGCCTTCGCTGCGCGGGATGGTCTTCGGCGCCACTACCGCGATCTCCGGATTGAGCCCGAGGTGGCCCCGGAGGCACTCGGCCACCCGCGCGGACAGCGCGGCGAGCCGGGCGGGCGCGGCCTCGAAGCCGCCCCACTCGCGCACCACGCGCTCGTCCGGCTCCACGTGCACCGCCAGCGTCGGAAAGGCCTCCCGCCGGTCCACCACCAGCTGGTAGTGCGGGGCCAGGTCCGCCACCGTCAAGAGCGCCGCCTCGAGCTGGGAGGGATAGACGTTGACCCCCTTGATGATCAGCATATCGTCGGTGCGCCCCTTGATGCGCGCCATCCGCACGGTGGTCCGCCCGCAGCGGCAGGGCGCGGGATCGAGGTGAGTGACGTCGCCGGTGCGGTAGCGGATCATCGGGAGGGCTTCCTTGGTGAGCGAGGTCAGCACCAGCTCGCCCTCCTCCCCGGCGGGCCGCGGCGCCCCGCTCCGCGGGTCGACGATCTCGGGCAGGAAGTGGTCTTCGTTGAGATGCAGGCCGTCGCGGGCCTCCACGCACTCCCCCGCCACGCCGGGGCCGATGATCTCGCTGAGCCCGTAGAAATCCAGCGCCGGGCAGCCCCAGAGCGCCTCGAGCTGCGCGCGCATCGCCTCGGTCCACGGCTCGGCGCCGAAGAGGCCGTACGCGAGGCCGAGCGCGCGCGGGTCGCCCCCCTGCTCCCGCAGGGTCTCGCCGATGTAGAGGGCGAAGGACGGCGTGCAGGCCAGGCCCTGCGGGCGGAAGTCCTGGAGCAGCAGGATCTGGCGATGCGTATTGCCCGAGGAGACCGGCACCACCGTGAGGCCCATGTGCTCGGCGCCGTCGTGGAAGCCGAGGCCGCCGGTGAAGAGGCCGTAGCCGTAGGCGATCTGGATGAGCTGGCCGGGCGCGGCCCCCGCGGCGGCCAGCGCCCGCGCCATGACTTCTCGCCAGATGCGGAGGTCGCTCCGGGTGTAGCCCACCACGGTGGGCTTGCCCTTGGTGCCGGAGGAGGCGTGGATGCGGATCACGTCCTCGCGCGGCACCGCGAAGAGCCCGAACGGGTAGTGCTGGCGCAGGTGGTCCTTCACCGTGAAGGGCAGCTCCGGGAGGCGGTCCAGCGTCACCGCCTCGTCCGTCACGCCGGCCGCGGCGAGCGCGTCGCGATAGAAGGGCACGCGCGCGCGGGCCCAGGCCACGCTCGCCCGCAGCCGCTCGGTCTGGAGCGCCCGCATCGCGGAGCGGGAGGCGGTCTCGGCCTCGCGGTTCCAGATCACGGATTCACACCGGGGGGCTCAGCTCACCGCCACCCGCCGCACCAGCCATCCCTGCCGCTCGAGGAAGCGGGCCATGGTCTCGAGCGTGCGCGGATCGGCGGCGGGATCGAGGCTGATGCGGTCCGGCAGGATGTAGCGCACCTCCGGATAGGACACGAGCACCCGCAGGAGCGTCCGCACGCGGGGATCCCAGGCGAGCAGCCCCTGGTGGCCGGGCCCGGCGCTGTGCGGATCCCATTCGGTCTGGAATCCCACCCGCAGGTTGCGGCCGGGCGACGGGACCGCCATCACCGAGGCCGGGCCAGCAGGGCTTCGTAGTGCGCGACCATGGCCGCGGTCTGCCGAGGCGCCGCGAAGCGCGCCTCCACGAGCCGTCGCGCCGCCTGGCCCATGCTCGCGCGCCGCCCGGCGTCCAGCAGGAGCCCGATCGCCGCGTCGGCCATCTCGCCCGTGTCCGCCTTGGTGAGGATCCCGGTCTCGCCGTCGGTGACCACCTCGTCCACCCCCGAGGCGCGCACCGCCACCGCGGGCAGCCCGCAGGCGTGCGCCTCGGCCAGCACCAGCCCCTGCGTCTCCGTCTCGGAGGCGAAGAGAAAGAGGTCGGCGGCGCGGTAGTAGTCGGGCAGCGCCTCGCGCACGAGCCCGCCGTGGAAGACGATGCGCGGCCGCGCCCGGCCCGCGGCGGCACGCCGCTCGAGCGCCTGGCTGTGGCTGCCCTTGCCCACCAGGTGCAGCGTGGCGGTCGATACCGCGGCGGCCACCGACTCGAAGGCGTCGAGCACCCGCTCGAGGCTCTTCTCCCGGTCGAGCCGGCCGGTGTAGAGGCAGATCAGCCCGTCCGCGGGCAGGCCGAGGCGATGGCGGGCGCGCTCCCGGCTCGCTGGGCTGAACAGCTCGAGGTCCACGCCGGTGGGGATCACCGCGACCGGCGCGGCCACGCCCCGCCGCCGCAGGGTGTCGGCCACGTGCTCGGAGGGCGCCACGATCAGGTCGGCGGAGTCGGCGAAGCGGCAGGCCAAGCGCACCGCGAGGCTCCGCACCAGCCGCGGCGGCAGCGGCACGTAGTGCGCGTACTTCTCGTAGCGCGTGTGATACGTGAAGACGAGCGGGCACCGCTCGCGCCGGGCCAGGCGCCGGCCGGTCAGGCCGAGCAGGAACGGATGGTGGACGTGGACGACGTCGAGCTCGAGCGCCCGCGCGACCCGGCCGAGGCGCCGCGAGACGGGCAGCGGCAGCGAGAAGCCGGGATAGGTCGGCGCGGGAATCGACGGGTACCGGAAGACGTACGGTGGATCGGCGTGCGGCGACTGGGCCGCCGGCGCGAAGATCCAGGTCCGGTGGCCGAGCGCCTCAAGCCCCTGCCGCAGGGTCTCGACGGCCGTCGCGACCCCGCCGCGGAACGGCAGGTAGTTGTTGGTGAACAGCCCGACCCGCATCCACTACTCGTCCGGGCTCTTCGGGTCCTTGCCGCGCTCGATCCGGTCGAAGTCGCCCGGCTTGAGCGACTCGAGCCACTCCTTGATCTTGGCCGGGTCGTCACCCTTGCCGGTGCCGATCTCGGTCTCCTTGGCGACCTCGACGGAGCGGGCCTTCTGCACGACCTCCTCTTCCACGAAGATCGGCGCCCCCACCCGCAGGGCGAGCGCGATGGCGTCCGACGGCCGCGAGTCCACCGTGATGTCGGCGCTGCCCAGGCGGAGGTGGATGACCGCGTAGAAGGTATTGTCGCGGAGATCGTTGACCACGATCTTCTGGACCCGCGCGTCGAGCGACTCCAGGATGTTCTTGATGAGGTCGTGGGTCATGGGCCGGGGCGTGGAGATCTTCTCCAGCTCCAGCGCGATGGCGTTGGCCTCGAAGAGGCCCACCCAGATGGGCAGGGAGCGCTTCTCCTCCTCGTCGCGGAGGATGATCATGGGCATGTTGGAGAGCGGATCGAGCGCGAGCCCCTTCACTTTCATCTCCAGCCACATGGTGCGCCTCCTAGGCCTCTGGCTCCCCGCGGAGGCTGTGCGGCAGGGCGCGGACGATGCGCACCGGCACCACGCGGCCCAGCAGGTCGCGACCTCCGGGATCGAAGTTCACCACTCGGTTGCAGCGGGTGCGCCCGGCCACCTCGCCCGCGTTCTTGCGGGAGACGCCGTCGACCAGGACGGGCACCGTCCGGCCCTCGAGGCGCTGGCTGCGCGCGGCGCCCACCCGGCCCGCCGTCTCCAGGATGCGCCGGTTGCGGTCCGCCTTGACCTCTTCCGGCACCTGATCGTCCATCTCCGCCGCGGGCGTACCCGGCCGGCGGGAGTAGCGGAAGGCGAAGACATTGTCGTAGCCGACCTCCTCGACCATCTCCACCGTCCGCGCGAAGTCCTCCTCGGTCTCGCCGGGGAAGCCCACGATGAGGTCGGTGGAGAGCGCGAGGTCCGGCACCGTCTCCTTCAACTCCGCGATCAGCTCGAGGTAGCGGGCGCGGGTGTAGCCGCGGTTCATCCGCTCGAGCATCCGGTCCGAGCCCGACTGCAGCGGCAGGTGCAGGTACTCGCAGACCTTGGGGACGTCGCGGATGGCGCGGATGAGCCGAGGGGTGAGGTTGTAGGGATTCGAGGTCGTGAAGCGGATGCGCTCGATGCCGTCGATGTCGTTCACGCGCTCGAGGAGGGCCGCCAGGTCGGTGGGCGGGCTCAGGTCGCGCCCGTAGGCGTTCACGGTCTGACCGAGCAGCGTCACCTCGCGGCACCCCGCTTCCGCGAGGCCGCGGATCTCTTCCCCGATGACCTCGGGCGGATGGCTGCGCTCCCGGCCGCGCGTGGTCGGCACGACGCAGAACGTGCAGTACTTCTCGCAGCCCTCCATCACGGTGACGAAGGCCTTCAGCCGCTGGCCGCCCTCGGGCCGCGCGGTGATCTTCACCAGCGCGCTCTCGCCGGTCTCGAGCACCGGCCCCCGCCCCTCCTTCACGCGGCCGACCAGCTCGGCCACCCGGGCGATCGCGGGCGAGCCGAACACGAGGTCCACGTAGGGCGCGCGCTCCTGGATCCGCCCCTTCTGCAGCTGCGCCATGCAGCCCATGACCCCGATGACCAGATCCGGCCGCTCGCGCTTGAGGTGCCGCAGGACCCCCAGCTGAGAGAAGACCTTGTCTTCAGCTTTCTCTCGAATGGAGCAGGTATTGAGCAGGATCAGGTCGGCGTCTTCCGGGCGATCGGTGAGCTCGTACCGCTCCTGCTTGAGCAGGCCGGCCACCCGCTCGGAGTCGTACTCGTTCATCTGGCAGCCGTAGGTGATCAGGTGGAGCTTGGACATCAGGACGACAACGGCCGCGGGGGAAAATTCCGCATAAGTGGTCGGGACTTACGGTAGCACCCGCCCCCCGGCATGTCAAACTGCGGGGGGTGGGTCAGACGATTTCCTCGAAGACCCCGATGCGCCGGAACTTCTCGTGCCGCTCCTCGATCAGCTCCGCGTCCGACTTGGACTTGAGCTGCCAGAGCTGATCGCGGAGGGCGGCCCGCAGGCTGGCCGCCGTCGCCTCCCAGTTCCGGTGGGCGCCCCCGATGGGCTCGGGCACGATGGCGTCGATGACGCCCAGCTTCAGGAGATCGGGCGCGGTCACCCGCATCAGCTCGGCCGCCTCGGGGGCCTTGGCGGCGTCGCCCCAGAGGATGGCCGCGCAGCCCTCGGGCGAGATCACCGAGTAGATCGCGTATTCGAGCATCAGCACCCGGTTGCCGACCCCGATGGCGAGGGCCCCGCCGCTGCCCCCCTCCCCGGTCACCACGCAGATCACCGGCGTGGGCAGGCCCGCCATCTCCCGCAGGTTGCGCGCGATCGCCTCGGCCTGCCCGCGCTCCTCGGCGCCGAGCCCCGGATAGGCGCCGGGCGTGTCGATGAAGGTGATGATGGGCTTGCCGAACTTGCCGGCGAGCTGCATCAGCCGGAGGGCCTTGCGATAGCCCTCCGGGTGCGGCATCCCGAAGTTGCGCGCGATGTTCTCGCGCGTGTCGCGGCCCTTCTGGTGGCCGATCAACACCACCGGCTCGCCGTCGAAGGTGGCGAGGCCGCCCACGATCGCCTTGTCGTCACCGAAGACCCGGTCGCCGTGCAACTCGACCCAATCGTCCAGCAGCAGGTTGACGAGGTCGAGGGTGTGCGGCCGCTTGGGGTGGCGGGCGATCTGGGCGCGCTGCCAGGCGG
Organism: Candidatus Acidiferrum sp.; assembly: GCA_035635775.1. Classification (GTDB taxonomy): domain Bacteria; phylum Methylomirabilota; class Methylomirabilia; order Rokubacteriales; family CSP1-6; genus CAMLFJ01. The sequence goes on from DASQAL010000232.1 coordinate 19,706, forward strand.
TCAGGCCCGAGTACACGCGCTGCTGCTGGCGGGCGAGCCGTTCCTCGAGCTTCGCGATCTCGTCGCGCGCCTCGAGCGGCTCCTCCGAGGCGCGCAGCTCCGTGATGCGGTTCTCGAGCTCGAGGAGCGGCTTCTCGAACTCAAGCTCGTCCGGCATACTCGACGAGTATACTGCCCGGTCCGAGCAGGCCTTCCACTTTCGTCACGAGGTCGGACGCCGGATCCACCGCGAGCTCCTTGATCCGCAGCACCACCTCCTGCTCGGGCAGCAGCACGTGGAGGAACAGCGGCGTGCGGCCCTCGTGCTCGCGGCAGGCCGCCTTCACCGAGGCGAGCAGGTCCGGCAAGGCGTCGGCCGCCGCGCTGACCCGGATGCGGCAGGCGTGCGCGGCGGCGCCGGGTCCGGTCCCGGTTCCAGTGCCGTTGCCCTGGCCGTTGCCGGCCGGGGCCAGATTGCCCATCGCTTCCTCCAGGGGCTTGATCTCCTCCGCGAGCACGACGCGGCCCTTGTCGCTGTCGTCCGCGCGGCCGCGCACGATCACCGGCCCCTTGTGCCGGAGCGCCCCCGCGCAGCTCCGGTAGGGCTCGGGGAAGATCGTCAGGGGGACGCTGCCGTCCACCAGCTCGAGCGTGGCGAAGGCCATGCGGTTGCCGCTCTTGGTCGTGCTCTCGCTGAAGGCGCTCACCTGCCCGAGCAGGAGCACGCGGGCGCCGGTCGAGCGCGTGGCCAGGTCGGCGGCGCCGAGCGCGCCGATCCGGCGCGCCACGTCCCGGTACTGCTCGAGGGGGTGGCCCGAGAGGTAGAAGCCCAGCACCTCCCGCTCGTAGGCCAGCATCTCCTCCGGCGGCCACTCGGGCACGCGGGCCACCGCGATGGGCGCCACCGCCGGCTTGGCGCCGCCGCCGCCCAGCACGTCGAAGAGCGAGACCTGCCCTTCCTCGCGGTCGCGCTGCTGGCGCTGGCCGCTGTCCATCGCCTGGTCCAGCGCGGCGAGGAGGCCGGCCCGCGTGCTCTGCAGCGAGTCGAACGCGCCCGCCTTGATCAGGCACTCGACCACCCGCCGGTTCACCAGGCGCAGATCGACGCGGGCGCAGAAATCGTCGAGGGCGGCGAAGCGGCCGTCCGCCTCGCGGGTCCGGACGATGGACTCGATCGCGGTGGCGCCCACGTTCTTGATCGCGGCCAGCCCGAAGTGGATCGCCTCCCCCGCCACCGTGAAGTCGGCCCGGGAGACGTTGACGTCGGGCGGCTCCACCCGCAGGCCCATCGCGCGCGTCTCCTCCACGTACTGGACGATCTTGTCCGTCTTCTCCATTTCGGAGGTCAGCAGGGCGGCCATGAACTCGGTCGGGTGGTTCGCCTTGAGGTACGCGGTCTGGTACGCGACGACGCCGTAGCACGCGGCATGCGATTTGTTGAATCCGTAGCCCGCGAACTTCTCGATGAGGTCCCAGATGCGCTCGGCCTTCCTGCCGTCGATCTTGTTGGCCTTGCCGCCCGTGACGAACTTCTCGCGCTGGGTGGCCATCAGCTCGCGGTCCTTCTTCCCCATCGCCTTGCGAAGGGTGTCGGCCTCGCCGAGCGAGAAGCCGGCCATGTCCGCGGCCAGCCGCATCACCTGCTCCTGGTAGACCATGATCCCGTAGGTCTCCTGGAGAACCGGCTCCATCAGGGGGTGCTCGTAGGCGATGGGGGAGCGGCCGTGCTTGCGGTTGACGAAGTCCTCGATCAGGTCCATCGGGCCCGGCCGGTAGAGGGCCACCATCGCGATGATGTCCTCGATGCGCTGGGGCTTCAGACGCTTGAGCGCGTCCCGCATCCCGGCCGATTCCAGCTGGAACACGCCGAAGGTCCGCGCCTCGCTCAGGAGCTGGTAGGTCCGGGCGTCGTCGAGGGGCAACGCGTCGGCATCG
>DASQAL010000233.1:0-14894 GCA_035635775.1 Candidatus Acidiferrum sp.
GGCCGGCTTCTCGGCCTTGGAGGCGGTGCGGGCGCGCGCCTTGAAGCGGTCGGCCATCACCTGCACCTGGATCTCCGGCTGCGCGGTCAGGTTCTCGTACCAGGCCGGGTGCGCGGGCGCACCGCCGCGCGAGGCCACCACCACGTAGCGGTCGCCGTCGCGGCCGTAGATCAGCGGGGTGGTCCGCGCCTGGCCGGAACGCCGGCCGGTCGTGGTCAGCAGGAGCGTCGTCACGCCCTCCCAGGTATGGCCATCCTGGCCACCGGTCCCGATGTACCGCCGCGCGTGCTCCTGCTGCCAGCCGGGGGGCCGGCTTCCCGATGCGGGTCGCGGAGTCGTCATGATGGGTCCCTCCCCGCCGTCAGTCTGCCACGCGTGAGGCCCGGCTGCCACCCGCCGAGGCCGCCGGTTGTGTCTCCATTGAGACACTTCCAGGCCGGTGACGCATTCCTCCTACCCGACAACCCATCCGCTGTTGTACCCTTGCCCTACCTGTCCCGATTCACGGCTCCAGAGAGGAGCCCGGGGAGACTCCTTTCCGCAAACGTCAGGTGACATCTCGTCGTAAGCCCCGCCGCCCTGGTGCGAGGCCGGCTGCGAGGCACCACTCCACCCAGGGGCGCGCCGGGCAGCTACAGGCCCTGGTGCAGACCAGCCTGGCGCTGACGACCGAGCGGTCCCTGGAGCGCGTGCTTCAGAAGATCGCCGAGGTCGCGCGCAATGTTCTGGGGGCCCGCTACGCCGCCCTCGGCGTGATCGACGAGTCCGGCACCGGGCTCAGTCAGTTCCTGACCGCGGGGACCGCCGAGGCCAGCAAGCGGGCGAGCGGCCCGCCGCCGATGGGCCCGGACGTGCTGGGCCTGCTGATCACGGAGCGGCGGCCGTTGCGGCTCCGGACCCTGGCCCCGCATCTGGGCTCGTTCCTCGGGGTGCCGATCATGGTTCGCGACCGAGCCTACGGCAGTCTCTACGTCACCGAGAAGCAGGGGGCGGAGGAGTTCTCGGAGACCGACGAGCTCCTCGCCGTCGTGCTCGCCTCCCAGGCGGCCATCGCCATCGAGAACGCCTACGCCGCCCAGGCACTCCGCGAGGCCAAGGAAGAGCTGGTCCGGAAGGAAACGCTCGCCATGCTCGGGCAGCTCGCGGGCGGGGTCGGGCACGAGCTGCGCACCCCGCTCGGGGTCATCAAGAACTCCGTCTACTACCTGAACATGATCCTGCCCCACGACGAGAAGATCCGGAAGCACCTCGGGATCCTCGATCGGGAAGTCGCCAACTCCGATCGGATCGTGACCGAGCTGCTCGACTTCGCGCGCGTGAAGGCCCCGGTGCGCGAAGCGGCCAGCCTGGTCTCGATCGTGCGGGCGGCCCTGCAGCAGCTCTCCCGGCCCGAGTCGGTGACGGTACAGCTCGCGCTGGCCGAGTCGATGCCGGCGGTCCTCATCGACGCTCACCAGGTCGGGCAGATCCTCCTGAACCTCCTTCAGAACGCGGTGCAGGCGATGCCGGACGGAGGCCGCGTGACGGTATCGGTAGGAGAGGACCGGGAGAGCGTGTTCGCCGCCGTCGAGGACACCGGCGTCGGCGTTCCCCCGGAGAATCTGGCGAAGATCTTCCAGCCCCTCTTCACCACCAAAGCCAAGGGGATCGGGCTGGGGCTCGCGCTCGCCCGTGATCTCGCCGAGGCCAATGGCGGGCGGATCACCGTCGACAGCACGGTCGGCCAGGGCAGTCGCTTCGCGGTCCATTTCGAGAAGGCCGCGCATGCCTAGCGCCCGCAAGACCATCCTGGTGGTGGACGACGACCCCGGTATGGCCGATACCTTGACCGACATCTTCCAGGCTAACCAGTACGAGGTCGCCATCGCGCACTCGGGCGACGCGGCGGTGAGCATGGCGAGGCGCCGCGCCTACGACCTCGTCCTCATGGACATCCAGATGCCGGGGATCAACGGCGTGCAGGCGCTCGCCGCGATGAAGGCCGAGGGCCTGGCCAAGCACGTGATCATGATGACGGCCTACACGCGCGATGAGCTGGTGAAGGAAGCCGAGAAGCGAAGCGGATTCCCCGTCTTGCCGAAGCCTCTGGACCTGGAGCGGGTCCTGTCCCTGGCCACGAGCACGACGTCCGGACACGTGGGCCGATCCGGACGCGTGGGAGAGGGCTGATGGGAGCGGGCCGATGAGCGCGGGCCATATCCTCGTGCTCGACGACGACCGGGGCATGTGCGAGACGATCGGCGACGTGCTCGAGCAGCGGGGCTACGTGGTCCAGATCGCCACCGAGGCCCGAGCCGGCCTCGAGATCGCGGCGACGAGCCCGATCGAGGCGGCGATCGTGGACATCACGCTGCCCGACATGTCCGGCTTCGACGTGCTCCACGGCATCCGGAAGCTGCTGCCGACGACCGAGGTCATCTTCATCACCGGGCACGCCTCCCTCACCACCGCCATCCAGGCGATCAACGGTCTCGCCTTCGCCTACATCGTGAAGCCGTTCGAGATGAGCCACCTGCTCATGACGGTCGAACAGGCGGTCCGGAAGCAGCGCCTCGCCCAGGCGCTCCTCGACTCCGACGAGCGCTATCGCTTCGTGACCGAGAACATCGCCGACGCGGTCTTTCTGCTCGAGCTGGACGGCCGGATCGCCCTGGGAAACCACCGTGCCGAGACGATCACCGGCTATGCGCAGGCGGAGCTCGTCGGCCGGGCCTTCTTCTCGCTACTGCCGGAGGCGGGAGCCCGGGAAGCTCGGGCCCGCCTGAGCGATGTACGGGTGGGCGTGAAGGTGTCTCCGTTCTTCGAGGTCGAGCTCATCCAGAAGGATGGCGCGCGCGTCCTGCTCGAGGTGCACGTGACCAGCGTCCTGAAGGACGGCCAGCCGGTCGCCCGACTGGGAGTGGCCCGCGACATCACGGAGCGCCGCTACCTGGAAGATCAACTCCGTCAGGCCCAGAAGATGGAGGGCATCGGGCGGCTCGCGGCCGGGGTGGCCCACGACTTCAACAACCTGCTGACCGCCATCGGCGGCCGCTGCTATCTCGTGCTCAACGCGCTGACCTCGGAGAACCCGATCCGGCGGGAGATCGAGATCATCCAGGACGCCGCCGAGCGCGCCGCCAAGCTCACGCATCAGCTCCTGGCCTTCAGCCGCAAGCAGATCCTGGACCCTTGCGTGCTGGATCTGAACGCCACCGTGACCGGAATCGAGCCCCTGCTGCGTCGCATGATCCGCGAGGACATCGAGATCGCGACCGCGCTCGATTCGGCCGCCGGGCGCGTCAAGGCCGACGCGGGGCAGATCGAGCAAGTCCTGCTCAACCTGGCCGTCAACGCCAGCGACGCGATGCCGAACGGGGGCTGGCTGACGCTCGCGACCGGCAACGTGACCCTGGACGAGGCCTACGCCCGGACCCATGCCGAGGTCGAGCCGGGCCCCTACGTCATGCTCTCGGTCAGCGATACCGGCCACGGCATGACCGCCGAGGTCCAGGCGCACATCTTCGAGCCCTTCTTCACCACCAAGGAGGTGGGCAAGGGCACGGGGCTCGGTCTGGCCACGGTGTATGGCATCGCCAAGCAGAGCGGCGGACACATCACGGTCTACAGCGAGCCCGGGCACGGAGCCGTCTTCAAGCTCTACCTGCCACGGGTGGAGGAGGCGCCGGGGACCGCGGAGCCGGCGCGCCCGACCGAGATCACCCGCCGCGGCTCCGAGACCGTGCTGCTGGTGGAGGACGACGAGCCCCTGCGCACCCTCGCGCGCGAGATCCTCTCGATCCAGGGCTACACGGTGCTGGACGCCACCAGCCCGAGCGAAGCGCTACGCCTCGCGGACGCCCACCCGGGACCGATCCACCTCTTGCTGACCGACGTGGTGATGCCGCAGATGAACGGCCGCCAGGTGGCCGACCATCTGCTCACGGCCCGGCCCGGGCTCAAGGTGCTGTTCATGTCGGGCTACACCGACGCCGCCATCGTGGAGCACGGGGTGCTGGAACCCGGCACCCACTTCCTGCAGAAGCCGTTCACGCCCGACGGGGTCAGCCGGAAAGTTCGAGAGGTGCTGGGAACCTAGCGCGCCGGCTCCTCACCACATGACCACGCCGCCGTCGATGTTGACGGACTGGCCGGTCATGAACGCGGCGGCGGGTGAGCAGAGGAAGGCGATGAGGCCCGCGACCTCCTCGTCGGAGGCGGCCCGGCCCATCGGGATGCGGTCGAGCTGGCGCTGCCAGCCGTCACTCCGGCCCAGAACATCCATTCGAGCCGTGTCGATGGTGCCCGGGCAGACCGCGTTGACAGTGACACCGTGGCGCGCCACCTCCATGGCCAGCGACTGGGTGAGACCCTGGATGCCGAAGTTGGCCGCGTTGTAGGCCGCGGTATTGGGAGCGCCGCGCTTGCCCGCGATCGAGGAGAGGTTGATGATGCGCCCCCATTTCTGCTGCACCATGATCGGGACGACGCGCTTGCAGAGGAGGAACGCGCCGGTCAGCTTGATGTCGAGGACTTTTCGCCAGACCGCCTCGTCCAATTCGGGGAGCGGCACCCGGTCGTTGCCGCGCGGGTAGGCCGCATTGTTCACGAGCACGTCGAGGCGCCCGAAGCTGTTCATCACCTGGTCCACCAGCCGCGCCACCTCGGGGGCCTGGCTAACGTCGCCGGTCCAGGTCAGCGCCTTGCGGCCGGACGCGCGGATCTGCTCGGCGGTGCTCTCGACGTCGCGCCACCCCGCCTTCTTCTCGTCCTCCGGGTAGGTCGCGGGATCGCGGCCCGTCCCGGTGACCACCACGTCCGCCCCGAGCTGGGCCAGGCCCAGCGCGGTGGCCCGCCCGATCCCGCGCAGCCGTCCCGCGCCCGTCACCAGCGCCACCCTGCCGTCGAGGGCTCCCGTGGTCATGTCCGGTATCCTACCGCCCCCGAAGCTTCGGGTCGAGCGCGTCCCGCAATGAGTCGCCGAAGAGGTTGAAGCCGAACACGCCCAGGCTGATCGCGATGCCCGGGAACAGAGCGATCCAGGGCGCCTTCTCGGCGTACGACGGAGCGGAGCCCGAGAGCATCAGCCCCCACGACGGCGTCGGCTCGGCCGCGCCCAGGCCCAGGTAGGAGAGCGCCGCCTCGGCCAGGATGGCGCCTCCCAGCTGCGCGGTGAGCATGATGATGTAGGGGGCCGCGACGTTGGGGAGGATGTGCTGGGCGACCACGCGACGCCACGAGGCGCCGAGCGCGTTCACCGCCTCGACGTACTGGTTCTCCTTGACCGCGAGGGCCGCCGACCGCACCACGCGCGCCGCGCGCGGGATGATCGGGATGGACACCGCGATCACCACGTTCTGGACGGCCGGGCCCAGGATCGAGGCGATCGCGAGGGCGAGGATGAGCTGCGGGAACGCGAGCAGGATGTCCATCAGCCGCTCGAGGAGCAGGTCCACCCGCCCGCCCCGGTAGGCGCTGACCACGCCCAGCAGGGCGCCGATCGTGCAGCCCGCGAACGACGCCACGAAGCCGACGAACAAGGCGATGCGCGCGCCGTACATGATCCGGGTCATCACGTCGCGCCCGAACTCATCGGTGCCGAACCAGTGCTCCGCGCTCGGCCGCACGAACTGGGCCGCGTAGTCGGCCTCATACGGGTCGTAGGGCGCGAGCCGCTCCGCGAAGAGGGCCACGAAGATCATGGCCAGGATGATGACCGCACCCCCCGCCCCCAGCGGCTTGGTGCGAGCGAACTTCGTCACCGCCTCGGCGAGGCTCAGGCGCGGCGCGAGGGGCGCCGAGGCGGTGTCGTGGACGAGGGAGGAGTCGACGCTCACGGCCTATCGATACCGGATGCGCGGGTCGAACCACGCATAGGTCAGGTCGATGAGGAGATTCACGATCACGAACCAGAAGGCGATGAGGAAGACGAGCGCCTGCACCACCGGGTAGTCCCGGTGGGCGACCGCATCGACGACGAACCGGCCCACCCCGTTGAGGGTAAAGACGGTCTCGGTGACGACGAGGCCGCCGATGAGGAAGGCGAACTCCGTCCCGATCAAGGTGATCACGGGGAGCATCGCGTTCTTCAGGGCGTGCCGGATGACGACGGCGCGATCGCGCAATCCCTTGGCCCAGGCGGTGCGGATATAGTCCTCCCGCAGCACCTCCAGCACCGTCGAGCGCGTCATCCGCGTGGTGACGGCCGCGTAGCGGTACCCCACCGTCACCACCGGCCAGATCATCTGCTGGAAGTTCGCCCACGGATCCACCCAGGGCGGCGTGAACTCCAGCGGGGGCCCCCAGCCGAAGTAGATCACCAGGAAGAGGATGCACAGGATCCCGACCCAGAACGACGGGATCGCCAGGCCCCCGATGCTGACCACGCGCACGACGTAGTCCACCCACGTGTCCTGGCGCACCGCCGCGAGCATCCCGAGGGGAATCGCGATCAGGACAGACACCATCGTGGCCAGAAACGCCAGCTCGAGGCTCAGGGGCAGGCGAATGAGCACTTCCTCGACGACCGGGCGCCCCGTCCAGAGGGACTTGCCGAAATCGAAGCGCACCACCCCCCACAGCCACTCGCCGAACTGGATCAGGAGCGGCTGGTCCAGCCCGAGCTGGCGACGCATGTTGGCGAGCTGCTTGGGATCGATCCGCGCGGCCTGGTCGCCCCCGAGGATCAGGAGGGCCACGTCGCCGGGGATCACCCGCATGATCAGGAACACGAGGGCGGCCACGCCGAGGAGCGTGGGAACGATCAGGAGCAGCCGCTTGGCGATGTAGGTCTGCATGCGGCCCCGCTCACGCCCCCGCGCCGGTCAGGGCTCCGCCAGCCAGATGTCCTGGAGCTTCTGGTTGGTGTAGTGACTGGGCGGCGCCACGTAGTTCCTCACCTTGGCCCAGTGCACCACGTTGCGCGTCCACCAGAGTCCCGGCATGTAGTAGGCGTTCTCGAGCAGGCGCTTCTGCAGCTCGAGGACCAGCTTCTTGCGCTCGGCCGGATCGATGGCCCGGGCCTGCCGGGAGAACAGATCGTCGATGACCGGATCGGAGAAGCGCCCGTAGTTCTGGGGGGCCCCGGTGACGTAGCGATTGAGGAACTGGTCGGGGTCGTCCATGAACTCGACGGTGGGCCCGATCATCAGCTCGAAGTTCGCCGCCGCCAGGTCGGCGAACCAGGCGGCGGTCTCGACCGGCCGGTTCTCGGCCTCGACTCCGATCTTCCGCCACTCCTGGATCACGAACACCGCGAGGTCCTGGTAGGGCAGCTTCACGTTGCGGTTCTTGAGCACGACCTTGAAGCCGTTGGGGTAGCCGGCCTCGGCGAGGAGCCGCTTCGCCTCCGCCCGGCTCTTCTCGGCGTCTCGCCAGAAACCCGGGAGCTTCTCGAGCTCGGCCGGCGGCATCGCCCACTCCGTGCCCGGACGCATGAGGGCTCCCGGGTCCCGGAGGCCCGTGAGCGTGTAGAGCACCCGGCCGCCCGTGTAGCGGTCGAAGCCGAGCGTCATGGCCTTGCGCACGCGCGGGTCGGTGAACGGCTTCACCGTGTTGTTGATCAGGACCCCGAACTGGCCGATCATGGGAGTCTGCTGGACGACGACCTTGTCGCCGAGCTGCTTCTTGATCGCCTCCGCATCGGCGTTGGGCAGGTCGCGGAACTCGATGTAGGCGCGCCCGGAACGGATGGCCGCCGCCCGGACGGCGGTTTCCGGGCTGATGAAGAACTTGTAGCCGTCCAGGTACGGCCGGTCCTTGACGAAGTAGTCGGGGTTGCGCTCCCCCTCGAACGTGGCGCCGCGCGTGTAGCTCTTGAACTTGAAGGGGCCCGAGCCCATCACATTGGTCTTGAAGTGATTGGGGTCCTTGTCCAGGAGCTTCTTCGAGAAGATCACGTTCCACGGCGAGGCCAGATTGCCCAGAAGGGACGCCGACGGGAACTTGAGCTTGAAGATCGCGGTGGTGGGATCGGGAGCCTCGATCCGCTCGACCGCGGTGTAGTGCTCCTTCCGCACGCTGTTGACCCCCGACCGCGGGAAGACGATCCGGTCGTAGGTGGCCTTGACGTCGGCCGCGGTCAGCGGCGACCCGTCGTGGAACCGGATCCCCTGACGGATCTTGAAGGTGTAGGTCAGCCCGTCGGGCGCGATCTTCCACTCGGAGGCCACGTCGCCGATGATTTTCGGGTAGTTGTACGGGTCGATCTGCAACAGCAGGCTGTAGAGCGGCGCCACGAGCTGGATATTGGCGAAGGTGCTCTCCTGGTGGGGGTCCAGGCTCGGCGGGTCGGCGCCGATGACGGCCAGCAGGACGCCGCCCCGGCGCGGCGTTTCCGTCTGGGCCGCGACCGGGGTGGTCACGACCATCGAGCCGAGCAGGGCCGCGACCGCGATGACCGAGAAGAGCTTCTGAAGATATCCGATCCCGGTCGCCATCTGACACCTCCTGGGGACGTGGGACGCTGGACCTTCAGCGGGTGTTGATCCCGCTTGGAGCGCTAGAGAGGACCTCGGATTCGAGACGCTAGCAGGGGCAAGGCACACCTGTCAACAGACCATCGCCATCGGCCTGGCGGATTCAGCGCCCCCGGGGCGCCGCGTGGTCGGCGAGCACCTGGGCCACGCAGGCGGTCACCTTCACGCCGGTCGGCAGGTCGATGAACTCGTTCGGCCCGTGCGCGTTCGAGCCGGGGCCCATCACGCCGGTGACGAGGAACTGAGCCTGAGGGAAGCGCTCGCCGAGCATGCTCATGAACGGGATCGAGCCGCCGAGGCCGTCGAACATCGCGGGCGCGCCGAACTGCGCGCTGGAGGCGCGCTCCACCGAGTCGCGCAGCCAGCCGGCCATCGCGGGCGCGTTCCAGCCGGTGCCGGGCCGCTCGCCGCTCGCATAGGTCACCCGCGCGCCGTAGGGCGGATCGGCCTCCAGCACTTCCTTCACGCGCCGACTGACCAGGTCCGCGTCGGCGGTGGGCGGCAGGCGCAGCGAGAGCTTCACCGACGTCTTCGGCCGCAGCACGTTGCCCGCGTCGGCGAGGGCGGGCATGCCGTCCACGCCGGTGACCGCGAGGGCAGGCCGCCACGTGTTATTGAGCAGCGCCTCCACCGGATCACGCGTCACCGGGCTCATCCCGGGCAGGAACGGGAAGGCGCGTTCGATCTCCGCACCCAGGACCGCGGCGACCGCGCGCACCTCGGCCAGACGGACCGGGGGAATCTCCACGTGGCACTCCGGCACCAGGACCTTCCCGGTGCGGGCGTCCTCGAGCCGGTCGAGCACCTGACGCAGGATGCGGAAGCTCGAGGGCACGATGCCGCTGGCCGCGCCCGAGTGCACGCCCTCGCTCAGCACCTCGACGGTCAGGGTCCCGCTCAGGATGCCGCGCAGGGAGGTGGTGGCCCACAGGTGGTTGTAGTCCCCGCATCCGGAGTCGAGGCAGACGACGAGGTCGGGACGGAGGCGATCGGCCAGCTTCTCCACGTAGGCGGGCAAGTCGGGGCTGCCGCTCTCCTCGGAGGCCTCGATCAGCACCACGCAGCGCGCATGGGGGATCCCCTGGGACTGCAGCGTCTCGATCGCGGTGAGCGCCGCGAACGACGCATAGCCGTCGTCCCCCGCCCCGCGGCCGAAGAGCCGGTCGCCGCGGCGCACCGGCGTCCAGGGGCCGCCGTCCGGGGCCCAGCCCACCATCTCCGGCTGCTTGTCGCAGTGGCCGTAGAGCAGGACGGTCTCGCCGCCCTTGCCCGGCACTTCCATGAGGATGACGGGCGTGCGGCCCGGGAGGCGGACGACCTCGATGGTCAGGCCCTCGATCTTTCGCTTCCGGGCCCAGTCGGTGATCAGGGTCACCGCCCGGTCGATGTGGCCGTGCTCCGCCCACTTGGTGTCGAACATGGGCGACTTGGCCGGGATGCGGATGTACTCGGTGAGCGCGGGGACGATGTCGCCGTCCCAGGCCTCCTGGACCAGCGTGCGGGTGCGGGCGGAGTCAGTGGTCATGACTCCGTATGCTATTCGGAATCGGCGGCGTCCGCCAACCCGTGCCTTACCGGGCGATCGTCCCCTCCGGTGCGCTCAGGTTGTTGATCACGCGCTTCACACCGTCCACCGACTGGGTCACCCGCTCGGCCAGGAGCTTCTCCGCCCGTGACGTGACCGGGCCGGACAGGATGACGGTGCCGTCCTGCGAGCGGATCTGCACGCTCTGGAGCGGCAGCGCTCGGGTCGAGTAGAGCTCGAACTCGACGCGCCGGGCCAGCTTCTCGTCGGCGCTCTCCGGGACGGCCGCCGCGTTGGCCACCGTGAGCTGCCCGGCGAGGCCCTGCACCCCGGGCGCCTGGAGCGCCATCTGCTCGACCGCGCGCTTCTGCGCGGGCGTGTCGACCGCCCCGTCCAGCGTCACGATCCGCTTGCTCACCTGCACTTTGATCTGTTTGTCCTTGAGCTCCGGGCTCCTTCCGAGCTGGTCGAGCACGAGCGTCTTGATCTCCAGGTCCGCGACGCGGTCGCCCAGCTGCTCCATCTCTTGATTGCCCCGGGCAGCCGGGTTGACGGTCAGGTTGTTGTGGACCGCCGTGACGCCGGACGTGTCCTGCGTGATGGCCCCGGCGAGCCGGCGCGTCTCCTCGGCGGGGACCTCTCCGGTCAAGGTCACCTCGCCGCGATTCGTGCTGGCCTTGACGTCGAACGCAGAGACGTGCTTGGAGAGCAGGAGCGCGGTCTTCACCTTGGAGGTGGTCGCGGCGTCCTGCGATGTCTCCTTGACCGAGCGCAGGGTGTCGCCGAGCGACCTCGCGGCGTCCCGCTTGTAGATCAGCACGCCGCCAACGATCAGCACGATCAAGACGATGGCAATCCCGATCGATCTCATCTTCATGCACTCTCTCCTTTGACGGCCCGACGTGGTACTTCCGCGCGTCAGTAGAGTTTACCAGGAAGCCGCAGCCCCCAAGGGCGGGCTTTAGCAACACTCTTGACCGGGGAGCCCGAACTGGCGATCCTTGAGGCCGCGAGGCGAGGGTGGGCCCGCCAAAAAGGGAGACGCCATGCTCGATCTTCTGATCAAGAACGCGCGGATCTGCGACGGCACGGGGGCGCCGAGCTTCATGGGCGACCTCGGGGTCAAGGACGGAGTGATCCGGTCCGTCGGCCCGGCGAGCGGCCAGACCGCGGCGCGCGTGATCGACGCCGACGGCCTCGTCCTGGCGCCCGGCTTCGTGGACCCCCACACGCACTACGACGCCCAGCTCGCGTGGGATCCGCTCGTCACCTGCTCCCCGTGGCACGGCGTGACCACCGTCATCATGGGGAACTGCGGCGTGGGCGTGGCGCCCGTGAAGCCCGAGACGCGCGAGATCCTGATGCAGGACCTCGTCAACGTCGAGGCCATCCCCTACGACGTCATGAAGGCCGGCATCGACTGGCAGTGGGAGAGCTATGGCCAGTACCTCGACGCGGTGGATCGCCGCGGGCTGGGCATCAACGTGGCGGGCCTCGTGGCCTTCACCCCGCTCCGTCATTACGTGATGGGCGAGGCCTCGTTCGAGCGGGCGGCCACCGACGACGAGACCGCGGCCATGCGGCGTCTGCTGCGCGAGGCAATGGAGGCCGGCGCCTTCGGGTTCTCGACCACGACCTCCCGCAACCACGTGGGCTACCAGGGGCGGCCGCTGGCCTGCCGCAACGCCAACCGGGACGAGCTGGTCGGCGTCGTGCGGGGCCTCCACGACGTGGGGCGCGGGGCGATCGAGATCATCCTGAACTCCGGCGGGATGTACGCGGTGAGCGACGAGGACGTCGAGCTCCTGCGGCAGATCACGCAGGCGAGCGGACGGCCGGTGACGTGGCTCGCGCTCTTCGCCCATCCCGGGCAGCCCGACTTCCACGACCAGACCTTCGCCAAGCTCGGCGATCTCGTGAAGGAGGCCATCCCGCAGGTGACGCCCCGGCCGATCATGAGCCAGGGCGATCTGAAGAACCCGACCATGTTCGGCTCCTTCGTGTCCTGGCAGAAGGCCTTCAACCGCCGGGAGGCCGAGAAGATCGCGCTTTACCGGGACCCCGCGTTCCGCGACGCCTTCCAGCAGGAGCTGGAGAGCCGCCGGCGCGCGCACATGTGGGGCCAGATGCGCGTGCTGGAAGTGGGCCGGCCCGAGCTGGCCGCCCACGTGGGGCAAACCCTCGAGGAGATCGCGGCGAGCCGGGGGAAGCGCCCGGTGGACGCCTACTTCGATCTCGGCCTCGCCGACGACCTGGCGACCCGCTTCCAGTCCTCCACGTTCAACTTCGATCCGGCGGGCGTCGAGCGGCTGATCGCCGACGACCGCTGCCTGGTCGGGCTCTCCGACGGCGGGGCGCACGTGGACGTCATCTGCGACGTGGGCTACGCCACCGCCCTGCTGGACCTCTGGGTGCGCCAGCGCTCAGTGCTGAGCCTCGAGAAGGCGGTGCACAAGCTGACGCAGGTGCCGGCCACCGTGTTCGGCATTCCCAACCGCGGGGTGCTGGAGGAAGGCAAGGTCGCCGACCTCGTGTTGTTCGACCCGGCGACGGTCGCCGCCAAGCCGCCCCGGTACGTGAACGACCTGCCGTGTAACGGCCGGCGCCTGATCTCCGAGGCCGAGGGGATCAAGGCCACGTTCGTGGCGGGCACCCAGCTCTACGACGAGGGCCAGCACACCGGCGCCATGCCCGGCCGCATCCTGCGCAGCTACGAGTAGCGGTCCGACCTGACATGCGCGGCAAGCAGGTCTTCATGGAGGGCCTGATCGCCCACGGGGTGGAGTACATCTTCGGCAACCCCGGGACCACCGAGAGCCCCATCCTCGACGCGCTGCTCGACTACCCGCAGCTCCGCTACATCGTGGCCCTGCACGAGGGCGTGGCCCTCGGGGCCGCGAGCTATTACGCCCAGACGAGCGGCAAGGTCGCGGTGGTCAACGTGCACGTGGCGCCGGGCCTCGGCAATTCGCTCGGCATGCTCTACAACGCCTTCAAGGCCCGCGCGCCGCTGGTGGTGACCGCCGGGCAGCAGGACACCCGCCTGCGGCTGCGCGGGCCCGTGCTCGGGCACGACCTGGTGGCGATGGCGGCGCCGCTCACCAAGTGGAGCGTCCAGGTCGAGCGCGCCGACGAGTTCGCGCTGATCATGCATCGCGCGCTCAAGATCGCCACCGACCCGCCGGCGGGGCCGGTGTTCGTCGCGCTGCCGATCGACGTGCTCGAGCAGGAGACCGACCTCGCCCCGTTCGTCCCGGGCCGGCTGTACCGGGCTCCCGAGCCGGATCCGGCCGGCGTCCAGGCGGCCGCGGAGCTGCTGCGGAGCGCCCGGCGGCCGGCGATCGTGGTCGGGGACGACGCGGTGAGCGCGGCGGCCGAGGTGGCGGCGCTGGCCGAGCAGCTCGGCGCGGCGGTCTGGTGCGAAGGGATCCGGGCCCACCAGGTGATGCCGACCGCCCACCCGAACTTCCGGCTCGGCCTGTCCTTCGACGCGGCCGCCATCCGCGCGGCGCTGGACGGCGCGGACGTCGTGCTCCTCGTCGGCGGCCCGTTCTTCGAGGAGGTCTGGTACGCGCCCGGCTCCCCGCTCCCGCCGGGCGCCGCCGCCATCCAGGTGGAGTCGGCGCCCGAGCGCCTGGCCCACAACCTGCCGGTGAGCGTCGGGCTGGTGAGCCACCCGCGGGCCGCGCTGGCGGCGCTCCGGGTCGCGATCGAGCGCAACGAGCGCAACCAGCGCAACGCGCGCGGCGAGAGCCGCGCATTCCGCGATGCGGCGACGCAGCGGAACGCCGCCCTCCGCGCCCTCAAAGCCCAGGACGCGCAGGCCCAGCGCGCCCGGGCGGCCAAGCGCTGGGATCACGCGCCGATCTCGGTGCCGCGCCTGATGGTCGAGATCGAAGCGGCCCTGCCCCCCGACGCCATCGTCGTCGACGAATCCATCACCGCCAGCATCGAGCTGGCCCGCACGGTGCAGTTCGAGCGCGCGGGTGACTACGTCGGCGCGCGGGGCGGCGGCATCGGCCAGGCCCTGCCCGGCGCCCTCGGCGTGAAGCTGGCCCATCCCGATCGTCCCGTGGTTGCCCTCTCGGGGGACGGCTCGGCGATGTACAGCATCCAGGCGCTCTGGACCGCCGCGCATCACGACCTCGCGGTGGTCTTCGTGATCCTGAACAATCGCGAGTACCGCATCCTCAAGCACAACATGGATACGTACCGACAGCGCTTCGGCGTGAAGCCGGACCGCGCCTACCCGAACATGGACCTGGTCGCGCCCGATCTCGGCTTCGTCGACCTCGCGCGCGGCATGGGGGTGGAGGCCATGCGGGTCGCCACCCCGGGCGAGCTGCGCCCCGCGCTGGAGAAGGCGCTCGGCGCCGGCCGCCCCTTCCTGCTGGACGTCGCCATCGAGGGGCGGGCCTGAGGGAGCTTCACTTCCGGGCTGGCCGCTCCTTCCGCCACGTCCGTATCGCCGCGGCGTGCGGCGGGTAGTGGCGGTAGGTGTCGAGCCGCAGGCGCCGACGGAAGCGCGTTTCACGGGTGAATTGATCCTCGGGCACGCTCTTGACTAGATCGACAATGCGGCGGTGAGTGTCGTCCAGTTGTTGCAGGACCGCGGAGAGCGAAAGACCGCTCTTCTGCTCCGTCATCCGGGCATTGAAGGCATCGATGCCGCCGTGGCTCACGGAGTACCGCGGCGGCTTGCCGCCCTCGAGGATGAGCGGCAGGTACTTCAGTGCCTCCTCTTCCCACGTGGTCACGTGCGCGAGGATGTCCCGTACCGACCACGCGCCCGTGACGTTGGGCTCCATCAGCTGCGAGTCTGACAAGCCGGCGTACGACGCCTTGAACGCCGCCCACGCCGTGTCGAGTCGTTCGAGAAGCTGCCGTCTATCCACGACTCATGTCGCCTTCCG
>DASQAL010000234.1:0-5124 GCA_035635775.1 Candidatus Acidiferrum sp.
GCGCGGCGTGGACCTGCGCGAGATCGGCGAGCACTCGGACCTCGTCGTGATCTGGGGCGGCAATCCCGTGAACACCCAGGTCAACGTGATGAGCCACGCCATGCAGGCCAAGCGGCGCGGCGCGACCTTCGTGGTGGTGGATCCGTACCGCACCGATACCGCGGCCAAGGCCGACGTGCACCTGGCCCCGCGGCCCGGCACCGACGGCGCGCTCGCCTGCGCGATCATGCACGTGCTCTTCGCCGAGGGCCTGGCCGACTGGGACTACCTGCGCGCGTACACCGACTGCCCCGACGAGCTGGCCGCCCACGTGGCCACGCGGACGCCCCAGTGGGCGGCGGCCCTCACCGGCCTCTCCGTCGAGCAGATCGTCGATTTCGCCCGCCTCTACGGCCGGACCAAGAAGAGCTTCATCCGGTGCCACCACGGCTTCAGCCGCTCCCGAAACGGTGCGGTCAACATGCACGCGGTGACCTGCCTGCCCGCCATCACCGGCGCCTGGCGGTACAAGGGCGGCGGCGCCGTCTACGGCCAGACCGCGATCTATCCGCTCGACCGCACCCTGATCGAGGGGCGCGACCTGGTCGACAAGTCGATCCGCGCCCTCGACCAGTCCCGTCTCGGCCAGATCCTGACCGGCGATCGCGAGGCCCTCAAGGGCGGCCCGCCGGTGACCGCCATGCTTGTGCAGAACACCAATCCCGCGATGGTGTGCCCGGAGCTCAACCTGGTGCACGAGGGGCTCGCCCGCGAGGATCTCTTCCTCTGCGTGCACGAGCAGTTCCTGACCGAGACCGCGGCCTTCGCCGACGTGGTCCTGCCCGCCACGATGTTCGTCGAGCACGACGATTTCTACACCGCGAGCGGGCACACCTATTTCCAGGTGACCAAGAAGGTGATCGAGCCGCCGGGCGAGTGCCGCGAGAACCACTGGGTGATCTCTGAGCTGGCCAAGCGTCTCGGCGCGACGCACCAGGGCTTCCAGATGACGCCCTGGGAAATCATGGACTGGACGCTCCGGAAGTCCGGCATGTGGGACGCGGAGACCAACTGGCGCCGAGGCGGCCAGGACTTCGCGCCCGCGTTCGAGACCGCGCACTTCCTCGACGGCTTCCCCACCCCGGACCGCCGCTTCCACTTCAAGCCCGACTGGGCGCGCTTCGGCGGGCGCGGGGCGGAGATGCCCACGCTCCCGGATCACTTCGCGGTGACCGACGAGGCCACCGCGGAGAAGCCGTTCCGGCTGGTGGCCGCGCCCGCGCGCACCTTCCTCAACTCCACCTTCACCGAGACGCCCTCGTCCCTGGCCCGCGAGCAGCGCCCGACCGCGCTGCTGCATCCGGACGACTGCGCGGCGCTGGGCGCGGTGGCGGGCACCGCAGTCCAGCTCGGCAACGAGCGGGGGGAGGTCATCGCCCACGCCGAGCCCCGCGAGGGCCAGCCGCGGGGCGTGGTGATCGTCGAGGGGGTCTGGCCGAACAAGCACTTCGTCAACCGGCTCGGCATCAATGCCCTGACCAGCGCCGAGCCCGGCTACCCCAACGGCGGCGCCGTCTTCCACGACACCGCGGTGTGGATCCGGAGGGTTGACTTGGACGGCACCGCCCGGCTATAACCGCCCCCACTACCGTCACGCCGCGACAGGGTCGCCGCGGCGGACGGAGCAGGCGGCGACGGCGGTCGGGAGGCTCGGTCTGGACACCATTCTGCAGCTGGCCCTGAACGGGCTGGCGGTCGGCTGCATCTACGGGCTGGTCGCGCTCGGCTTCGTCCTCATCTACAAGGCCACCGAGCTGGTCAACTTCGCCCAGGGCGATCTGCTCATGCTGGGCGCCTTCACCTGCTACATGCTGGTGGTCTGGTACGGCATGTCCTACTGGCCGGCCTTCGCGCTGGCGGTGGCCGCGGTCGCCCTGTTTGGAGCGGCGCTCGACGCAACGGTGCTGCGGCGGGTCATCGGCCAGCCCCAGTTCGCGGTGGTCATGCTGACGATCGGGCTCGGCGCCATGTTCCGGAGCTTCGCCTCCATCATCTGGGGCTCCGAGATCTACAGCCTGCCGACGCCGTTCAGCGCCAAGACCACGCGAGTGGGCGGCGTCACGGTGAGCCACGAGTACGTGGCCATCATCGTGGGGACGGTCCTGCTCTGCGCGGTGCTCTACGCCTTCTTCACCTACTCGCGCGTCGGGGTGGCCATGCAGGCCGCCTCCCAGAACCAGCTCGCCGCGTACTACATGGGCATCCCGGTGAAGCGAATGTTCTCGCTGATCTGGGCTATCTCGGCGGGGGTGGCCGCCATCGCGGGCGTGCTGCTGGCACCGGTGTCGCTGATCGACATCAACCTGGGCTTCATCGGCCTCAAGGCCTTCGCGGCGGCGGTGCTGGGCGGCTTCGGCTCCATCCCGGGCGCGCTGGTGGGCGGCGTCACCATCGGGCTCATCGAGCTGTTCTCCGGGGCCTACCTGCCGCAGGGCGTGAAGGACGTGGCGGCCTACGTGGTGCTGCTGCTCGTGCTGGCCATCCGGCCCCAGGGCATGTTCGGCACCGTGGGCCGCAAGAAGGTCTAGCCCTCTCATGCGCTTCGCCTTCAAGACGGCCTACGAGCACGATCTCGGCCTCTTCCGCGATCCGGTGCAGCGCCGCTGGTACGCGGCCCTGCTCGCGGGCGTAATCCTGCTGCCGCTGGCGGTGCCCGCCTATCTGTCGGACATCAGCCTGGTCTTCATCTACGGGCTCTGCGGCCTCTCGCTGATGGTGCTGGCCGGCTACACCGGCCTGGTCAGCCTGGGCCACGCGGCCTTCCTCGGCATCGGCGCGTACGCCCACGTGTACTTCGTCCAGGACCTGGGGCTGCCCTGGATCGTCGCGGTGGCGCTGGCCGCGGTATTGTCGGCCGCCTCCGGGGTGCTGGTGGGCCTGCCCGCGCTGCGCATGACCGGCGTCTATCTGACGATCGCCACCCTGGCCTTCGCGCTGATCATCCAGGAAGTCTTCACGCGCTGGGATCGCGTCACCCACGGCCTGAAGGGCCGCCCGGTGGACAAGCCGGTGCTCTTCGGCGTGTCGTTCGCCACCGACTGGGCGTTCTACTTCCTGTGCCTGGCCGTGCTCATCGTCGGGCTCTGGCTCACCGCCAACCTGCTGCGCTCGCCCACCGGCCGGGCCTGGGTGGCGATCCGCGACAGCGAGATCGCCGCGCAGGCCATGGGGGTGCACCTGGCGCGATACAAGACGCTGGCCTTCGCCTACTCGGCCGGCCTCATGGGCGCGGCGGGCGCGCTCTTCGCCCACAAGATCGGCTTCCTGGCTCCGGACATCTTCAGCGTGCTGCTCTCGATCCAGTTCCTCCTGATGGTCGTGGTGGGCGGCCTCGGCAGCCTGCACGGCGCGCTGTACGGCGCGGTCTTCGTGGCGCTCCTGCCCGTGCTCATCTCGGAGGCGCGCGATCACGTGCCCGCCTGGGCCGGCCACGCCGCGGCCGCGCTGGGCAAGGGCGTGGGCGACGCGGTCTACCAGTCGCTCGATCGCTTCGTGAAGCAGCCCGGCCTCGAGCCCGGCGTCTTCGGCCTCATCCTGGTGCTCTTCATCCTGTTCGAGCCGCTCGGCATCTACGGGCGCTGGCGGAAGATATGGCTCTACTTCTCCACGTTCCCCCTCTACAAGACGGCCACCTTCCGGCGTCAGAAGACCTACATGCGGTCGGAGCGCCTGCGGTGACCCTCTTCGCGGCCGACGAGCTGGTCGTGAACTTCGGGGGCATCCGGGCGGTGGACGGCGTGAGCTTCGAGGTCGAGGCCGGGCAGGTCTTCACCATCATCGGGCCCAACGGGGCGGGCAAGACCACCATCTTCAACCTGATCTCGCGGATCTACGATCCAACCAGCGGGCGACTGCTTTTCCGCAATGACGACATCACCGGCGTGCCGCCGCACGAGATCGCCCGCCGCGGCATCGCGCGCACGTTTCAGAACATCGAGCTGTTCGAGCACGCCACCGTGCTGCAGAACCTGCTGCTGGGCCGCCACGCGCATGCCGAGCGGCGGTTCCTGCAGGAGCTGCTCTTCCTACCCCGAGTACGCGCTCGTGAGCGCGCCCATCGCGAGGCCGCCGAGAAGGTGATCGACTTCCTCGATCTGCAGGCCTACCGCGACAGCTTCGTGGTCAACCTCCCCTACGGCGTCCGCAAGGTCGTCGAGATGGGCCGGGCCCTCTGCACGGAGCCCGCGCTGCTCCTGCTCGACGAGCCTTCGTCCGGGTTGAGCGTGGAGGAGACCGCGGACATGGCGTTCTGGATCCAGGACATCCGCGGCCTGCTCGGCATCACCGTGCTCATGGTCGAGCACGACATGAGCCTGGTCAGCGCCGTCTCCGACCGGGTGCTCGCGCTCAACTACGGCCGGGTCCTCGCCTGCGGCTCGGCTCGGGAAGTCCAGGAGCATCCCGAAGTGATCAAGGCATACCTCGGAGGCTGACCGGTGGCCGAGGCGCTCCTCGCGGTCAGCAATGTCGAGACCTACTACGGGCCGATCATGGCCCTGCGCGGGGTGAGCTTCACGGTTTCCGCGGGCGCCATCGTGACGATCTTGGGGGCCAACGGGGCGGGCAAGACGACCATCCTCAAGACCGTTTCCGGGGTCATGGATCCGCAGAAGGGCAGCGTGACGCTCGAGGGCCGCCCCATCCACGGGCTCGATCCGGACCGGGTCGCCCGCCTCGGGCTCTCTCACGTGCCGGAGGGCCGCGAGGTCTTCCCGTTCCTCTCGGTGCGGGAGAACCTGCGCATGGGTGCCTACGCCCGCCGCGACGCCGACGCGGTGGCCCAGGATCTCGAGATGGTCACCGAGTACTTCCCGGTCCTCGCCGCGCGCGCCGAGCAGCGGGCCGGCTCGCTCTCGGGCGGCGAGCAGCAGATGCTGGCCATCGGGCGGGCGCTCATGGCCCGGCCCAAGGTCATGCTGCTGGACGAGCCCTCGCTCGGTCTCTCCCCCAAGCTGGTCAAGGACATCTTCGACATCATCCGGCGCATCAACCGCGAGCGCGGGGTCACCGTGCTCCTGGTGGAGCAGAACGCGAACCTGGCCCTCCAGACCGCGGATTACGGCTATGTCTTGGAGCTGGGCCGGA
>DASQAL010000235.1:0-4264 GCA_035635775.1 Candidatus Acidiferrum sp.
CTCAACGGGTGTTGACTATCATCTGTTGAGGCTCAGACGACCCGGGGGGAGGGGCGAACAGGGTGAAAGAGATGACGGCTCGGCAGCGCGAGGTGCTGGACTTCATCCGTATCTTCGGGGAGCGGCACGGCGTGCCGCCCACCGTGAGAGAGATCGGCGAGCGCTTCCACTTCACGGCGCGGGCGGCATTTGACCACCTCCGGGCGCTGGAGCGTAAAGGCATGCTGGAGCGCCGGGTGACCGGCAAGCGTGCCTCCCGGACCCTGATCCTGCCCGCGCACAAGGGAGCACGGCGGGGGGAGCCGGCGGGGATCCCGCCCGGCATCCCATTGCTCGGGCGCATCGCGGCGGGCGCGCCGATCACCGCGGTCGAGAACCACGAGGACACCATCCCGCTGCGCCCGGAGTGGCTCGGCGCGGGTGGCCTGGAGGTCTTCGCGCTCCGCGTGCGGGGGGACAGCATGATCGAGGCGCATATCATGGACGGCGACCTCGTGTTCGTGCGCAAGCAGGAGACGGCGGGCAGCGGCGACATCGTCGCGGCGATGGTCGACGGCGAGGCCACCGTGAAGCGCTTCGCCCGGGAGAGCGGCGCGGTGGTGCTGCGCCCGGAGCATCCGACCATGAAGCCGATCGTGGTGGAGGCGGGACGCGGGGACTTCCGCATCCTGGGCAAGGTCGTCGGCGTCATGCGGCAAATCTGAAAGGAGCGGGCCATGCGGCGGGCAGGAGTGGCGATGCGAAGCAGGAAGCGGCGGCCGATCACGCGGCGTGATTGGACGTGCGACTGGCGTCGCGGGGCGCGACGTCGCGTGTGGGTCGGCTCGCGCGCGCGGGCGGCGGCAGCTCGCCCCCTTTTTTTCGCGCTGAATGCTCAACAGGTGGCGAGAGTGCGGCCGGCCGATGTGTTCGGCGCGGCGGCCATGCTGCTGGGCGTGGTGTCGTGGGGCGTGCTGGCCGCGCTGCTGGGGAGCTGACGCCAGGCGGGATTCAGGCGCGGTCCGGCCGCTCCCAGGGCCGCACCGCGATGAAGAGGTGGAGCAGATCGCCGTCCAGCGCGCCGGCGCGGCGCTCCTGGGCGAGGATGTCGAGGGCGCGCTCCACCGGCACCGCCGGTTTGTAGGGGCGGTCCCGCGAGGTCAGCGCGTCGAAGATGTCGGAGATCGTCATCATGCGCGTCTGCACCGGGATGTCCGCGGCGCGCCAGCCGTCCGGGTAGCCGCCGCCGTTCAGCTTCTCGTGATGCGAGCGCGCGATCTCGGGGACGCGGCTGAGCTCCTTCGTCCACGGGATCTGCTTGAGGAACTGGTAGGTGTGCACGACGTGGGACTGGATCTGTTCGTATTCCTCGGGGGTGAGGCTTCCGCGCGGGATGGCCAGGATGCGGGCCTCCTCGGGCGTGATCAGGGTCAGGGAGTCGCCCAGGTGATCCGCGTACGGGTGAACGGCCAGGTCGCGGATCGAGGCCGAGACGTCGTCCGGCATCACGGTGGGCTCGTTGGCGGCCGCGACCGCCTTGAGATGCTGGTCGAGGTCGGCGAGCACCGCGGCCAGCTCGGCGTCCCACTGGGCTACGCGATCGCCGAAGCCCTCGCGGCCGTGCTGGAGCAGCCAGTCCGTCTTGCGGCGCGCGTGACGCAGCTCGAGGCCGCGCCGGATGATCTCGCCGCGCTGCCGGATCATGTCGAGCTGGCCCACCGGCAGCTTCTTGGCCTTGACCAGCACTTCCTCGCGCACGCCGACCTTGCCGAAATCGTGAAGGAGCGAAGCGTAGCGGATCTCTCTCATCTCATCATGGGAGAAGCGGACCTCGCGGAAGGCCCCGTGATCGGCGCGGTCCACCGCGGTGGCGAGCGCCACCGTGAAGTCGGCCACCCGGAAGGAGTGGCCCGAGGTGGTGGGATCCCGCGACTCGATCGCGGTGACCGAGGCCTGCACGAAGCCCTCGAACAGCGCCTGGATGGACTGGAAGAGCCGGCTGTTCTCCAGCGCGACGGCGGCCTGGGAGGCGAGCGACGCGGCCAGATCGTGGAAGCGCGGCGGGTAGGGGATCACGCGGGCGAGCACGTCGGCGGGCGTCGGAAAGACCGCGGCGGGATCCCGCTTGCAGTTGATGAGCTGGAGCGCGCCGATGACCTTGCCCTGCGGGTTGGTCATCGGGACCACCAGCATCGACTTGCTGCGGTAGCCGACGCGCTCGTCGAACTCCCGGTTGAACTGGAAGCGCGAGCCGGGCGGGAGCACGTAGGCGTCGTCGAGCTGCAGCACCGCGCCGGTCAGCGCGACGTGCCCGGCCACGCTGGCGTCGTCGATCGGCAGGGTGAACTCGGTGAACGGCACCCGGACCGAGTCGTTCTGGGCCAGCTTGAAGCGCAGCCGCGGGGTGCCGTCGGCCGCGTCCTCCACCACGTAGATGGACCCGGCGTCGCTCTGGGTGATCTCGCGCGCCTTGCTCAGGATGAGGGTGAGGAGCGCGTCGGTGTCCCGCTCGGCGGAGAGGCTGACGCCGATCTGGTTGAGCTCCTGCAGCTCGCGGCGGCTCGCGGCGGCCTCGCGGCGGGCGAGGGCGTGGTCGCACGCGTTGCGGAGGGCGGCGGCCAGCACGTCGGGCGCGGCGGGCTTGCCGACATAGGCGTAACACGGCACCGCCGGCGTGGCCCCGGGCGCGACCAGGGCGACCACCGGCAAGTCGGGTGCGGCGGCGGCCAGGGCCGTCGCGACCGCCGCGTCGCCCGCGGTCAGGTCCACCAGGACGGCCGCGGACTCGTCCGGCCCGGGCGGCGGCACGCCCGCCGCAGGCAGCGGGAGCGCCTCGAGGTCGCCGGGGAGCGCGGAGAGCTGGGTGGCTGCCGGGGAACCCGCCGGGTACCAGACCACTCGGCGTGGCATGTATCGAGCGTAGGACCCCCCTCGGCAGCCTGTCAAGCGAGCGCGACCTGCTCGGTCAAACGCCGGCACGGCTTGACCGTCTCCCGGCCGGGTCGGTAAGATCACCCGGCTATGACCACGCGCGTATCGACGGGCAGTTCCAGGCTGGACGAGATGCTGGGCGGCGGGCTGCTGCCGGGCACCCTGACGGTCGTCTACGGGGCCACCGGCATCGGCAAGACCCATCTGGGCCTCGGGTTCTGCGACCACGGTGCCCGGGCCGACGGAGCCCGCGGCATCGTCTTCGACATGAACGTCCGCGGCGACTCCCAGCAGCACCACGCCTACGCGGCGCGCCTGCACAACTGGGACCTCAGGCGCTGGACGCACTCGGTGCTGCCCATGGCCGAGCCGTACCCGCCCGACGAGCAGATGCAGGCCTTCTACTGCGACGCCCTGCCGTGGGTCGGCAAGCTGCGCGACTACCAGGTGGCGAGCCCGGACGGGCTCGAGTTCGACTGGAACTGGAAGGCCCAGTACAACCAGGTGCTCTACACGGTGCGGCCCTTCGTGTATTTCCACCTCGCGGCGGGAAGCCGGCGCATCGTGGTGGACGGCATCGAGCCGATGGACGTGCCGGCCGACTACATCCAGCCCTACGTCTTCGACGACCTCTACCGGAAGACCATCCACCGCGACAGCGAGACGCTCGGGATGGAGATCTGCATGCCGGTGTGGAAGCACCGGACCTTCATCGACGCGCACCGCTACGACCATACGACCGTGACCACGTTGCTCCTGGTGACCACCGAGGAGACCCAGCTCGAGCACCTCATCGCCCGCAAGGTCGCGGCGGGCGACGTCGGCGCGGTGGCCAATACCATCGTGGTGATGGGCAGCGAGCGCGCCGGCAACCGGCTGGTCCGGATGCTCTGCGTGGTCAAGCACCGGGGGAGCGCCAAGAGCGACGAGATCGCGGAGTTCCGCGTCACCGAGCGGGGCTTCGAGCTGGGCTGAGCCGCATGGACCAGGCCGCGCTGCTCCGGCGCCGGCGCCGTAACTTCCGCCAGCTTCCCTCCCACCGGGTGCGCTCGGCCCGGAGCGCGCTGGCCTTCGTCGAGGCGGTCGGCCTTTGCTCGACCTTCCATCGCTTCCCGGAGGGCCTGGGCTGTCTCTGGGAAGCGGTGGTGGGCCGGGCCGCGCCGCGGTGGCCGCGCCGCTCGCACCACGACGACGGAATCGGGCTCACCTGGGAGCTCAAGGACGTGCTGCCCGCCCGGCGCCAGGTGTACTACGGCAAGCTCGTGAAGGGCCGGCCGCTGCTGGTGGCGCTCGATCTCTTCCCGGCCTTCTACTGCCTCGTGCGTGGCGATCAACGGGCGCGCGCGTACCGCAC
>DASQAL010000236.1:0-8887 GCA_035635775.1 Candidatus Acidiferrum sp.
CGCGGGGATCCCGCGTTCCGGCTCGCGGTCAACCGGACGCTGGCCCGACTCTACCGCTCCGGCCAGGTCCTCGACATCTACCGCCGGTGGTTCGGGCAGTGGGGCGACCCGAGCCCGCTCACCATCGGGATGTACGCGGTCGAGGGGTTGCCTGAGTAGCCGCCGGGCGGGCGCGGGTCAGAAGGCCCAGCCCGCGCCCAGGATGTAGCGCTGGTCCGTCCGGTGGCGGCCGGAGGCCGGCGTCGAATCGTAGCGGAACTCGTAGCGCAGCTCGGCGAAGAATCCCTTCCACACCGCCAGGCGAGCCCCCGCGTCGATGTTGAGCAGGTAGTCGCCACCGAGATCCTCGAAGCTCGGTATGTACTCGAGCTTGTGATAGAGGGTGAGGGGCTGGATGGGGACCCAGTCGACGGAGTAGGCCAGCCGTGGCCCGAAGAACTCGCTGGACCCGGTCCTCTTGTAGTTCTCGTACACCCACACCAGACCGGCCTCGGTTGAGAGATTGAAGGTGGGGCGCTCGAACCACTGGTAGCCTACGCCGGCTCCCGGCGCCAGCCGCAGCTCCAGCTCCGCCACCTTGTCGCGCTCCGCCTTCGTGCCGAGATAGCCGTAGAACTTCTTGGTGAAGAAGTGGTCGTACTTCGCCAGCGCCATGGCGTAGTCGATCGTGGTGGACTTCTCGCCGGTGCTCGGGTCTTCCTGTCGGCCGTAGTAATACTCGGCCCCGAAGGTGAGGCGATCGTGCGGCCAGCGCTTGGACAGGAAGCCGCGGAACCCGAGCTGCTCGGTCTCCGAGTTTCCCGTGGTGAGCAGGCCGTTCAGGGAGAACGATCCGGTCCAGGCCGGCGGGGTGGGGTTGATCGCGCTGATGTCGGCGATGGCCACCGGCTGCGGCGGCGCCCCGGGGGCGGGCGCGGTCTGCACGTAGCGATCGGGCCCCGCGCCCACGTCCGCGCTCACCGGCGGCTGCTCCTTGACGCCGACCTCGACCGGCGCGTCGGTGGAGAAGGTCTTCACCTTCGACATGTCCACCGTGACGTCCCCCGCACCTTCGGTCTTGATCGTGAGCTTGCCGCTGACCGCCTTGAGGATCTTGCCGGACAGACGGTCGCCGTTAAGGAAGAGCACCTCGTCGCCTCGGGCCGGGCCGGCCGGCGAGAGTACGAGGATCAGCATCGGGAAGAAGGCTATCGTCAACCGTCGCATGGACAGGGCCCTCTCTTGGCATCGTAGTGACGTCGCTGGGACTATTGTTGCTCCGGTGGCAAGGGAAACCGGCCGCATTTGACAAGCGCGAGGCTCCTGGCCGACAATCGTCATCGCCGCCGAGCCTCGGATCGCCTGCAAGTCCCCGTCGGGCCGAGTGCCCGGGAAAGGTTTTCCGTCATGCGAGCCACGACGCGCCTTCGCCAGATGCTCAAGGCCCCCGGGATCATCGTCGCGCCGGGCGCCTACGACGGCTTCTCCGCGCGCCTGATCGAGGCGGCCGGCTTCCAGGCGGTGTACATGACCGGCGCGGGCACCGCCGCGTCGCACCTGGGCCAGCCCGACCTGGGCCTGGCCACGCTCACCGAGATGGCGAATCACGCGGGGCACCTCGCCTCGTGCGTCTCGCTGCCCGTGATCGCGGACGCCGATACCGGCTACGGTAACGTGCTCAACGTGGTACGCACGGTGCGGGAGTACGAGAAGGCGGGCGTAGCGGGGCTCCACATCGAGGACCAGGTGGCGCCCAAGAAGTGCGGGCACATCGCGGGCAAGCAGGTGATCCCGACCGAGGAGTTCTGCGACAAGATCCGCGCGGCGTCCGAGTACCGCACCGATCCCGACTTCGTCATCATCGCCCGCACCGACGCCCGCGCGGTCACCTCGCTCGACGACGCGATCGACCGGGGCAACCGCTACGCGCAGGCGGGCGCCGACCTCATCTTCTTCGAGGCGCCGCAGACCGAGGACGAGATCCGACGGGTGGCGCGGGAGATCAAGGCGCCGCTGCTCGCCAACATGGTCATCGGCGGCAAGACGCCGGCGATCAAGGTGTCCGAGCTCGAGCGCCTGGGCTTCAAGATGGTGATCTTCCCGGCGGTGTGCATGGCCGCCGCGGTGCCCGCGATGGAGAAGTCGCTCGCGTTCCTGAAGGAGCACGGCACCGACTGGCAGCCCGGCCCGGTGCTGGGCCCGATGGACATCTTCCGCCGGGTGGGCTTCGACTGGTGGCACGGCATCGAGGAAAAGTTCGCCGGTCGCTGATGTCCCGCACGATGTTCGAGAAGATCTGGAGCCGCCACGTGGTGGCGGAGGGGCCCGGCGGCCAGGCGCTGCTCTACGTGGACCGCCACCTGCTGCACGAGGGCTCCACCCACGCGCTGGCGCGCCTGGAGCGCAAGGGCCGCCCGGTGCGCCGGCCCGAGGCCTGCCTCGCCACCGCCGACCACTATGTGTCGACCGAACCGGGGGCGGTTGTGCCCACCGAGCCGGGCGCGGGCGAGATCGCCAACCCCGAGATCCGGGCCATGGTGGCGGATCTCGACCGCCACACCCGCCGCCTCGGCATCACCTTCTTCGGCCGCGGGGAGCCGCGCCAGGGGATCGTGCACGTCATCGGCCCCGAGCAGGGCGCGACCCAGCCCGGCATCACGCTCATGTGCGGCGACTCCCACACCGCGACGCACGGGGCGTTCGGCGCGCTGGCCTGCGGCATCGGCTCCACCGAGGTGGAGCACGTGCTGGCCACGCAGTGTCTCTGGCAGCGCCGGCCCAAGGTGATGCGCATCACGGTGACCGGCCCGCGCCCGTTTGGGGTCATGGCCAAGGACGTGATCCTCACCATCATCGCCCGGATCGGGGCCGGGGGCGGGGTCGGCCACGCCATCGAGTACGCGGGGCCGGTCATCCGCGCGATGTCCATGGACGAGCGCATGACGGTCTGCAACATGTCCATCGAGGCCGGGGCCCGCGCGGGCATGGTGGCGCCCGACGAGACGACCTTCGCCTATCTCGAGGGCCGGCCGCTCGCGCCCCGCGGCGACATGTGGCCACGCGCGCTCGCCTTCTGGAAGACCGTCCCTTCCGACGCGGACGCGGTCTACGACCATGAAATTACGCTGGACGCGGCGGAGCTGGCGCCCACCGTGACCTGGGGCACGAGCCCGCAGGACGCGCTGCCCATCACCGGCCGCGTGCCCGATCCGAGCGCGGTCGGCGATCCCGCGCGCCGCGCCAGCATGGAGCGCGCGCTCGCCTACATGGCGCTCACGCCCGGCGCGCCGCTGGCGGGCACGGTGGTGAGCCGCGTGTTCATCGGCTCCTGCACCAATAGCCGCCTCGAGGATCTGCGCGCGGCGGCGGCGGTGGCGAAGGGGCGTCGCGCGGCGGTTCCCGCGTGGGTGGTGCCGGGCTCCGGGCAGATCAAGAGTGCGGCGGAGGCGGAGGGGCTCGACCGGATCTTCACGGAGGCCGGCTTCGAGTGGCGCGAGCCGGGCTGCTCGATGTGCGTCGGCATGAACGGCGATACCGCCGCGTCCGGCGAGCGTGTGGCCAGCACATCCAATCGCAACTTCGAGGGACGGCAGGGCCAGGGCGCGCGCACCCATCTCATGAGCCCGGCCATGGCGGCGGCCGCCGCGGTCACCGGGCGCCTCACCGACGTGCGGACGCTCGGTCGCTAGCCATGGAGCCCTTCACCCGCCTCACCGCGGTGGCGGCGGCGATGGATCTGCCGAACATCGACACCGATCGCGTGATCCCCGCGCGCTTCCTCCGCAAGCCGCGCGAGGCGGGCTTCGGGCCGCTCCTCTTCCACGACGTGCGCTTCGACGCCGACGGCGCCCCGAAGCCCGATTTCGTGCTGAACCATCCCGGCTACCGGGACGCGAAGATCCTGGTCACCGCCGAGAACTTCGGCTGCGGGTCGTCGCGCGAGATGGCGGTGTGGGCCCTCATGGACTACGGCATCCGCGTGGTGATCGGGCCGAGCTTCGGCGACATCTTCTTCGAGAATTGCTTCAAGAACGGCGCGCTCGCGGTGGTGCTGCCGGCGGACGTCGCGGCCGGCCTGCGCCGCGCCCTCGCCGAGCGCCCCGGAGCCACCCTGACGGTGGATCTCGAGGCCCAGACCGTCACCGGGCCCGCCGGGGAAGCGTTCCGCTTCGAGATCGACGCCTTCCGCAAGCACGGCCTGCTCACCGGGCAAGACGAGGTCGAGATGACGCTCGCCCAGCTTCCCGCCATCGAAGCGTTCGAGGCGCGCCGCCGCGACGAGATGCCCTGGCTTGGCTGAGCGCGCCGGGGTGCTCGTCGCCTTCTTCGTCGCCACCTGGCTCACCGGGCTGTCGCTCGCGACCGCCTTCACCGCCGCGGCGTACGGCTTCGGCCGCAGCGTGGAGCCGGAGCGTACCGACCTGATCAGCCTGGCGATCTTCGGGGTGATGGGGCTGGCCTCGCAGGCGGGGTTGCTGCTCGCGCCGTGGGCGAGCACGCGAGGGCTCACGTCGCGGATCATCGCCGCCCTGCTGATGGGGCCCGCCGGCGTGTCGCTGAGCATCTTCGCCTACGAGGGCTTCACGCGATACGCGACCTGGGCGATCTATCTCTGGGGCGTGCTCGTCTACGCGGTGGCCTACGTGGCGCTGGTCCGTGGGGGGCTTGGCCGGGTACGGGAGAGGTAGCCTTTTTTTGTGGTTGTATATACTAAACAGGTGATGTGTAATATGGCTCGATCATCTTAATAGAGACACCACATGGCTATCCCGATCGAGTCCTCACCTCCGCCAGGGTGGGAGCGCGAGGGGATCGACGGCCTGCTCGGTCTGTTCCCGCCGGGCCGGCTCAGCGAGATCGTCGGTCCCCGCTCCTCCGGAGCCAGCAGCCTGCTCCTGGCCCTCATCGCCCGGATCACGACTTCTGGTAGTCAGGGCGGCGGCCAGGTGGCCTTCGTGGACGGGATGGACGCGCTCGACCCGGCTTCCGCCGCGGCGGCCGGCGTCGATCTCTCCGCGCTGCTGTGGGTGAAGTGCGGCGGCCGGCTCCGGGTGGCGCTCAGCGCCGCCGATCTCCTCGTCCGCTGCCCCGGATTCGCCCTGGTCGTGCTGGACCTGGACGAGCTCGGGCCCATGCCCGCCTCGGCCCATATGAGGCTGCAGCGCGCGGTGGAGGGCGGCGACACCATCCTGATCACTCGGAGCGCCCGTCATCGTGAGGGCAGCCCCGCGTCGCTGGTCCTGGCCACCCGGCGGCTGGCGCCGCGCTGGATGGGGTTGCGCCCGCTCACCCGGCTCGCCGGCCTCCGCTCCGAGGTCTCCATCTTCCGCTCCCGCCCCTCCCACACTCACACTCTCTCCCCTCCGGGGAGAGGGCAGGGTGAGGGGCTAAAAGGTGAGGGGCTAACAGGTGAGGGGGGCCGCTGGACGCTCGACTGGACGCTATGACCCGCATCGCCTGCCTGATCACCATGAATGAACCCGCGGGGAACGAACCGGCGCGGCCCGCGCTGCTGCGGGTAGCGCTCGCGCATTCCCCCCGCGTGGAAGACGCCGGCGCCGGCCGTGTCTATCTCGACGCGTCCGGGCTCGAAGGACTTTTCGGCGACGAGCCGCGCCTGGCCGCGCGGCTCCGCGACGCCGCCGCGGCGGTGGGAGTGGAGATCCGCGTGGGCATCGCGGAGAGCCGCATCGCCGCGCTCGCCGCCGCGCGCCTGGGTCCGGGGGTGATGATCGTCGCGCCCGGTGGCGATGCCGCCTATCTGGCCCCGGCGCCGCTGTCGCTGCTCGACCTGCCGGAGGAGACGGCCACGCGCCTGTCGCGATGGGGGCTCCGCACGCTCGGCGAGCTGGCCGCGCTGCCCACCGCGGGGCTGTTCGAGCGACTCGGCGGCGACGGCGTCCGGCTCCAGCGCCTGGCCCGCGGGGAAGATCCGCGCCCACTCGTGTCGTGGCGGGCGGAGCCGCTCTTCGAGGAGTCCACGGAGTGCGAGTGGGGGCTCGAGACGCTCGAGGCGGTGGGGGAGCGCCTACGCGAGCTGGCCGCCCGCGTCTGCGCGCGGCTCGGCGCGGCCGGGCTCGCGGCCGACGGCTTCGAGTGGAGCTGTCGTCTCGGCGACGGCCGCGTCCACGAGGGCGCGCTCACCCCGGCCACACCCATGACCGATGCCGAGTCGGTCGGAGGATTGCTCCGGCTGGCGCTCGAGGCGCGCCCGCCGCGCGGCGTGGTCCTGGCCCTCACGTTTCGCGCCCGCCCGGTGCGGGTCGCGCCGGCGCAGGAGTCGCTCACCGATCGATCGCGCCCGGCTCCGCGCCTGCTCACCGCCACCTTGAATCGCCTGGTGGCGCTGGTGGGTGCCGACGCCATCGGCGCCCCCGCGCTGCTCGACACCCACCGCCCCGACGCCATCGCCCTCGCCACCTACCACCCTCACCCCTCACAAGAACTCTCTCCCCTCAGGGGAGAGGGCAGGGTGAGGGGTGAGAAGACGAGGGGTGTGCAGGTGAGGGGCGAGGCCTCCGCTCTCGCCCTGCGCCGCCTCCGCCCACCCGCGCCCGCGTCGGTGACGCTGGCCTCCGGCCGACCGGTGGCGGTGCGCTCGAGCCGCCTCACGGGGCGCATCGTCGCCGGGGTGGGGCCGTGGCGCGTCTCGGGCGAATGGTGGAGCCCACGCCCGTGGCTGCAGGACGAATGGGACGTGGAGCTGGCCGACGGCACGCTGTGCCGCCTGGCGCATGACGGCTCCGCCTGGCGCCTCGAAGGTATCTACGACTAACCGACCCCTCGACTCCGAACCCCTCACCCTGCCCTGAGGGGAGAGGGAGAGCCAATATGTTCGTCGAGCTGCATGCCCGGAGTGCCTTCAGCTTTCTCGAGGCGGCCGCGCTGCCCGAAGCGCTGGCCGAGCGCGCGGCGCGGCTCGAGCAGTCCGCCATCGCGCTGCTGGACGCGAACGGTGTCTACGGCGCGCCCCGGCTCTATCGCGCCTGCAACCGGCTCGGCCTCTCGGCGCTGGTGGGCGCCGAGATCACGCTGGCCGACGGCAGCCGGCTGCCGCTGCTGGTGGAAGATCGCGAGGGGTACCAGAACCTCTGCCGCCTGCTGACCCGTATGAAGATGCGCGCGCCGAAGGGGGAGGGCGCCGCCACCTTCGAGGAGCTGGCCGAGTTCGCGGGCGGCCTCGTCTGCTTGACCGGCGGGGGCCGCGGCCCGGTGGCGGCCGCGCTCGCGCGCGCGGGCGCGCCCGCCGGCCGCGAGTGCCTCGAGCGGCTCGTCGGCATCTACGGCCGCTTCGACGTCTTCGCCGAGCTGCAGCGCCACCTGAGCCGCCCGGAGGAGGCGCGCAACGAGTGGCTGCGCGGCGAGGCCGCGCGGCTGCGCCTGGCCCCGCTCGCCACCAACGAGCCCCGGCTCATCGCGCGCGGGGACCGCCCGCTGCTCGACGTGCTCACGTGCATCCGCGAGCACATTACCCTCGAGGCCGCGGGCCGGCTGCTCGCGCGCAACAGCGAGCACTTCATGAAGAGCGGCCGGGTGATGGAGCGGCTCTTCGCGGACTGTCCCGAGGCGGTGGCCAATACCGGCGAGCTGGCGCTGCGTCTCGGCTTCACCTTGAAGGACCTGGGGTACCGGTTCCCCGATTACCCGTTGCCCCGCGGCGAGACGCCGCTCGGCTTCCTGCGCGCGCTGGCCCACGCGGGGGCCCGCGACCGCTACGGCGGAGGTGCCCTCGCCGAGAAGGCACGGCGGCAGATCGAGCACGAGCTGGCCCTGATCGGCCGCCTCGACCTGGCGGGGTATTTCCTCATCGTCTGGGACCTCGTCCAGTACTGCCGTGCCCACGACGTGCTGGTGCAGGGGCGCGGCTCCGCGGCCAACAGCGCGGTGTGCTACGCGCTCGGCCTCACCGCGGTGGATCCGGTGGGCATGGAGCTGCTCTTCGAGCGCTTCCTCTCCGAGGAGCGCGGGGAGTGGCCCGACATCGACCTCGACCTGCCGAGCGGGGACCGCCGCGAGCAGGTGATCCAGTACGTCTACGATCGCTACGGGCGGCTGGGCGCGGCCATGACCGCCAACGTGATCACCTACCGGGGGCGCAGCGCGGCCCGCGAGGTCGGCAAGGTGCTGGACCTGCCCGCCGACGTGATCGAGCGCCTCTCCCAGCTCGTGAGCAACTGGGAGTACAACGAGCCGGGGGACAGCCTGCTCGCTCATCTCGGCGAGGCCGGCTGCGATCCGGCCGAGCCGCGCGTCCAGCACTTCGCCCGGCTCTGGAGCGCGATCCAGGACCTGCCGCGTCACCTGGGCCAGCACTCGGGGGGCATGGTGATCGCCCAGGGCCGGCTCGACGGCGTCGTCCCGCTCGAGCCGGCCACCATGCCCGGACGGAGCGTGGTGCAGTGGGACAAGGACGACTGCGCCGCGCTCGGCATCGTGAAGGTGGACCTGCTCGGGCTCGGGATGATGTCGCTGCTCCAGGACGCGCTCGAGATGATCCGGGTCCGCGGCGGCGCGGTCGACCTGGCCCATCTGCCCCAGGACCCCACCGTCTACCGCATGCTCCAGCAGGCCGACACCATCGGCGTCTTCCAGGTGGAGAGCCGCGCCCAGATGGCCACGCTGCCGCGCCTGCGGCCCACGTGCTTCTACGACCTGGTGGTGCAGGTGGCCATCATCCGCCCCGGCCCCATCGTGGGCGACATGGTCCATCCCTACCTGCGCCGCCGGGCGGGGCGCGAGGAGATCACGGTGCCCCATCCCGATCTCGAGCCGATCCTGCGCCGCACGCTCGGGGTGCCGCTCTTCCAGGAGCAGCTGCTGCGCATGGCGATGGCCACCGCCGGCTTCACCGGAGGCGAGGCCGAGGAGCTGCGGCGTGCCTTCGGCTTCAAGCGCTCGGAGCGCGCCA
>DASQAL010000237.1:0-5579 GCA_035635775.1 Candidatus Acidiferrum sp.
CTTGTAGGCGTCGGGGCTGATCATCGACGGCCTCACGTAGTCGGGCCCCACCGTGCAGGCGCTCGCGAGCGCGAGCAGCGCGGCGGCGAGCGCGAGCGGGCCGCCGAGACGCCCACGGACCGTCCGGCGCCTCACGGCTCCAGCGCATCCGGGGCCGCGGCGGGCGCGAGCGGCCGCCCATGTCCGGCGCGCCCCCGCGCCCACCACAGCCGAACGCGGTCGAGGTAGAGGTACACGACCGGCGTGGTGTAGAGCGTGAGCGCCTGGCTCACGATCAGCCCGCCCACGATGGCGATCCCGAGCGGCCGGCGCAGCTCCGACCCGATGCCACGCCCGAGGGCCAGCGGCAGCGCGCCCAGGAGCGCGGCCATCGTCGTCATCATGATCGGCCGGAAGCGCAGCACGCACGCCTGGTAGATCGCCTCCGCCGGGCTCTTGCCCTCGCCGCGCTCCGCCTCCAGGGCGAAGTCGATCATCAGGATCGCGTTCTTCTTCACGATGCCGACCAGGAGCAGGATGCCGATCAGGGCGATGACGGTCAGGTCGGTGCGGCAGGCCAGCAGAGCCAGCAGCGCGCCCACCCCGGCCGACGGCAGCGTGGACAGGATGGTGAGCGGGTGGATGTAGCTCTCGTAGAGCACCCCGAGGACGACGTACACCGCGAGGAGCGCGGCCGCGATCAGCATGGGCTCGCTGGCCAGCGAGGCCTGGAAGATCTGCGCGGTGCCCTGGAAGCTGCCCTGGATGCCGGCGGGCAGCCCGAGCGGGCGCACCGCGGCCTCGATCGCGGTCACCGCGTCTCCCAGCGCGACGCCCGGCGCCAGGTTGAAGGTGAGCGTCACCGCCGGGAACTGCGCCTGGTGGTTCACCGCGAGGGCGGTCCGGGTCGGCTCGTACCGGCTGAACGCGCTGAGCGGCACCATGCCGCCGGTGGAGGACGGCAGATAGATGTCCTGCAGGGTCTCGGGGCGCTGCCAGAAGCGCGGCTCGACCTCCATCACCACGTGATACTGGTTGAGCGGGCTGTACATGATCGCGACCTGCCGCTGGCCGAAGGCGTCGTAGAGCGTGTCGTCGATGAGCTGCGGGGTGATGCCGAGACGCGACGCGGTGGCCCGGTCGATCACCAGCGACGACTGCCGCCCCCCATCTTGTTGATCACTGCTCAGATCGACGAGGTGCGGCAGCGCGCGGAGGCGTTCCGCGACCCGCGGTCCCCACGCGTCGAGCTCCCGGACGTCGTCCCCCTGGAGCGTGTACTGGTACTGCGCGTTCCCCGTGCGGCCGCCCGCGCGGACGTCCTGTACCGCCTGGAAGAAGGCGGGCGCTCCCGGCACCACGGCCACACGCCCGCGCAGGCGGGTGATCACCTGGTCGGCACTGACCTTCCGCTCCGCGAGCGGCTTCAGCATGACGAACAGGCGCGCGGTGTTGGTGGCGGTGCTCGGCCCGTTGCCCTGGCCGCCCGTGAAGCCCACCACGTTCGCCACCCCCGGGTCGTGCCCGACGATGTCCACGATCTCGGTCAGCTTGGCCTGCATCGCCTGGAACGAGATGTCCTGGGCGGCCTGGATGGCGCCCTGCAGCCGCCCGGTGTCCTGTTGGGGAAAGAATCCCTTGGGCACCACCCAGAACAGGTAGCCGTTCAGCGCCACGGTCAGGAGGGTCACGGCGAGCACGCCGCGGGGATGCCGCAGCACCCACGCGAGGCTCGCCTCGTAGCGGCGGCGCATCCACTCGAAGGCTCCCTCGCTCGCCCGGTAGAGCCGGCCGTGTTGCTCGTCCGTCTCCCGGGCGAGGAGCGTGGCGCACATCATCGGGGTGGTGGTGAGCGACACCAGCAGCGAGATCGCGATCGCCGCGGAGAGCGTCACCGCGAACTCCCGGAAGAGGCGGCCCACCAGGCCGCCCATCAGGAGGATGGGCGTGAACACCGCCACCAGCGAGAGGCTGATGGCCAGCACCGTGAAGCCGATCTCCCGGGCCCCCCGGAGCGCGGCCTCGAGGGGCGAGAGACCGGCCGCCCGATGCCGCGCCACGTTCTCCAGGACGACGATGGCGTCGTCCACCACGAATCCGGTCGCGATGGTCAGCGCCATGAGCGACAGGTTGTCCAGGCTGTAGCCGAGCACGTACATCACCCCGAAGGTCGCCACCAGCGAGACCGGCACCGCCACCGCGGGAATCAGGGTGGCACGGAGGCTCCGCAGGAACGCGAACACGACCAACGTCACCAGGAGCACCGATATCACCAGCGTCAGCTCGACGTCGTGCAGCGAGGCGCGGATGGTCTGGGTCTGGTCCATCACCACCGACATGGTGATGGCCCCCGGGATCGCGGCCTGAAGCTCCGGGAGCAGGCCGCGCACCCCGTCCACCGTGTCGATGATGTTGGCCCCCGGCTGGCGGAAGATCACCAGCATCACGGCGGGCCGCCCGTTCGCCAGTCCAGTCGTCCGCACGTCCTCGACCGAGTCCACGACCTGGGCCACGTCGCTGAGCCGCACCGGCCGCCCCGATCGGTAGGCGATGATCACGGGGGCGTATTCGGCGGCCTTGAGGAGCTGATCGTTGGACGCGATCTCTGAAGCCCGCGTCCCGTCGCCGAGCTGGCCCTTGGGCCGGTTCTGGGTGGTGGCGGCAAGGGCGCTCCGGACGGTCTCGAGCGCGATGCCGTACTGGTTGAGCGCGGTGGGGTTCATCTCCACCCGCACCCCCGGGAGCGAGCTGCCGCCCACGATCACCTGGCCCACCCCCGGAAGCTGGGAAAGCTTCTGCTGCAGGATGCTGGAGGCCGCGTCGTACATCTGCCCGCGGCCGAGCGTGTCGGAGGTCAGGGCCACGATCATGATCGGCGCGTCGGCCGGATTGACCTTGCGGTAGCTCGGATTGTTGGGGAGCGTGGGCGGCAGGTAGCCGCGGGCCGCGTTGATCGCAGCCTGCACGTCGCGGGCGGCGCCGTCGATGTTGCGGGACAAGTCGAACTGGAGCGCGATGCTCGTCGAGCCGAGATAGCTGGTGGACGTCATCTCGGTGAGACCCGCGATGCGACCGAACTGGCGCTCGAGCGGCGCGGCCACCGACGTCGCCATCGTGTCCGGCTGAGCACCCGGCAGCGTCGCGGTAACCTGGATCGTGGGGAAATCCACCTGGGGCAGCGGCGCGACCGGGAGCACACCCCAGGCCAGGATCCCGCTCAGGGCGAGGCCGATCGTCAGCAGCGTGGTGGCCACCGGCCGCTTGATGAAAGGCGCGGAGACGTTCATGCCGACTCAGCCGGATCCCGCCGGAATCGTCGCGCGAGCCGGTCGAAGGCGAGATAGATCACCGGCGTGGTGTAGAGCGTGAGCAACTGGCTCACGATGAGCCCGCCCACGATGGCGATGCCGAGGGGCCGGCGCAGCTCCGAGCCCACGCCTCTGCCCAGGGCGAGCGGCAGCGCGGCCAGCAGGGCCGCCATCGTGGTCATCATGATCGGGCGGAATCGCAACAGGCAGGCCTGGTAGATGGCGTCACCGGGGCGCTGGCCCTGCCGGCGCTCCGCCTCCAGCGCGAAGTCGATCATCATGATCGCGTTCTTCTTCACGATGCCGATCAACAAAATGATGCCGATCAGCGCGATGACGCTCAGCTCCTCCCGGCAGACCAGCAGCGCGAGGATCGCCCCCACCCCCGCCGACGGCAGCGTGGACAGAATGGTGAGCGGGTGGATGTAGCTCTCGTAGAGCACGCCCAGCACGATGTAGACGGCCACCAGCGCGGCGGCGATGAGCAGCGGCTCGTTGGCCAGCGCCGCCTGGAACGCCCGGGCCGTGCCCTGGAAGCTGCCCTGGATACTCGCGGGCAGCCCGAGCCGGCGGGTCGTCGCCTCCACCGCCACGACCGCATCGCCGAGCGCCACCCCGGGGGCCAGATTGAACGACAGCGTCACCGCCGGGAACTGCCCCTGGCGCGAGACCACCAGTGGGGCGGTGGTCGGATACGCGCGGACCATCGTATCGAGCGGCACCGCCACCGGCTGCCCGCCGCTGGCGCCGGTGACGTAGATGTCCCGCAAGGCCGCCGCGCTCTGCCGGAACTCGGGCTTGACCTCGAGCACGACGCGGTACTGGTTGAGCTGGGTGAACATCGTGGACACCTGGCGCTGGCCGAAGGCGTCGTAGAGCGTGTTGTCGATCGCCTGGGGGCTGACGCCGAGCCGCGACGCGGTGCTGCGGTCCACCACGAGCCTGGTGCCTAGCCCCTGATCCTGCTGGTCGCTGCTGACGTCGGCCAGCTCCCGCCGCGCGCGCAGCGCGTCCACCAGCCGCGGGGCCCAGAGGTTGAGCTCGCTCCCGTCCGGATCCTCGAGGCTGTACTGGTACTGCGTGCGGCTCACCCGATCCTCGACGGTGAGATCCTGCACCGGCTGCATGAAGAGCTGGATGCCGTCGACCCCGGCCAGCGCGGGCTGGAGGCGGCGGATGACCTCGCTCGCGCTCACCCCGCGCCGGGCGAGCGGCTTCAGGTTGATGAGGATCCGCCCGCTGTTGACGGTGACGTTGGTGCCGTCCACCCCGATGAACGACGACAGGCTCTCGACCGCCGGATCCTTCAGGATCACCCCGGCCAGGGCCTGCTGCCGCGCGGCCATCGCCGGGAACGAGATCGTCTGCGACGCTTCCGAGATGCCCTGGATCGTCCCGGTGTCCTGCACCGGGAAGAACCCCTTCGGCACCACCACGTAGAGCATCACGGTGAGCCCGAGGGTGACGACCGCCACCGCGAGGGTCGCCGGCTGGTGGCCGAGCACCCAGCGCAGGCTCGTGCCGTAGGCCGCGATGATCCGGTCGAAGGCGCGCTCGGACCACCGGTAGAGCCGGCCCTGCCGCTCGGGGGGCGTGTGGCGGAGCAGCCGGGCGCACATCATGGGCGTGAGGGTCAGCGACACCACCGCGGAGATCAGGATCGTGATACCGAGGGTGACCGCGAACTCGCGGAAGAGGCGGCCCACCACGTCGGCCATGAACAGGAACGGGATGAGCACCGCGATCAGCGAGACGGTGAGGGACATGATCGTGAAGCCGATCTGCTCGGCTCCCTTGAGCGCGGCCTGGAGCGGCGGATCGCCCGCCTCGATGTAGCGCGCGATGTTCTCGATCATGACGATGGCGTCGTCCACCACGAAGCCGGTGGCGATGGTCAGCGCCATCAGTGACAGGTTGTTCAGGCTGAAGCCCAGGAGCACCATCGCGCCGAAGGTCCCCACGAGCGAGAGGGGGACCGCGACCGCCGGGATGAGGGTGGCCGGAACCGTACGTAGGAAGAGGAAGATGACCAGGATGACCAGTGCCACCGACAGCATCAGCTCGAACTGGACATCTTCCACCGAGCCTCGGATCGTCACGGTGCGGTCGGTGAGCACCGCCACGTCGACCGTCGCCGGCAAGGAGGCCCGTAGCTGCGGCAGCAGCCGCTGGATCCGGTCCACGACCGCGATCACGTTGGCGCCGGGCTGACGCTGGATGTTCAGGATGACCGCCGGCGTGCCGTTCATCCAGGCCGCCTGGCGCACGTTCTCGGCGTCGTCGATCACGTCG
>DASQAL010000238.1:0-19023 GCA_035635775.1 Candidatus Acidiferrum sp.
ACCGTGCAGAGCCTGCTCGAGCTGCCGCGGCAGTACGACGAGATGGCGGTGGCGGTCAAGACCCGCCTGGCCGAGGAGTTCCGGAAGTACGGGACCGAGATGGTGGACTTCTACATCAACCGGATCACGCCGCCCGAGGACGTGGAGCGGATGATCGACGAGCGCTCGAGCATGGGCGCGGTCGGTGATCTCGACCGCTTCCTCAAGTTCAAGGCGGCGAAGGCCATGGGCGACGCCGCACAGGGGCACGGGGCGGGGGTGGACGGCGGCGCCGCCGCCGGCGTGGGCGTGGGCGTCGGCGCGGGGCTCGGCATGATGATGCCGGGCATGCTCGCCAAGAGCCTCGGCACCGATCTGGCGGGTGCTTCGGTGGCCGCGGTCACGTGCCCGGGCTGCCAGGCGGCGGTCGCGGCGGACAGCCGCTTCTGCCCGCGCTGCGGGCGCCAGTTCGCGACGACCACGCGCTGCGCGCGCTGCCAGGCCGAGGTGCCGGCCGGCGCGCGCTTCTGCTCGGCCTGCGGCCAGGCGGTGCCCGGCGCCTAGCGCCGGCGCGCCGCGCCGCGGGCCCTCTCCGACGACGTCTCCATGAGCCAGGTCGTCGTCTCGACCGAGTGTCCCACCTGCAGCGGCCCTCTCGATTTCTCCGAGGGCGTCAATGCCATCCGCTGTCCGAGCTGCGGCTCCGACCTGCTCGTCACCGGCCGCAAGCAGGTCCTGAGTTACTGGGTCGCGCCAAAGGTCAAGGCCGAGGTCGCGGGAGCCGTGGCGCGCACCGCCCGGCTCCAGGCGCGCGTGGCGGGCGCCCGGCTCTTCTTCGTGCCCTTCTACCGGCTGACCGGCCACGACTTCCAGTGGCAGGACGTGCCGCCCAAGCCCGAGCCGGAGAGCCCGGCCTTCCCCGGCGTCGGCGAGAGCCTGGGCGGGGGCCGCGAGTCCGACCGGCCCGAGATCGACATCCCGCTCGGCTCGGTGCTGAGCTGGGGTGCCGACGTCCTGCTCGGCCGCAAGGCCGGCGACGTGGTGCGCGATCTCCTGGGCGCGCCGCGGAAGCCGGAGCGCCCGCTCGACGTGGCCGTGCTCACCGCCATGCGCCCCACCCCGACGCGGGCCGCCCCCGATGGGCAGGTGCAGTTCCTCGACCGCTACGTGGAGAAGACCTTCCCGGCTGCGAACCTGGCGGCCCTCGGCGTGCCCTCGCTCGGCGTGCGCGCCCAGGCGCTCCGCGTGTCGCTGTTCGAGCGCTCCGCCCTGGCCGCGCTCGGCACCATCGTCGCGGTGCAGCTTGCTCCGGAGCGCGCGATGGCGCAGGGGCTGGCCGCCCGCGGCTTCGAGCACGTGATCTACCGGCAGGTCCTCGGGCGCATCCTGAGCGTGATCTATTTCCCCTTCTGGGTGGTCGAGCTCGCGCAGGACGGGGAGCGCTGGCTGACCGTCGTGGACGGGGTGGCCGAGAGCGTCGTCCAGCCGCGCGCGCCGCTGTCTCTGTACGAGGCCCTCGCCCTGCCCGCGATCGACGAGCCGCGGACGGTGGGGCTCCGCCCCCTGGTCTGCCCCAATTGCGGCTGGGCCCTGCCCGTGCAGCCCGACGACGTGATCTTCGTCTGCGGCTCCTGTCACCGGGCCTGGCAGATCCACGGCGTCGACCTCACCGACATGCCGCACGAGATCGCCGACATGCGGCCCGACGCGGCGAATCCCGGCCCGGCGGCCGGCGCGCTCTACCTGCCGTTCTGGCAGCTCGAGCCCGCGGGCGCGGCCGAGGCGCCGCGCGCCTGGGCACCGGCCTTCCGCTACCGCCGGCTCAAGGCGCTGCACGACCTGGCCGCGCGGCTGACCGCCAAGCCCCCCGCGTATCGGCCGTGGACCGGAGAGCGCCCCGCGGGGCACGGGTGCTTCTACGACGCCGAGGACGCCGTCCTGCTGGCACGCTTCGCGGCGGCGGGCCGGCGGCGGATCCCCCGCGAGGTGAAGGCGGCCGCGGAGGCCGAGCCCGCGTTCGCGGGCGCGCGCCTGACCTGGATCCCCTTCACCCGCGAATCCCAATCCCTGCGCGATCCCTCCACCGGG
The DNA here is from genome assembly GCA_035635775.1 of Candidatus Acidiferrum sp. Classification (GTDB taxonomy): domain Bacteria; phylum Methylomirabilota; class Methylomirabilia; order Rokubacteriales; family CSP1-6; genus CAMLFJ01. The sequence continues at coordinate 2,068 of DASQAL010000238.1, forward strand.
CTTGCGCTCCAGGAGGCGCTGCTTGGCTAGAAAGCCCGCGCAATCCCGCCGGCTCTCACGCTCCGCGCTCCTCCGCGGTGCGCTGATCGTGGTGCTCGCCACGGTGGTCTCGGTGGTGGGCTATCACGCGCTCCGCTTCGCCCGCTCCTGCGCGACGCTCGACGGCGCGCGCGCGGTGATCGAGGCCCACGTCCGGGGCAAGCAGGTGCGGCGGATGGCGCGAGTGCTGAAGACCGCCGATCGCGAGATCCTGGCCGCGCGGACTGCGGTGCGAGTGACCACCCTGACCTGCGGCCCGAGCCTGCTGGGCGGCATGACCTGCCGCGCGCGCTACGTGATCAACGGCCAGAGCGTGGGGATGGAGGCCGCCGACCACTACTTCCGGGTCGACTACTCGCTGCTGGCCGGGTGGCAGGCGACGAGCGTGACCGAGACGTCCGGGCTGCGCTACTCGCTCGCGCCCTGCCGCTGCTCGTGGGCCGCCGACGGCCGGTAGCCGTGATCGCCGGCCGGCCGGGGCCGGTGATGGACTCGCCCGTGGATTCGCGCGTCGCTGCGCGCGTCGCTGCGGGCGTCGCGCCGCGCGGGCGCCCGTCCCGCGAGCTTGCGCGCCCAGTCCCCGCTCCGTGACCCCCCCTTCCGTGATCCCCCATTCCGCGATCCAATGATCGGGAACACTTCCCGGACCAACCCCTCGTACTCCTCCACGGTGCGCGGGTAGATGTCCAGACCCGGCACCAGGTGGAGATCGAGCGAGCTGGGCGGCGCGGCCGGCGGCAGGATCGAGACGTGGACGGCCTGGAAGCACGAGCGGCCGACCTCGGGCCGATCCGTCACCAGGATCTCGTAGAGCTCCGGCCACTGCAGCGCCACCTCGGGCGAGCGCGCGGGCGTCTCGCGGCGGAGGTGGTCATCGAGGTTGGCGCAGTACGTCACCTCGATGGCGAGCAGCAGATACGAGCGGTGCCCCAGGCTCGGCTCGTCCAGCGCCTTCCAGACCACGAAGTCGGGCACGCTCTGGCCCGTGCGCATGAGCGCAGAGACCTGCGTCTCCCGGGCCACCCGCGCCACCATGTACTGCGCGCGCTTGAAGATCCCCTCGACCAGCGCCTCCGCCATCCGGCCCTTCAGCAGATTGATGTCGTCCATGGCTCAGCGCTGCGCGTCCGAGATCCGGGTGGCCAGGGCCCGCAGGCGGTCGAGCGTCTCGGGCCGGAGCAGCGCGGCGAAGCCGGCCGGGTCGGACTTGGCGCGGTCGAGCGCCGCGCTCAATTGCCGCGGATCGCCGCCCGTGCTCCGCGCCAGGTCCGCGAAGACCTCGGCGGCGAGGCCGTAGACCTCCTGGGCGAGCTGCGAGGAGCCCGCCATCCCCTGGACCTGCCGGTCGACGGCGGCGGCGGTCGGGTCGGTGGCGAGGATCTGCCCCCGCGCCGCCGGGTCCGCGAGCATCCGGAGGGTCGCGGCGAGGGCTTCCGCGGAGGCGGGGTCGAGCGTCTGCGCGGGGAGCGACGTGGCGGCAAGCAGGAGCAGGGAGAGCGCGGTGAGCAGAGCGGTCGCGAGTCGGTTGATCATGCCGTCCGGAATGAGCAAGAGTCGGACCACGCGCGGGGCTGGGGAATCCATTGGGAAATTCCCGGGTTGGCGGCGGGCCGCGCGCGCGCAGCTGACGGCCCGTGTCACGCAACGACGCGTTCGTGGACACGGCTTGACCACCGGGCCCGCTCGGAGAATAATCGCCGGGCACTTCCACCCCCAGCACGCGAGGAGACCACGATGCCCACAGCCGCTCATCGGCCCGCAGCTCATAGGGAAGAGATCTGGGTGCCGGGCATGCCGGAGCCCATCAGCCACTTCGTCCACGTGGTCCGCGCCGGACGGCTCGTCTTCGTCTCCGGCTGCGTGGCCAGCGACGACCAGGGACGCACGGTGGGCGGCAGCGACATCGTGGCCCAGACCCGCCAAGCCCACGAGAACATCAAGCGCTGCCTGGCCGCCGCGGGCGCCACCTTCGCCGACGTCTGCAAGGTGACCGTGTTCCTCAAGAACGTCGCGCATCGGGAGGCCGTCAACACGGTGCGCAAGGAGTACTTCGGCAAGAGCCGGCCCGCGAGCACCCTGATCGAGATCTCGCAGTTCGTCCGCCCGGAGCTGCTCATCGAGATCGAGGCGACCGCGGTCCTGCCCGAGAAGAAGGCGGGCGCGCCGCGGCGCAAGGCGCGCGCGAGCGCCCCGGCCCGGAAGGCGCGCCGCCGCCGCTGAGGGCTCAGCCGGCGCCATCGCGGGCCTGCTCGCGCAGGGCGCGCTTGAGGAGCTTGCCGGAGGCGGTCTTCGGCAGGGTGGGCACGAAGCGCACCGCGCGCGGCGCCTTGTAGACCGCCATCTGGGCGCGGCACCACTCGACGATCTCGCGCTCGGTGGCGGCCGCCTCCGGGCGCCGGACCACGAAGGCGAGCACGTCCTCGCCGCGATAGGCGTCGGGCACCCCCACCACGCCGACCTCCGCCACCGCGGGGTGCCGGTACATGATCGCCTCCACCTCGGCGGGGAACACGCTGTAGCCCGAGGCCTTGATCATGTCCTTCTTGCGCTCCTCGATCGTGAAGTAGCCCTCCTCGTCCACGCGGCCGATGTCGCCGGTGCGGAGCCAGCCGTCCTGGATCGCCTCCGCGGTCGCGTCGGGCCGCCGCCAGTAGCCCTTGGTGACCATGGGGCCGCGGACGGTGATCTCGCCGGACTCGCCCGGGGGCAGCTCGGTCACGCCATCCTCGAGGCTCACGATGCGCACGCCGGTGAACGGCAGCGGCACCCCGACCGTGCCGTAACGGGGCCGGTGCGGCGGGTTGGAATGGCTGGGCGCGGTGGTCTCGGTGAGCCCGTAGCCCTCGACGAGCGGGTGGCCGGTGATGGCCTCCCAGCGCCGCGCGATCTCGGGCGGCACCGGCGCGCCGCCCGACGTGCAGAGTCGCAGCGAGCCCAGGTCGTACTCCGGCGTCTTCGGGTGGTTCACGATCGCCACGTTGACGGTGGCGATCAACGTGGTGATCGTGCAGCGCTGCTGCTGGATGGCCCGCAGCGCGGTCTCCACGTCGAAGCGGTGCAGCGCCACCAGGGTCGCGCCCGTGTAGGCCATCATGTTGAGCTGCACTTCCATCCCGGTGATGTGAAACCACGGGACCACCCCCAGCATCACGTCCGCCGGGGTGAAGCCGAAGAAGGCCCGCATCAGCTCGCAGTTCGCGGTGATATTGCCGTGGGTCAGCTCGGCCCCCTTCGGCGCGCCCGTCGTGCCCGAGGTGTACTGGATCAGCGCGGTGTCGTGCTGGGCGCGCGGCTCCGGCGACTGCAGCCGGGCCGGCGCCGCCACGATCGCGGAGAACAGCTCGACGCCCGCCGCGCGTCCCCCCACCGAGCCGGCCTCCTCCTCGAGCAAGGACGGGGGCAGCGGCAGGCTCGGCCGCTCGGGCAGGTAGTCGCGATACGAAGTCAGCGCCACCACTTCGAGCGGCGTGTGCCCGCGGACCGATTCCACGATCTCGCGGCCCGCGTGGGCGGCCACGAGCACCCGGGCGCCCGAGTCCTCCAGCTCGTGCTGGAGCTCGATGGCCTTGTGCATGGCGTTGAGCGGGACCGTGATGGCCCCCGCCTTGAGGGCGCCGAAGTGGGCGATGGCGAACTGGGGGCAGTTCTCGAGATAGAGGGCGACCCGGTCGCCCGGCCCGATGCCGCGGCCGCGGAGCCAGCCCGCGAAGCGATCGCTCGCGTCGTCGAGCTCGGCGAACGAGATCGGGCGCCCGTAGAAGACGATGGCCGGCTTGCGCGGGGTGCGCGCCGCGTGGCCCTTCAGGAAAGCGGTGAGCGGCTCGCCGGGGAGCCGGATCCGCGCCTCGTCGAGGCCGGGCGGCCAGTGCGCCTGCCAGATCCGGTTCATGGTCCAGTGCCGGATACTACACGTTTGACACCCGGCGAGGCGCCCGGTAGCATCCCCCGACGATGATGCGCCGGGGCTTCGTCGCGCTGCTCCTGCTGGTCGTGGCCGCTCCCGCGCGCGCGCAGGACGCCGAGCGCCTCGAGCCGGTGGTGGTCACCGCCACCCGCACCGAGCAGCGGCTCGGGGAGGCGCCGGCCAGCGTCAGCGTGCTCACCCGCGAGGACATCAGCCAGACCGCGGCCCAGAGCCTCGACGACCTCCTGCGGCAGGTGCCGGGCTTCAGTCTGTTCCGCCGCTCCTCGAGCCTCGTTGGGCACCCCACCACCCAGGGCGTCTCGCTGCGCGGCATCGGCCCCAGCGGGGCGAGCCGCGCCCTCGTGCTGCTCGACGGCATTCCCATCAACGATCCGTTCGGGGGCTGGGTGTACTGGGACCGCGTCCCCCTGCAGAGCGTGGAGCAGGTGGAGGTGGTGCGCGGGGGCGGCGCGAGCGTGTGGGGCAACTACGCCCTCAGCGGCGTGATCAACATCATCACGCGGCGGCCCACCGAGCGCGCCGCCTTCTTCGAGGGCAGCTACGGCACCAGCGACACCGGGCACGCCGACCTGCTGCTGACCGAGGCCGTCGGCCCTTTGCGCCTGAGCCTCGAGGGCACCTACTTCTCGACCGACGGCTACAAGGTGGTGAGCGCCTCGCGCCGGGGCGCCATCGACGTGGACGCGGGCTCCGAGCATGTCACCTTCAACGGGCGCGCGGATTTTGTCCTCTCGCCGGATCTCTCGGTGTTCGTGCGCGGCACCTACTACGAGGAGAGCCGCGACAACGGCACCCGGCTGCAGATCAACAATACCGACGCGGGCTCGTTCGCGACCGGGGTGCGCGCGCGCACCGGGGACGGCAGCGAGTGGACCGGCTCCGTCTTCGCCGACTTCCAGGCCTTCCGCAGCACCTTCAGCACCCAGGCCGCCGACCGGAACTCGGAGACCCTCGCCCTCGACCAGCGGGTGCCGAGCACGTCGGTGGGCGCCGCGCTGTCGTGGAGCCGCGCCTTCGGGGCGCACCGCCTCCTCTCGGGCGCCGACTTCCGGTGGATCGACGGGGAGACCGACGAGCGGGTCTACGTGGCGGGCGCCTTCGCCCGCACGCGGGTGGCGGGCGGCGAGCAGCAGATCTACGGGCTCTTCGTGCAGGACGTCTACCGGCCCATCCCCATGCTCGAGCTGGTCGCGGGCATCCGCGGGGACTACTGGCGCGCCTACGACGGCTTCCGGCGCGACACACCGCCTCCCGCCGGCATCCCCGCCCGCCAGACCTACTCGGACATCGACCGGATCGGCGTCAGCCCGCGCCTCGCCGCGGTGGTGCACGCCACGCCCACCACCGACGTGCGCGCCTCCGCCTACCAGGGCTTCCGGGTGCCGACCATCAACGAGCTCTACCGTGTCTTCCGCGTGCGCAACGACGTGACCGTGGCCAACGAGCACCTCAAGCCGGAGCGGCTCACCGGGGGCGAGGTGGGCGTGGAGCAGCGGTGGGGGCCGTTCACCGGCCGCGCCACCGCCTTCTGGAACGAGGTGGAGGACCTGATCGCCAACGTGACCCTCACCACCCCCCTGCCCGACTGCCCGGTGGGGACCACCTGCCGGCAGCGGCAGAATCTCGACCGCGCGCGCATCCGCGGGGTGGAGACGGAGCTCGAGCTGCGCCCGGCCCGCGACTGGCGGATCATCGCCGGGTACATCTTCACCGACACCACGGTGCTGGACGCCCCGCAGCAGGTGGCGCTCGAGGGCAAGCGCCTGGCCCAGGTACCGCGACACGGCGCCTCCGTCACCGTGCGCTACGACAATCCGGCGCTCTTCACCGCGGCGGCCACCGTGCGCTTCGTGGGCCGCCAGTTCGAGGACGACCTCAACACGCTGCCGCTCGGCAGCTACGCGCTGGTGGATCTCTTCCTCTCGCGCCGCCTCGCCCGCTGGGCCGAGGTCTTCGTCGGCATCGAGAACCTGCTCGACACGACCTACAGCACCGGGCGCACCAGCGAGGGGGTCGTCTCCATCGGGATGCCGTTCCAGGTCCACGGCGGGGTGCGCTTGCAGTTCTGATGGGCTCGCTCCGCATCCGGGTGGGGCCGCTGACCTTCACCGCGCGCTGGGAGGAGGCCGCGGCGCCGCGCACCTGCGCCGCCTTCCGCCGCCTCCTGCCCTACCGACAGCGGATCATCCAGGCGCGCTGGAGCGGCGAGGCGGGCTGGATCCCGCTGGGCGACCTCGACCTGGGGGTGGGCGCGGAGAACGCGACGAGCGAGCCCGCGCCGGGCGCGCTGCTCTTCTATCCCGCCGGGGCCAGCGAGACCGAGATCCTTTTCCCCTACGGCCCCGCGCGCTTCGCAAGCCGGCACGGCCCGCTGGCCGGCAATCACTTCCTCACGATCGAGGAGGGCCGCGCGCAGCTGCCGGACGTGGGACGGCTCCTCTGCTGGGAGGGCGCCCAGGACATCACCTTCGAGGCGTAGCGGACGGCGCGCCGGGCGCTTCCGGCTTCGCCCGCCAGCTCCTCACCATCTCCTCGCCGCGCGCGAGCTGCTCGGGAGTGAGCTGGGCCTTGATCGAGTCCCGCGCCTGGCGCGCGGTGTCCGCCTCCTTGCCGAGAAGGCTCTGGGCCGCGACGCTGAACCACTGGTAGGCCTGTACGGGGTCGCGCTCGACGCCCTGGCCATTGGCGTAGCGCACGGCCAGGTTGAACTGGGCGAAGGCCACGCCCTGCTCGGCGGCCCGCCGGTACCACTTCACCGCCTCCGCGTAGTCCTTGGTGACGCCGTCGCCGTTGGCGTAGCGCAGCCCGATCTGGTACTGCGCGGGCGCGAGCCCCTGCTCGGCCGCCTGCCGGTACCAGTGGGCGGCCTGCTCGGCGTCCTGGGGCACGCCTTCGCCGGTGGCGTAGCGCAATGCCAACTGGTACTGGGCGGCGGCGCCTCCGCGGTCGGCCGCTCCGCGCAGCAGGAGCGCCTCGCGCGAGCCCCCCGGCCCGTCCAGCCGGCCCTCCGCGCGCAGCTCATCGAGCGCGGCCTGGGCCGCGCGATTGCCCTGCGCGGCGGCGCGGCCGTACCAGTCGGCGGCCTGCACGTCGTCACGGTCCACCCCGCGGCCGTACGCGTGGAGGAAGCCCAGGCGGAACTGGGCGTGCACGTCGCCCTGGAGGGCGGCGCGGCGGTACCAGGCGACGGCTTCGGCGGGGTCCGGCGGGACTCCCTGCCCGCGCTCGTGCATGAAGCCCACGAGGAACTGCGCGGCCGCGTCCCCGCCGTCAGCGAGGGGGCGCCACTCGCGGTAGGCACTCGCGTAGTCGGCGCGGTCCCAGGCGCGGCGGCCATCCTCGAACGCCGCGTGGGCGGCGGCCACCCCCACCAGGATCGTGAGAGCGGCCAGCGCGAGGGCCGCGCGCGGTCGGCCTACTTCCAGCGCACCTGCACCTTCACCTTGGGATATTCCGGCTCCTTGCCCTCCACATCGACGATGCGGAGCAGGCCGTCGCTGCCCTCGAGCAGGAGGTTGTTATTGGAAAAGCCCACCAGCTTCCCCCACGCCTTCGGGATGCCGACCTCGTACTTGGCGGCCGTCTGGGCGTCCACCGCGGCCGGACGGAGCTGCCCCTGCCAGAGGTGGGCGGCGATGGCCACGAGGGCCAGGGCAATCACGGTGAGCACACCCTTGACGTATCGGTCAGCGAGCATGCGAATCCTCCTCGGCGCCGGCGACCGGCGCTAGAGCAGCCCGGGCACGAACGCGTCCCGTCCCCGCACGTAGGTGGCCTGGCGCTGGGCCGCGTTGCGGTTCACCAGCGGGCGCATGTACATGGGGTGGGTCGCACAGCGGACTTCGTGCTCGATCTCCGAGAGACGCCGGCCGCTCTCCGGGTCGGCGATGACCTGGAAGCGGTACTGATAGGGATTGCTCTCCTCGGTCAGGAGCCCGTGCTCCACCAGCCACGCGTGCGGGCCCGAGAAGTCGGAGATGTAGACGGCGACGTGATGGCCGTCGTACGGGGCGATCGGGCCGTCGGTCTCCCGGAACACCATCTCCTGCCGGTTGCCGACACCGATGCGGGCGGCCGCGCCCGCGTCGTCCTGGCTCACGCTGGCGGTGGACCGCAGGGCCGTCTTGTAGAAGGCCGCGATGCCCGCGGCGGTGCCGCGCGCCACCGGCACGTCCACCCGCGAGATGCCGAGCGTCATGTCGCCGTACTCGGGGGCGGGGCCCACGCAACGGAACTGGTTGCCCCACGGGCACGTCACCGCCACGTGCTTGTCGCGCATCTCGTGCGCGAACTGGGTGCCCGCGAGCGGCTCGCGCACCGCGGCCAGCCGCCGCATCAGCGCGTCGAGATCCGGCACCACCAGCTCCACGTGGCCCTGCAGCACGTTTGGCTTGCCGGTGGGCAAGTGGAACTGAGTCTGCCCCGCGTTGGCCCACATATTGTCCACGCTCACCATCAGGTAGGGATCGCGCGTCAGCCCGAGCCCCGCGATGTAGAACAGCGTGGCCGCCTGCTGGTCCGGCACCCGCACGTTCACGTGCTCCAGCAGCAAGATGTTCCCGAGATCCTGCTCCCGCCGATCGAAAGTCTTCGCCGCCATGGCCCCGGCCCTCCCCGGCCTGGGGGCAAGCATACTATTTCAGCGGGCGACTCGCACCCCTGCATTCGGCGCCGCGACGACCTCCCCCTGGGCCAGCCAGCGCCCGAGCCGGATGAGGGCTCCCCCGACGGCGGGGCCCACCCCGCGCGGCCCGACCCGGGCCGATGCGAGGAGGGCCGCCCGGGCGCCGGCCGCGCGCAGATCGGCGAGGCGCACCTCCACCATCTTCTCGGCCGCGTAGGTATTGAAGTCCATGATCGCTCTCCTCTCCTAGGCCGCCCGGCTGAGCCGGTCGGCCGCCCGACGTGATCCCGTCATCTTGACTCGGTCCCACGGCCGGAGCTCCTGTGGGATCAACACGAGACGGAGCCGCGGCGGGTCCTGGCGGTCGAGCCGGCGGAAGAGATCGTGGGTGATCCGGGTGATGGCGCTCACGGTGCCCTCGCGGTGGAGCGGCAGCCGCACCGACACGATCCAGCCCCGCGTCCAGCTCCGCCGCACCTCGGGTGCCGCCGCCGCGCCCAGCTCGCGATGGATGGCGTCGGTGAGCATGATCTGGCGGGCGACGCGCGCCTCGCGCTTCTCGTGGATCACCCGCGCCAGCCACAGCAGACCTACCACCGCCGCGAACGGTAGCAACGCGGCCACGGTCACGATGCCCCACTGGATGCTCATCGCGTCCCCCTCATTGGAATATCCTTCCCGGGGTGCCGCGCGGCCATGCACGGTCGCGTGCGCCCGGCCCGCACCCGGAGCCAATCCCCGAGCCGCACGGTCGCGAACGCGAGCAGCGCCAGCACCCCGGCCATCACGAGCAACCCCACCACGAACACGATCCTGATCTGGACGATGTCTTCCATGGCCACCTCCATCTAATGGTGAGACACCGGTGGCAACGTGGTGTGAAAGACGGGGTGCCGGCCGGGGCCCGGCCGTGGTCAGGCGGGCAGCGGATGCAGATCGGGCCGGCAGCTGGTGCAGGGCGCGAAGCCGGCGGCCTCGGCGCCCTCGCGCGTGCCGAACAGCGTGAGCGTGGACATCGACTGGGACGGGAGCGAGCCGCAGGTCGGCACGCAGTACTCGCGGTCGCCGGTGACCATGGTGTACATCGCGTCGCGGTCCACCTTGAAGTCGTGCCGCGCCGCCGCGACCGTCTTCACGCCCTCGACCGCGAGCAGGCGCTGCTTGAGCTCCACGCGCCGGCCCGCGTAGCCGGTGAGCGCCCCCGAGGTGCCGATGACCCGGTGGCAGGGAATGACGATCGGGAGCGGGTTCCAGCGCAGCGCCTGCGCGACCGGGCGCACCGCCGAGGGCGCGCCGATGCGCGCGGCGATGCCCGCGTAGGAGGTGACCGCGCCGTAGGGCAGCGCGGCGGTCGCCTCGAGCACGCGGCGCTGGAAGTCGCTCCGCATCCGGCGCAGGTCGAGCGGCCAGTCGAGCCGCGCGCGCCGGCCCTCGAGATACTCCACCAGCTCCGCCCGCAACCCCTCGGTCGCCGCGCGGTCCTCGACCGCGTCCTCGCCCAGGAGCCGCTGCACGTGAGCGGGCAGCGAGCCGCTCGCGGGCAGGTACTGCACCAGGGCCACGCCCTGCTCGGAGCGGCCGATGAGGATGCGGCCCAGCGGCGACGGGAAGATCCCGAAGCCCACCATGCGCGAGCGCAGATCCGCGAGGCGGGAGGCGAGCTGCGCGCGCGCCAGCGTCGCGTCGTCGTCGGGGAGCGGCGCGCGCCGCAGCGTGCCCATCATGCCCTCGAGGGCGCGGTAGTGCCCGAGCTCCTCCCGGCAGAGGCGGCAGCCGGCCACGTGGACTTCCACGCGCCCGGCGGCGGCGGCGCCCGCCTCACCGGAGGCGACGCTCAGGAGGTCCGGCTCGATGGCGCGGCACACGGGATGCTGAGGGCTCATGAGCGGGACTCCATTCCGATCGGGAGATGGCCGTCGAGACCCCGCCGCACCTTGCGGAGAGCCTGGAAGACGTGGGCGCGGGCGCTCTCCTCCGAGCAGGAGAGGCTCGCTCCGATCTCCGAATATTCGAGCTCGTGCATTTTCCTCATGATGAAGGCCAGCCGCTGCTTCGCGGGCAGCCCGGTGATCACATGCTCCAACCGCTCTCGGGTCTCGCCGGCCAGCACCTGGCCGTCGGCCCGATCCGGCGCGTCCGGCCTCATCTCCAGCGCGGCCGCCGCGTAGGCCCGGCGGCGCCGCCCCTGGGCCCGGAAGTGGTTGCGCCCGAGGTTCGTGGCGATCGTGAACAGCCATGCACGCACATTCGAGCCCGACGGCAGGGCGCGGTACGCCCGGAACGCGCGAAGGAAGGTCTCCTGCGAGAGATCGTCGGCGTCGCTTCCGCGCGCCGTGATCCGCAGCAGGTAGCGCCGGATCTCCGCGTGGTGGGCCCCCACCACCGCCTCGAATGCGTCCTCTGCCATCACTCTACCCATGAGACACCGCTGCCGGGCCGGCGTGAAACTGCCGCCTCGGTGCGCCCTAACCCCCTGTCCCCACGCGCGTTTTGAGCGCGGCCGCCTGCTGCTCCCGGACGAAGCGGACGGCGGTCACCGTGCTCACGGCCAGGCTCATGGCCACCGAGACCAGGAGGGTGGCCACCAGGGTCAGCAGCACCGCGCGCTGGCTCTCGAGAATCTGGTGCACCGAGGCCGCGAAGACCAGATCCACCTTGAGCGTGGGCATCACCGCCTGGGTGAGGAGCCATTCGTCCTCGCCCATGGAGACGAGGCCGTCGGACCGGCGGCGGGCCAGCTCCTCCACGAAGGGATGGTTCTTCCAGTCCTCCTGGGTGATCTGGCGGCTCTGCCGGTCCAGGTAGATCGCCTGCTTGCCCGCGTCGATCATGACCAGCCAGCCCCCGGCGCCGGCCTGCTCGATGGCCTCGATGGACCCCTGCAGCCGGATGCTCCCGATCAGGTAGGCCACGATCTGCTCGTCCAGCTTGATCGGCACCGCGGCGCCCACGATGAAATCGCGCGAGGCCCGGCCGAAGATGATGCCGGAAACCGCGGGGCCCTGGACCCGGATGGCCTCCTGCAGCAGCGGCCGGTCCGCGTAGCGCAGCTCGAGGTTGGAGGCGCCCTCCGGCCCGGTGAGCGGGCTGAAGGCGAGCGGCCGGCCGTCGGGCGACACCACGAACAGCGTCGGCATCTGCAGCATCGCCCGGATGGTGTCGATCTCGCGCTGGAGCGCGCGCGGCTCGTGGGAGGCCCAGCTCCGGGCGAAGTGGGCGGCGAGCGGCCCGAGGGCGTCGAGCTTGTCGCGCACCTGGACGTCGGTCAGCCGCGCGAGCACGCGCACGATCTCCTGACGCTGGGCGCGCGCGTCCTTGAGCGCCTGCGGCTTGAGCCGCATCGTCCACGCGAGCCCCACCACCAGCAGGGCCACGATCGACACCACCGCCCAGGTGGAGAGGAGGAAGAACACGTGCGACCAGCGCAGCCCGGTCATGAAGCCCCCCGTCATGCGGCCTGATGATACCTCGCTTGACAGGGCCACCGCCCCGCCGCATCATCAGGCGCGCAGCGCGGTGGGGGCGCGCAGCGCGGTGTCCCACCCGGAGGAAGCATGGCCGACGGCGTCAAGATCGACACGGTGCGATCCGGCTCGAGCGGCGTGCTCGGCCGCTCGCTGAACAGCGCCCGGCACCAGCACTTCGTGCTCGACTCCCCGTCCGGCCCCAACGAGGCGATCACCAACGGCGAAGCCTTCCTGGCCGGCATCTCCTCCTGCGGCGTGACCCTCATCGAGAAGCACGCCCACGACACCGGGGTGCCGCTCCGGAGCATGGACGTGGTGATCGAGGGCATCCGCAGCGACGCGGCGCCCAACCGGTTCCAGGCCATCCACGTGAAGTTCGCGCTGCGCGGGGTCGACCAGGTCACCGCGCAGGCGCTGGTCGAGACGTGGCGGGACCGCTGACCCCTTTACCGTACGGTCGCGGTGGCGACCGAGGTGAAGGTGGAAGTCACCGCCGTTCCCTAGCCCCTCACCACCCCCACCCCTCACCCTGCTCTCTCCCCTGAGGGGAGAGGAGAGAAGGAGGAGAATCCCTTGAAAGCGGCCGTCCTCTACAAAGCCAATACCCCGCTCGAAGTGGTCGACCTCGTCCAGGAAGGGCCGCGCGCCGGCGAGGCCCGTGTCAAGGTCAAGGCCGCCGGCATCTGCCACAGCGACTGGCACATCATGAACGGGGACTGGACGCCGCCCCTGCCGATGGTGCTGGGCCACGAGGCGGCGGGCATGGTCGAGGAGGTGGGGCCGGGCGTCACCAATGTCAAGCCCGGCGATCACATCATCTTCTCGTTCCGTCCGCACTGCGGCCGGTGCCTCTACTGCTCGATGGGCCGCTCCATCCTCTGCGACGGGCACGCCTCGCCGCGCTGGGGCATGCTCGACGGCACCTACCGGCTCAAGCGCAACGGGCAGGAGATCTACCAGATGGCGCGCATCGGGACCTTCTCCGAGCAGGTGGTGTGCCCGGCCGAGATGCTGGTGCCCATCCGAAAGGAGATGCCGTGGCCGCAGGCGGCTCTCATGGGCTGCTGCGTGCCCACCGGGGTCGGCGCGGTCACCCGCTGCGCTCAGGTGGAGGCGGGCGCCTCGGTGCTCGTCATCGGCTGCGGCGGCGTGGGACTCAACGTCGTGCAGGGCGCAAAGCTGGCCGGAGCCGGCATCATCGTGGCCGCCGATCTGCTCGACAGCAAGCTCACCTACGCCAAGGACTTCGGCGCGACCCACACCATCAACGCCAAGAGCGAGAACGTGGTGGACCGCGTGCGCGAGCTGACCCCGGGCGGCCGCGGGGTGGATTACGCCTTCGACGCCATCGGCGGCGAGGCCACCACGCTGCAGATCGTGGAGGCGATTCGGCCGGGCGGCACCGCAGTGATCGTGGGCATGGCCGCGCTCAACGTGCGGGCGCCGATCACGCCCTACAACATGGCGCTCCAGGAGAAGACGATCAAGGGCACGATGTACGGCTCGGTGCGCCCCAACACCGACTTCCCGAAGCTGGTGGACCTCTACCTCGACGGCCGGCTCAAGATCGACGAGCTGGTCAGCCGCACCTACAAGCTAGACGAGATCAACGAGGGCTTCACCGCGCTGCGGACCGGCCAGGTCGCCCGCGGCGTGGTCGTCTTCAACTGAGAACGGTCGCCCACGCGGCGGCCCGACTGCTGGTGCGGTCGCTGGGGTGGCTGCTCAATCGCCGCCCCCCCGGCGGCCCCATCGCGCCGCCCGCGCCGCTCGAGACGGTGCTGGTGGGCGACGACTCGCCCGCCGCGCTCGCCCGCCTGCTCTGCGGCCGCGGCAACGCGGCGCGGGAGGCAGCCCTGCCCCGCTACCTGCAGTACCGCGGCATCGCGTTCTCGCGCCACCGCTTCACGCGCCCCGAGGGCCGCGGCGACACCTTCGCGGTCGAGCTCGGCGAGGGCCCGCGCGTCCTCGTGCTGTGCGCGCATCACGACGCGGTCCCCGGCAGCCCGGGAGCCAACGACAACGCGGCCGCCGTCGGCATCCTGCTGCACCTGATCCCGCGCCTGCCGGCCCGGATTCCGCGCGGCTGGCGGGTGCGCCTGCTCTTCACCGCGGCCGAGGAGCTCGATTACCTGGGCGCGCGCGCCTACGTGGAAGACACGCCGCTCAGCGACGTCGCGGGTGTTCTGAGCCTCGAGCTGTGCGGGATCGGCGACACGGTGGCTCTCTGGGACGCGGGCGAGCCCACCCCGTTCCTCGGATCCGTGACCGCGGCCCTCGAGTCCATCGGGCTAGCCCGCGAAGCGGGCCATCATGTGATCGGGCGCATCCCGGTCTTCGGCAGCGACCACCGGGCCTTCGCGGCCGCGGGCATCCCCGCCTACGGCTTCACCATGGTGCCGGCGGCCCACGCGGACGCGCTGCGCCGCCTCGTGCTGAGCCCGGTGCGCTCCAGCGTGCGGAGCCTGATCCGCCGCCCGCCCCCGTTCGACACCTACCACACGAGCGCCGACGCGCTCGAAACGCTCGAGCCCGCCGCGCTCCACCGCGCGGCCGCGGCCCTGACCGCGGTGGTCGCCGGCCTCGACTAGCCTGGACTATTCACGAACGGGCTCGACCGAGACCGGACGGGTGGCGCCGTGGGCGGCTCCCGCGCGGCCGAGCAGAGTGGGCCCCCCGAGTCCGGTGCGCCGCTCGAAGAGCGGCGAGTCCGGCGAGTGGGTGACGGAGCCGGCCGCGCGGGAGCCGCCCGCGGCGACAGGCCCCGTCCGCCTCACGCGGTTCGCTCGGGCTAAGAGAGGGTCGCGATCTTCTTCCGCTCGATCAGCGCGAAGTCGATCTGGGCGCCCAGGCCGGGCGCGGTGGGGGCGCGCACCATGCCGTGCGAGTCCACCTCGATGTCGGCGACGAGCCCGTACTTCTGGGCCTCCGCGGGCAGCAGCACCTCGAAGAACTCGCAGTTCCGGATCGCCATCGCCACGTGGAGGTTGGCCACGTTGTTGAGCGAGTTGCCCCCGTGGTGGATCTCGAAGTTCATGTGGAAGCCCTCGGCGAGGTGCGCGGTCTTCACGAGCGCCGAGATGCCGCCCTTCACCGCCACGTCTCCTCGCAGGTAGTCGGTCGCGCGCGCGACGAGCCAGGGCGCGTAGGCGGTGAAGCCGCCCGGGGCGTACTCGGTGGCGAGGATCGGGATCGAGAGCTGCTGCTTGAGCTTGACGTAGTTGTAGAGGTCGTCGTCGGGCAGCGGGTCCTCGTACCAGTAGTAGCCGAGCCGCTCGATGGCGCGGCCCACCCGGATCGCGGCCGGGTAGTCGTAGGCCCAGGTGGAGTCGAGCATCAGGGTGAAGGCGTCGCCCACCATCCCGCGTACCGCTTCGCAGATCTCGATGTCGAGCCGGGGCTCGGTGGGCGGGTGGATCTTGTAGGCGGTCCAGCCGTCGCCCTTGAAGCGCGCCGCCTCCTCCGCGTAGGCCTGCTTGGACGGTAGCACCGCGGAGCTCGCGTAGGCGGGCAGGCGCTCCCGGTAGGAGCCGAGCAGCCGGTGGATTGGCAGGTTGGTCAGCTTCCCCGCGAGGTCCCACAGCGCCACGTCCACCGCCCCGATTGCGCGCCACGTGGTCTGGCGACTGCGCGAGAGGAGGGCCTGGTAGAGCCGCTCCCGGTCCAGCGGATCCTGGTCCATCACGAGGGGCTTGAGCGCGCTCATCAGCGACTCGGCATCGTACTGGGCCCCGCGGCTTGCCGAGCCCAGGAAGGCGTGGCCCTCCGCGCCCTCGTCGGTGCGGAGGGTGAGCAGGCCGAGCTGGCTCTGGCCGCCGAACTTGCCGGTGTGCCGACCGTAGACGGTGGCGGGAATGTTCTCCCAGGCGAACAGCGTGAGCGTGACGTCGGTGATCTTCACGAGGCTCCTCCCCTTCTGCTAGATTCTGGCGGTGGCTCCGCCCGTTCCGCGCGACGGCGTCGTCCGGCTCTTCCGCGATCGCGGAGGACGCAACGGCAAGACCGTGACCGTGATTCACGGGCTGCCCGAGCGCGGGCCCGCGCTCCTGGCCCGCCTCTCCGAGATGAAGCGGCTCTGCGGCGCCGGCGGCACCCTGAAGGACGGCGTGGTCCTCATCCAGGGCGACCACCGGGAGCGCCTCGCCGCGAGGCTGCGCGCGCTCGGCTATACCGTGAAGCTGGCCGGCGGCTGAGCGCTACTCGACTTCCTTCAGGCGGAGAACTTCCGGGCGGCCCTCCATGAACTCGCCCATCTTCCGGCCCAGCGCTTTGAAATAGTCGGTGGCGCGGTGGGCCTCCACCGCCGCCTGGTCCGCGTAGCGCTCCATGAACACGTAGGTCTGGGGCGCCTCGCCCCGATGCAGCACGTAGAGCCGGCAGCCCGGCTCATTGGCGTTGACCTTGGCCACCAGCTCTTTGGCCACGGCCTCGAACTGCGACTCCATTCCCGGCTTCACCTTGATCGTGGCGACGACACCGAGCATCACAAGCCTCCTGGCGGCCCAGACCGGGACGCCGGCTGTTGAAGAGATGACAACCTCCGGCCATGGAGCGCCGAATTTTGTTGGTCCACGGGCGCCGTCGCCCGCGATTACACCCATAGAAATCTGCAGTTTCAGCAAGTTACCGCCAGTGTCACCTGTGGAACGCGTCTTGCTCTAACCGCTTGCATGAGAAATCGAGATCGCGTACACGGCCCCCGGGAGAGCGCAGCCAGGCAGCACGTCACCGACCCCCATCCCCCTGAGGTCCGCCGGAAGCGTGGCCGTCCGAAGGGTAGCACCGGCATCAGCCGGCGCCATCCGGACTCGGTCCTGGCCGCCGAGATCGCCAAGTCGCCGCTCGCCAGCGTCTACGCGAGCCACGACGGCGAGCTCTACCACGCGGTGTGCAAGCAGCCG
>DASQAL010000239.1:0-3621 GCA_035635775.1 Candidatus Acidiferrum sp.
TGCGGGAACGCGCCGCGGGCCGGGGCGGGAGCAGTTGTCGGAATCGGAGCGTTGTCGTATATTCTTCAATACTTTCCGACTCCGGCTTCACTCGCGACCGCCCCGGCGTTCTCGCGGATGGGAGGAACTCCAATGACGCGTTCCCGCTGCATGCTCTTGGCGCCGGTCCTTGCTCTGGCGACCCTCGTCGGCCTGGGGGTGACACCCGCGGCGGCGCAGCCGCCGAAGTCCGGCGGGCATCTGAACATCATGCTCCGGGAGGACCTGTCGCCGGGCTTCGCGGTCCATGAGTCCTCGACGATCTCCACGTCGTTCCCGTCGATGCCGTGCTTCAACAACCTGGTGGTCTTCGACCAGCTCAAGCGCGCCGAGACCCCCGAGAATCTCGTCGGCGAGCTCGCCGAGAAGTGGTCCTGGCAGGACAACTACCGCAACCTCGTGTTCTTCCTGCGCAAGAACGTCAAGTGGCACGACGGCCAGCCGTTCACGTCGAAGGACGTGAAGGTCACCTTCGACATGCTCCGCGAGGCCCCCGACGCGACCGCGAAGCTCCGGATCAATCCCCGCAAGGACTGGTACGCGAACCTCGAGGCGGTCGAGGCGGCGGATCCCCACACGGTGGTCTTCCGGCTCAAGCGGCCGCAGCCGGGCCTGCTGAACATGCTGGCCTCCGGCTACACGCCCATCTACGCGGCCCACGTCAATCCCGCCACCTACCGCACGGGCTGCATCGGCACCGGTCCCTTCAAGGTGAAGGAGTGGCGGAAGGGCGAGTTCGTGGACTACGTGAAGAATCCGGACTACTTCATGAAGGGGCGTCCCTACCTCGACAGCCTCCGCTACGTGATCATCAAGGAGCGCGGCACCCGTGTCGCGGCGCTGCAGGCGGGGCAGCTCGACGTCTCCTTCCCGGGTGAGACCAGCAAGACCGCGGCCGAGCAGCTCAAGAAGGCCGTCCCGCAGCTCGTGATCACGCCGGTCGCGCAGGCGGTGAGCGACAACATCATCATGAACACGAAGAAGGCCCCCTTCGACAACCCCAAGGTGCGGCAGGCGGTCAGCTACGCGATCGACCGCCGGGCCCTCATCCAGGCCGTGCACCAGGGCGGCGCGGTGCCGGGCGCCTCGATGCAGCCGAAGCCGTACGGCGTCTGGGGACTCCTCGAGAAGGATCTGGCGGCCCTGCCGGGCTACGGCAAGCCCGAGGACATGAAGGCGCGCGCCCGGAAGCTGCTCGGCGAGGCGGGCATCACCCCGCAGAATCCGCTCCGCGTGGAGATGGCCACCCGCGCCATCGCGATATACGTGGACATGGCCTCCTTCGTCATCAACGAGCTGAAGCAGGTCGGCATCGAGGCCACCCTCAAGCAGGTGGAGACCGCGCAGTGGCACGCGATGGCCACCCGCGGCGACTACCAGATCGGGGCCAACCTCACCGGGCTCGGCGTCGACGAGCCGGACGCCAACTACTACGAGAACTACGCGTGCGGCTCGCCCCGGAACTACAGCCAGTACTGCAGCGAGGAAGTGATGAAGCTGGTCGAGCAGCAGTCCCAGGAGCTCAACCCGCAGAAGCGGCTGCAGCTGCTCGCGGGGCTGCAGCGCAAGATCGAGGAGGACGCGGCGCGCCCGATCCTCGACTGGAAGCTCGACTACTTCACGTTCTGGCCGCACGTGAAGGGGCTGGTGCCGCACGACAACATCTACAACTTCGGCCGCATGGCCGACGTGTGGCGGGACAAGTAGGCCCCACGACCCGGTGAAGACCTACATCGCCCAGCGGGTCGGCATCGGTCTCCTGACCTTGCTCGGCATGTCGATCGTGATCTTCGGCATGCTGCGCCTGGCCCCGGGCGACATCGTCGACATCCTCTTCTCCACCGGGGGGTACGTGAACCCGGTCGAGCGGGTGGCCATCGAGAAGGAGCTCGGGCTCGATCGGCCGGTGTGGGTGCAATACCTGGAGTGGATGCGCCAGATCCTGACCGGCGATCTCGGCAAGTCGTACCGCTACGATCTGCCCGCGTGGGAGATCATCCGCCCGCTCATCCCGGTGACGCTCGAGCTGGCGGTGCTGTCGCTGATCGTGTCGGTGGCGCTGGGGGTGCCGTTGGGGGTGATCAGCGCGGTCCGCCAGGACACCCCGCTCGACTACGCGCTGCGGGTGTTCAGCCTCGCCGGCCTCAGCATGCCCTCGTTCTGGCTGGGCATGGTCATCATCCTGGGGCTCGTGGCGTGGATCGGCTGGATCCCGCCCGTGACCTATGTGTCGCCGTCCGAAAACTTCTGGCTGCACGCGGTGCAGTTCGCGCTGCCGTCCCTCGCGGTGGGCTACCGCTCGTCCGCGCTCATCATGCGCATCACCCGCTCGTCGCTGCTCGAGGTGATGCGCGAGGACTACATCCGCACCGCGCGGGCCAAGGGCCAGTCCGGAAGCATCGTGATCTGGCGTCACGCGCTGCAGAACGCCATCCTGCCCGTGGTCACCGTCATCGGCATCGAGTTCGCGTTTCTCATCGGCGGGCTCGTGGTCACCGAGACCGTCTTCAACCTGCCCGGGCTCGCGCGCTTCCTGGTGGAGGCGATCCTCTGGCGGGACTACCCGATCGTGCAGAACCTGGTCATGTTCATCGCCATCGTGGTCATCGTCTCGAACCTGGTCGTGGACATGCTCTACGGATTCCTCGACCCGCGCGTCCGCTATGGCCACTAGGCCGCTCGGCGTCGAGGTGCCGCCGGTGAGCATCGCCCTGCGCCGGCCGGGGGCGTGGACCGTGCTCGCCCGCTTCTGCCGCAAGAAGCCGCTGGGCGCGATCGGCGGCTTCCTGATGGTGATCATCCTGCTCACCGCGCTCTTCGCCGACCAGCTCCAGACCCACGATCCGATCGCGACCGACGCGGGACAGAGCCTGGCCCGGCCGGGGGCCGCCCACTGGCTGGGCTCCGATCACCTCGGCCGCGACATCTACTCGCGCATCGTCCACGGGGCCCGGGTCTCGCTCATCGTGGGCCTCGCCTCCACGCTCATGGGCTCGGTGCTGGGCGGGTTCATCGGGCTCCTGTCCGGCTACATCGGCGGCAACACGGACCTCATCACCCAGCGCGTGATGGACATCCTGCAGGGCCTGCCGCTGCTCGTGCTGGCGCTGGTGATGTCGGCGGCGCTCGGGCCGTCGATCCCGAACGTGGTGCTCGCGATCTCGATCCCGATCATCCCGCGGGCCGCGCGCGTCATCCGCGCGAGCGTGCTGTCGATCCGCGAGATGCAGTACGTGGAGGCGGCGCGGGCGGTCGGCCTCCGGCACCTGCGCATCGCCTTCCGCCACATCCTGCCCAACACCATCGGCCCGTTCATCGTGCTGTGCACCGCCCAGCTCGGCAGCGCCATCCTGGTGGAGGCCGCGCTGTCGTTCCTGGGTCTGGGTGTGCCCGAGCCGTATCCCTCCTGGGGCCGGATGCTCTCGGTCTCCGCGGCGGAGTACGCGCAGAAGGCGCCCTGGCTCGTGATGTTCCCGGGCCTGGCCATCAGCCTCGCCGTCTTCGGCTCCAACCTGCTCGGCGACGCGCTCCGCGACACACTCGACCCGCGCCTCCGCGGCGCCTAGCCTAACAACTTACCCT
>DASQAL010000240.1:0-3586 GCA_035635775.1 Candidatus Acidiferrum sp.
CAAGGCCGCGGTGGCGTGCGGGGCGGACGGGCTCATCATCGAGGTGCACCCGCGGCCGGAGGAGGCGCTCTCGGACGGGCCGCAGTCGCTCA
Organism: Candidatus Acidiferrum sp.; assembly: GCA_035635775.1. Lineage (GTDB taxonomy): Bacteria > Methylomirabilota > Methylomirabilia > Rokubacteriales > CSP1-6 > CAMLFJ01. Next base: position 93 of record DASQAL010000240.1, read on the forward strand.
AGCCGTCGAAGTTCGCGCAGCTCATGCGCGAGCTCCGGCCGGTGGCGGAGGCGGTGGGGCGGGGGCTCTAGGTTCATCGAAGGGGGCGCCTTCTGAAGTCTAAGAAAGGCGGCCCCCTCCGAGCCTCCCCCATAAGGGGTTGCGCCGGCGAAGCCAGCGCTCGAACGGAGCTTACTCGGACGCGCTCAGGCGGGGTGCGACGCGGCCGTGAGATCGAGCGTCTCGCGGACGCGCAGGACGAGGGCGGCCGGCGTGAACGGCTTCTGCAGGAACGCGGTGCCCGCGCCCAGCACGCCGTGGCGGATGACCGCGTCGTCGGTGTAGCCGGACATGTAGAGCACGCTCAGGTCGGGCCGCAGCGGGGCCAGGCGCTCGGCCAGCTCGCGGCCGCTCATGCGGGGCATGACCACGTCGGTGAGCAGCATTTCGAGCGGGCCCTGGTGCCGCTCGCAGAGCAGGAGGGCCTCGGGGCCGTTGCGCGCCTCGAGCACCGTGTAGCCGCTGGCCCGGAGGATGTCGCGCGCGAGCTCGCGCACGCCCTCCTCGTCCTCCACGAGCAGGATGGTCTCGGTGCCCCCCGCGGCCGCGGCCGGCCGCGCGCTCCGGTCCACCGGCGCCGGCTCCGCGTCGAGGCGCGGCAGGTAGACCCGGAACGTGGTGCCCTGACCCGGCTCGCTGTCCACCTCGATGTAGCCGCCGCTCTGCTTGACGATCCCGTACACGGTGGCGAGGCCCAGCCCGGTGCCCTTCCCCTGCTCTTTGGTCGTGAAGAACGGCTCAAAGATCTGGGACTGGATCTCGTGCGGGATGCCGGTGCCGGTATCGGAGACCGCGAGCATGACATGGGGCCCCGGCCGCGCCCCCACGTGCCGCCGCACGTACTCGTCGTCGAGGTCGATGTTCGCGGTCTCGACGATGAGGCGGCCGCCCTGGGGCATGGCGTCGCGCGCGTTGACCGCCAGGTTCATGATCACCTGCTCGATCTGGCCGCGGTCGGCCTTCACGCGGCCGAGCCCCGGCGTCGGGTTGGTCAGGAGCGCGATGTCCTCGCCGATCAGGCGCCCAAGCATGTCCTTCATGTCCGTGGTCACCGCGCCCAGGTCGAGGACGACGGGCTCGAGCACCTGCTTGCGGCTGAAGGCGAGGAGCTGGCGCGTGAGGTCGGCGGCGCGGCCGGCGGTGCGCTGGATCAGCTCGATGCCGCGCCGCATCGGGTCCTCGGGCTTCAGCGGGTGCAGCAGGATGTCGGTGCGCCCGAGGATGACGGTGAGCAGGTTGTTGAAGTCGTGCGCGACCCCGCCTGCGAGCCGGCCGACCGCGTCCATCTTCTGGGCCTGCTCGAGCTGGCCCTGGGTCTCGGCCAGCTCGTCGTAGGCGCGCCGGGACTCGAGCAGCAGGCGGCTGTTCTCGAGCGCGATCGCGGCGTGGGACGCGAAGGCGGTGGCGATGGCCATGTCCTCCGCCGAGAACCCCTCCTCGCGGGTGGTGAGGAAGCTCAGCACGCCGACCACGCGGTCGCCGATCTTGGCCGGCACCGTGAGGAGCCCGCGGTAGCCCAGGCGCCGCATCGTGGCCGCGTGCTCGGGGTCCAGATCGGGATGGTTGGCGGGGTCCCGGAGCAGCAGGGCCCGCCCGGTGCTCGCGACGCGGCCGGCCAGGCTCTCGCCGATCTTGATCCGCGGCTTCACCTGCATGCGCGTGCCGTCGAGCGTGCCCGCGACGACCAGCTCGTCGCCATCCACCAGGCGGAAGCCTACCCAGTCGGTATTGACGAGCCGCCCGCACGCGTCGGCGATCCGGCCGAGGAGGGAGTCGAGCTCCTGCATCCGGGACAGCTCGCCGCTGATCTCGACGAGGCTCTCCAGCCGGCCTTCGCGGGTGCGGGCCTCGTGCAGGGCCTGCTCGAGGCTGGCCGCCATCGAGTTGAAGGCGCGCACGGTGGGGGCCATCTCGCTCAGCTTGGTCTCCGGCATCCGGGCGGTGAGGTCGCCGCTCCCGAGCCGCGCCGCGCTCTCGGCGAGGGCGCGCACCGGGCGGAGGCCGAGGAGCAGGATCACGTGGGTGAGGCCGAGCAGGGTCACCAGCAGCACGCCGGTCACCGCGATCATGGTGCGGATCTCGGCCCAGAGCTCGCTCTCCAGGCTCTGCACCGAGGGGGTGACCGCGAGCACGCCGTAGACCACCGGCGGCGCCGTGATCGGCACGCGGTGTTCCTCGAGCGTCACCGGCACGAGGTGCTTGACCCAGCGGGGCGCCTCGGAGCGGCGGGGGTTCTGCGGGGAGGCGTCGAAGATGAGCCGGCTCCCGTCGCTCTCGTAGAGGGTCACGAGGCTCCACACCGAGTCCGCGTTCAGGTTCCGTAGCGTCTGCTCCGCGCGCGCCAGGTCGCCGACCACCAGCGAGTCGAGCAGCAACGGGGCCGCCGCGGTGGCGAGCCGCTCCGTCTGCTCGCTCAACCGCACCCGGGCCGCGTTGCTCCGATCGCGCAGGTTGACCGCGAGGCCGCTCAGCGTGACGACGACGATCGCCACGCTCGAGACGCCGAGGAGAAGCGTGCGGAGGCTGGACTTCACTGGCCGATGAGGCGATACACGCGGCGGACGCCGTCGTAGTCGCGGTCGCCCGCGGGCTCGAAGCCCTTGGATTTGGCCGTGGTCAGGACGGAAGCCGCGTTGGGATCGCTGCTCATCCCGAGCAGGGCGCGACGGACGCGCTCCACCGTGGCGGCGGGCACGCGGGGATGCGCGATCACCGCCAGGTCGGGAAAGCCTTCGGACACGTAGATCTCGCGGAACTGCACGCGCTCGCGCTCCGCGTACTGGGCGAGGAAGCGCGAGTTGACCGCGGCGGCTTCCACCCGCTTGGCCTTGAGCTGAGCGAGCGTGCCCTCCTGGTTACCCCCGAACACTTCCTCGACGCGAACGCCCGCCCGCTTGAGCGCCACCACCGGCACCGCGTAGGCCGCGAAGGCATCGGTAGAGGGGAAGGACACTCGCTTGCCATCGAGCTCGTGCAAGTGCCGGATGGGGCTGTCGGCGGGCACCGCGATGACCGCCCGGATCGGCTCACCCGCCCAGCGGGCGAGCACCTTGAACGGGACGGCGTCGAAGTCGGACTGGAAGTTGTGGTTGGTGAACACGAAGTCGAAATCGCCGCGGCCCATCATGGTGTCGGTCTCCTGCACGGTCCGACCCATCTTGAGCTGGAGCGGCACCCCGCTCGTGGCGCTGACGTAGGCCAGGATCGGGTTCCAGCGCTCCGCGGTCAGCGCCGGGCTCTGCTGATTCAGCACCCCGAACGCGAGCGGTGCCGCTTGCTGGGTGGGAGCGGGCGTGGCCAGCAGGAGCAGGACAGCCACCGAGACGAGCAGTTTGGTCAGGAGTCTCATGGTCTTGGGGGTCCTCTTGCTTTCCAGGGCCGTTCCAAGTGCACGGCGCCGCAAAGGAGTGAAATTATTGCATAAAATAACGGCAAGGCCCGGCAGGGGCCCGGGA
>DASQAL010000241.1:0-8875 GCA_035635775.1 Candidatus Acidiferrum sp.
CCGACCGAGCCTCAGCCCGACTACGGCTGGATCGAGCCCGGGGAGCCGGTGGGCTGGATGGCCCGCGGCCCGGTCCATCGCATCCGCGCGTTCCACGAGAAGCCGCCCGCGGAGCTCGCGCGCCGGCTGCAGGACGGCGGCGCCCTGTGGAACACCTTCGTCTTCGCGGCGACCGTGACCGCCCTCGTCGAGGCGGGCCTCGCGTGCCTGCCGCTGCTCCACGACCGCCTCACCCACCTCGACCTGTTCACGGGCACGCAGTACGAGGCGTGGGCTCTCCGGCAGGCCTACCTCTTCGCGCCCACCGCAGACTTCTCCCGCGCGGTCCTCGCATCGTCCACGATCCCGCTGGCCGTCGCGGAGATTCCGGCGCTGACCTGGTGTGACCTGGGCACGCCGGAGCGCGTGGCCCGCACGCTCGGGGCGGCCCGACGCGAATGATCCACCCTGGGCGCCCGTCGAAATATGCTACAAGCAAAGCCACGAAGGGAGGAGTCCGGCATGGCGGGAAGGGCCCGGCGGTTCTGGGTGATCTGCCTCATCCTGGTCGGTCTCCTCGTCGCCGGCGCATACTACGCGGTCGCCCGGCCCAAGCGGGTCCAGCCCGCGGCCCCCGCGGCCGGGCCCCGCCCGGTCCCGGTCGTGACCGTCGCCGCCCGCAGCGGCGATCTCGGCGTCTACCTGACCGGGCTCGGCTCGGTCACCCCCCTCAGCATCGTCACGGTCCGCAGCCGCGTGGACGGCCAGCTCATGCGGACGCTGTTCCAGGAGGGCCAGATCGTGCGGGCGGGCGACCTCCTCGCCGAGATCGATCCCCGCCCCTTCGAGACCCAGCTCACCCAGGCGGAAGCCCAGCTCGCCAAGGACGAGGCCGCGCTGTCCAACGCCCGCATGGATCTCGAGCGCTACCGCACCCTGGTCAAGGGCGGCTTCATCCCGCAGCAGCAGATGGACACCCAGGCCTCCGCGGTCGCCCAGCTCGCGGCGTCCATCAAGGCCGACCAGGGGCAGATCGACAGCATTCGCCTCCAGCTCACCTACACGCGGATCAATGCCCCCATCACCGGCCGCGCCGGGCTCCGCCTCGTGGATCCCGGCAACATGATCCACGCCAACGACGCGGGCGGGCTCGTCGTGCTCGCTCAGGTGGAGCCGATCGCGGTGGTCTTCACGATTCCCCAGGATAACCTGCCGCCGGTGCTCGCCCGCCAGCGCGCGGGCGGGCCCATCCCGGTCGACGCCTTCGACCGCGAGGGCCGCACCAAGCTGGCGACCGGCATCCTGGTGGCGGTGGACAACCAGATCGACGCGGGCACCGGCACCGTCAAGCTCAAGGCGTCCTTCGTCAATGGCGACGGCTCGCTGTTCCCGAACCAGTTCGTCAACGCGCGCATCCTGGTGGACTCGCTCCGCGGCGCGGTGCTGGTGCCGAACGAGGCGATCCAGCGCGGCGCCCAGGGCCTCTTCGTCTACGTGGTGAAGCCGGACAAGACGGTCGAGCTGCGCAAAGTGACGCCCGGACCCAGTGAAGGCGGCGTCACCGCGGTCCGCGAGGGCGTGGCCGCGGGCGACGCGCTCATCGTCGACGGGGCCGACCGCGTGCAGGAGCGCTCGCGCGTGGAGCCCACCAGTCGCGAGCGGCCCGCCGCGCGCGCGGGCCCATGAACCCGTCGCGCGTCTTCATCCTCCGGCCGGTCGCCACCTCGCTCCTCACCATCGCCATCGTCCTCGCCGGGCTCGTCGCCTATCGCCTGCTCGCGGTGTCGGCCCTGCCCCAGGTGGACTACCCGACCATGCAGGTGCAGACGTTCTATCCGGGGGCGAGCCCGGACGTGATGGCCTCCGCGGTCACCGCGCCGCTCGAGCGCCAGTTCGGCCAGATGCCCGGGCTCAAGCAGATGACGTCCACCAGCTCCAGCACCGCGTCGGTCATCACGCTCCAGTTCGATCTCAACCTGGCGCTGGACGTCGCGGAGCAGCAGGTGCAGGCCGCGATCAACGCGGCCACGTCGTTCCTGCCCGGCGACCTGCCCAACCCGCCGATCTACAGCAAGGTCAATCCCGCCGATGCGCCGATCCTCACCCTGGGCCTCACCTCCGCCTCCCTGCCGCTCACCACCGTGCAGGACCTGGCCGACACCCGCCTCGTGCCGAAGATCTCCCAGCTTCCCGGCGTCGGCCTCGTCAGCCTGAGCGGCGGCCAGAAGCCGGCGATCCGCGTCCAGGTCAATCCCGCGCGCCTCGCCGCCAACGGGCTCACGCTCGACGACGTGCGGGCGGCGGTGTCCGCGGCCAACGTGAACCAGGCCAAGGGCAGTCTCGACGGCAGCCGCCAGGCCTTCACCATCGGGGCCAACGACCAGCTCACGTCGAGCGACCAGTACCGGACCCTCGTGGTGGCCTACCGCAACGGCGCGCCGGTGCACCTCTCCGACGTGGCCGACACGGTGGACGACGCGGAGAACCTGCGGCAGGCCGCGTGGATGGGCGTGGAGCCCGCGGTGATCGTCAACATCCAGCGCCAGCCCGGCGCGAACCTCATCCAGGTGGTGGACCGCATCAAGCAGCTCCTGCCCCAGCTCCAGACCACCCTGCCCGGCTCGGTGAAGGTCGCGATCCTGACCGACCGCACCACCACCATCCGGGCCTCGGTGCGCGACGTGCAGCTCGAGCTGATGCTCGCGGTGATCCTGGTCGTCCTGGTGATCTTCCTGTTCCTGGGCAGCCCCGCCGCCACCTTCATCCCGTCCATCGCGGTGCCGGTCTCCATCATCGGGACATTCGCGGTCATGTATGCGCTGAACTTCAGCCTGAACAACCTCTCCCTGATGGCGCTCACCATCGCCACCGGCTTCGTGGTGGACGACGCGGTGGTCATGATCGAGAACATCGCCCGCTACATCGAGGCGGGCGACGCCCCCCTCGAGGCCGCGCTGAAGGGCTCGGCCCAGATCGCCTTCACCATCGTCTCGCTGACCGTCTCCCTCATCGCGGTGCTGATCCCGCTCCTCTTCATGGGCGACATCGTGGGGCGCCTCTTCCGCGAGTTCGCGATCACGCTCAGCGCGGCGATCCTGGTCTCGGCCGCGGTGTCCTTGACGCTGACGCCCATGCTCTGCGCGAAACTCTTGCGGTCGCACGAGGAGCGGAAGCCCGGGCGCGTAGCCCGCGCCTCCCAGGCCGTCTTCAACCGGATCCTCGGCCTCTACGCGCGCACGCTCCGCGTGGTGCTCGCGCACCAGCCCGCGACCCTGCTGGTCGCGGTGGCGACGCTCGGGCTCACCCTCCTCCTGTACGTCGCGGTGCCTAAGGGCCTCTTCCCCATCCAGGACACCGGGGTGATCCTGGGCATCTCGGAGGCGCCCCAGAGCGTCTCCTTCCCGGCCATGGCCCAGCGCCAGCGCGCGCTCGCGCAGGCCATCCTGCGCGATCCCGCGGTGGACACGCTGTCCTCGTTCATCGGGATCGACGGCACCAACGTGACGCTCAACAGCGGGCGCCTGCTGATCGCGCTGAAACCGCTCGACGAGCGGCGGGCCTCGGTGGGCGCGATCATCGACCGCCTGCGCCCGCGCCTGGCCGAGGTGAGCGGCATCATGCTCTACCTCCAGCCGGTGCAGGACCTCACGGTGGAGGACCGGGTGAGCCGCACCCAGTACCAGTACAGCCTGGAGAACCCGAGCGTGGACGAGCTGAACACGTGGGCCCCGCGCCTGGTGGAGCGCCTCCGGGCCCTGCCCGAGCTGCGGGACGTGGCGAGCGACCAGCAGGACCAGGGGCTCGAGACCTCCATCCGCATCGACCGCAACACCGCCTCGCGCCTCGGGATCACGCCCCAGATGATCGACGACGCGCTCTACAACGCCTTCGGCCAGCGCCAGATCTCCACGATCTTCACCCAGCTCAACCAGTACCGCGTCGTGCTCGAGGTCAAGCCCGAGTTCCGCCAGGGTCCGGACGCGCTCCGGCAGATCTACCTGCGCTCGGCCACCGGCGGGCAGGTGCCACTCTCGACCTTCACCGCCATCGAGGAGCGGGCCACCCCGCTCCTGGTGAGCCACCAGGGGCAGTTCCCGGCGGTGACCGTCTCCTTCAACCTGGCGCCCGGCGTGTCGCTCGGCGCCGCGGTGGACGTCATCGACCGGGCCCGGCGCGACCTCAAGATGCCCGCGGGCATCGAGACGCGCTTCCAGGGCGCGGCGCGCGCCTTCCAGGCCTCGCTCGCGAACGAGCCGCTGCTGATCCTGGCCGCGGTGTGCACCGTCTACATCGTCCTGGGCGTGCTCTACGAGAGCTGGATCCACCCGGTGACCATCCTGTCCACCCTGCCCTCCGCGGGGGTGGGCGCCCTGCTCGCCCTGATGGCGGCGCGCCTCGACCTGAGCGTGATCGCGCTGATCGGCATCATCCTGCTCATCGGCATCGTGATGAAGAACGCGATCATGATGATCGACTTCGCGCTCGACGCCCAGCGCGCCGAGGGCAAGCCCGCGCCCGAGGCGATCTACCAGGCCTGCCTGCTGCGCTTCCGCCCGATCGTGATGACCACCATGGCCGCGCTGCTGGCCGGCGTCCCGCTCGCCTTGGGTCAAGGCGTCGGCTCCGAGCTCCGCCAACCGCTCGGCATCGCGATCGTGGGCGGGCTCATCATGAGCCAGCTCCTCACGCTGTACACCACGCCGGTGATCTACCTCGCCTTCGACCGGCTCGCCGCCCGCGCCACCCGGCGCCGTCCGGCCCCCGCGGGCCCCCTCGCCGCCGCGGCGCCGCGCTCGTGAACCTCTCCGGCCCGTTCATCCGAAGGCCGGTCGGCACCACGCTCCTGACCATCGCGCTCGTGCTGGCGGGCGCCATCGGCTTCCAGCTCCTGCCGGTGGCGCCGCTGCCGCAGGTGGACTTCCCCACCATCAACGTCTCCACCGGCCTGCCCGGCGCGAGCCCGCTCACCATGGCCTCGGCGGTGGCCACCCCGCTCGAGCGCCAGTTCACCCGCATCGCGGCGGTCAGCGAGATGACCTCCACGAGCTTCCTGGGCTCGACCAGCGTGGCCCTGCAGTTCGACCTCTCGCGCGACATCAACGGCGCCGCCCGCGACGTGCAGTCGGCGATCAACGCGGCGAGCGGCCAGCTCCCCTCCAACCTCCCGAGCAATCCCACCTACCGCAAGGTCAACCCGGCCGACGCGCCCATCATGATCCTGGCGCTGACCTCCGCCACCGCGCCCCCGGGCAAGCTCTACGACATGGCCTCCACGATCCTCCAGCAGAAACTGGCCCAGATCGACGGGGTGGGGCAGGTCTTCGTGGGCGGCAGCTCGCTGCCCGCGGTGCGGGTGGAGCTGAACCCCCACGCGCTCGCGCGCTACGGCATCGGGCTCGAGGACGTGCGCGCGGTGCTCGCCAGCGCCAACGTCAACCGGCCGAAGGGCCAGATCCACGGGCCGGAGCGGGCCTGGGAGATCCGCACCAGCGACCAGCTCCGCTACGCGGCGGAGTACCGCCCGCTGCTGGTGGCCTGGCGCAACGGGGCCGCGGTCCGCCTGGAGGACGTGGGCGAGGTGCGCGACTCCGTCGAGGATCTGCGCTCGATCGGCCTCGCCAACGGAAAGCCGGCCGCGCTCATCATCATCTTCCGCCAGCCGGGTGCCAACATCATCGAGACGGTCGATCGCATCCGCGAGGCCCAGCCCGAGCTGCACGCGCTCCTGCCCGCCGACGTCACCCTCACCCCGGTCCTCGACCAGACGGTGACCATCCGCTCCTCGGTGGCCGACGTCGAGCACGCGCTGATGATCTCGGTGGCCCTGGTGGTGCTCGTGGTGTTCCTGTTCCTGCGCGACTGGCGCGCCACCGCGATCCCCGGCGTGGTGGTGCCGGTGTCGCTCATCGGCACCTTCGCCTTCATGTACCTGATCGGCTACAGCATCGACAACCTCTCGCTGATGGCCCTCACGGTGGCCACCGGCTTCGTGGTGGACGACGCGATCGTGGTGGTCGAGAACGTCATGCGCCACCTCGAGGCCGGGATGCCCGCCCTTCAGGCCGCGGTGACCGGCGCGCGCGAGATCGGCTTCACGGTGGTGTCCATCAGCATCTCGCTGGTGGCCGTCTTCATCCCGATCCTGCTCATGGGTGGACTGATCGGCCGGCTCTTCCGCGAGTTCGCGGTGGTGCTCTCCGTCGCGGTCCTCGTCTCGCTCGTGGTCTCGCTCACCGCCACCCCGATGATGTGCGCGCTCCTCCTGCGCTCGCCCGAAGGCCGCCCCCGCGGCCGGTTCTACCGCGGCGGCGAGCGCGCGTTCGGCTGGGTGGTTGGGGGCTACGAGAAGAGCCTTGGCTGGGCGCTGGCGTATCCGGGCACGGTCCTTGCCATCGCCGCGCTCACCTGCGCATTCACCGTGTACCTCTTCGTGGTGATCCCGAAGGGCTTCTTCCCCCAGCAGGACAACGGCCGGCTCAGCGGAGGAGTCGTGGCCTCCCAGGACATCTCGTTCCAGGCCATGCGCGGGAAGGTGACCCAGCTCGCCTCGATCGTCCAGGCCGATCCTGCCATCGCCACCGTCACCGCCTACACGGGCGGCGGCGGCGCCCGCGGTACCACCGTCAACACCGCGCGCATGTTCATCGCGCTCAAGCCGCGCCGCGACCGCGACGCCACCGCCGACGAGGTGATCACGCGGCTCCGCCCCAAACTCGCGCGGGTGCCGGGGGCCACCCTCTACCTGCAGGCGGTGCAGGACATCCGCGTGGGCGGCCGCCTCGGGAACGCCCAGTACCAGTACACGCTGCAGGCCGACCGGCTGGAGGATCTGAGCGAATGGGCCCCGCGGATGCTCCAGACCCTCCGCGGCCTCCCCGAGCTGCGCGACGTCTCGAGCGACCAGCAGGACGCGGGGCTGCAGGTGCCGCTCACCATCGATCGGGCCACCGCGGCCCGGCTCGGGGTGAGCACGCGCCTCATCGACGAGACGCTCTACAGCGCCTTCGGGCAGCGCCAGGTGTCCACCATCTACACCCAGCTCAACCAGTACCGGGTGGTGATGGAGGTGGCGCCCGAGTTCTGGCAGAGCCCCGACGCCCTCCGCAATATCCACATCCAATCGGACCGCGGGGAACCCGTCCCCCTCACCGCGCTCACCCGCTTCGAGCCGAGCGCGGCCCCCCTCCAGGTGAACCACCAGGGCCTCTTCCCGTCCGTGACGCTCTCGTTCAACCTGGCCCCCGGCCTCGCGCTGGGCCAGGCGGTTACCGCGGTGGAGGACGCGGCGCGCCGCATCGCCCTGCCCGCGAGCATCCGCGGCAAGTTCGCGGGCGCGGCCCAGGCCTTCCAGGCCTCGCTGTCCACCCAGCCGCTCCTGATCCTGGCCGCCCTCGTCGCGGTCTACCTCGTGCTGGGCATACTCTACGAGAGCTTCGTCCACCCGCTCACCATCCTGTCCACCCTGCCCTCGGCCGGGGTGGGCGCGCTGCTCGCCCTGCTCGCGTGCGGGATGGAGCTGTCGATCATCGCCGTGATCGGCATCATCCTGCTCATCGGTATCGTCAAGAAGAACGCGATCATGGTCATCGACGTCGCGCTCGATCTCGAGCGGCGCGAGGGCCGCGCCCCCCGCGAGGCCATCCACGAGGCCTGCCTGCGGCGGCTGCGGCCCATCCTGATGACCACGATGGCCGCCCTGCTGGGCGCCCTGCCCCTGGCCCTGGGCACCGGCACCGGCTCCGAGCTGCGCCGCCCGCTGGGCGTCAGCATCGTGGGCGGCCTGCTGCTGAGCCAGCTCCTCACCCTCTACACGACGCCCGTCGTGTACCTGTTTCTCGAGCGCTGGCGCTTGCGCACCGCGAGCGGCTGGCGCAAGCTCGGCGAGCGGCTCGCCGGGCGCCGGCCCATCGAGCAGATCAGCGGCGGCAAGTAACCACCTTCGTCCCGGGAGAAGACACTCGCCATGGAGCTCGATCCCCAGACCCTGAAGTCCGAGTCCACCTACAAGCTGCTGATCGGCTGCGTAGTGCCGCGCCCGATCGCGTGGGTCTCCACGGTGGGCGTGGACGGCGTGAACAACCTCGCCCCCTTCAGCTTCTTCATGGGCGTCTGCCAGGAGCCCCCGACCATCGCGTTCTCCTCGGGCCCGCGGGCGCGAGACCGCAAGGACACCGTCCGGAACGCCGAGCATACCGGCGACTTCGTGGTCAACATCGTGGACGACGACCGCGCCGAGCAGATGAATCTGAGCTCGGGCGAGTACCCGCCCGAGGTGGACGAGTTCGCGCTCACCGGCCTCACCGCCGCCCCCGGGGTGCGGGTGCGCTCACCGCGCGTGGTCCAGGCCCCCATCAGCCTCGAGTGCCGGGTCTCGCAGATCATCCCGGTGGGCCGCGGCCCGCACAATCTCGTGCTGGGCGAGATCGTGTACTTCCACGTGCGCGACGACGTCTACGACACGGCCACCGGGCGCGTGGACATCGCGCGGCTCAAGCCGGTGGGCCGCCTTGCCGGGCACCAGTACACGTACGTACACGACATCTTCGAGATGAAGCGCCCCAACGAGCATTATCGCGGCTAGCCCCGCCGGGCGCCGAGAAGGGTCCAGCTGCGAGGCGGGGCCCGAAGGTCGGGCGCGAGGCGTAGTCTCTCTACGTTGAGCGCCCCGACCGAGGGCCCCAACGAAGCAGACGGGCCCTTCTCGGCGCCCGGCTACCCTTTGAGGCCGCCAGCGCCCCAGCCCGCGATGAGGTACCGCTGGATCGCCACGAAGAAGATGAGGGCGGGGATGGTCACCATGACGCCGGCGGCCATGATCAGACCCCAGTCCACCACCGCCATGTGGAAGAACTCGTTGATCCCGATGGCGAGGGTCTTCAGCTCGTCCCTGCCGATC
>DASQAL010000242.1:0-22577 GCA_035635775.1 Candidatus Acidiferrum sp.
CGCCAGCGCGAGGATGCCGATCCCGACCGGCAGCCGCAGCCACCGGAGGCCGCGCCGCCAGCCGTCCTCGACCAGCACCACCGCGAGCGCGGCCCCCAGCGCCATCAGGGCCGCCGGCCCCTTGGTGGCGAGCGCCCCGGCGACGCAGAGGTAGAAGCCGACCAGCCGCGGAAGGGGAGCGGGCGCCAGCCTCGCGGTCAGCAGGAAGTACAGCGCCCACGCGAGCCACGCGGTCATCATCATGTCGGAGAAGACCTGGTGCGACATGAAGTAGAAGAAGGGCGCGGTGGCGAGCACGAGCGCGGCGGCGAGCCCGACGCTCCCGCCCCAGAGCCGGCGGCCGAGCGCGATGACCGCGAGGAGCGCGGCGAGGGCGGCGAGCACGGAGGCGAGCGGCGCGGTGACCTCGTTTACGACGCCGAAGGGCTTGGCGAGGAGCGCGACGGTCCAGAAGTAGAGCGGCGGCTTGTTCAGGTAGATCACCCCGCGCACCCGGGGGAGCAGCCAGTGGTGAGACTCGACCGCTTCCCGGGCGAGCAGGGCGAAGCGGGCCTCGTCCTGGTTGGCGAGCGGCCGGCGCCCGACCGGCAAGGCGAACACCGCGAGGGCCGACAGGAGCAGCAGCGCGGTGAGCGCCACCACCCGGGCGCGGCTCAGAGCACTCCCGCGCGCCGGGCCCGCTCCGCGATCTTCCGGGCCCGGGTGAGATGCGGCATGTCCATCATCTGCCCCTTCCAGGCGAAGGCCCCGGCGCCCCGCCGCGCCTGCTCCTCGAAGGCGGCGATGAGGGCCACCGCTTCTTCCGCGTCCGCCTTGGACGGCGTGAACTCCGCGTTGATCACCTCGATCTGGCTCGGGTGGATGGAGATCTTGCCGCTGAAGCCCATGGCGACGCCTTCCCGGCACTCGCGGCGGAGCCCGGCCAGGTCCGGGATGTCGGTGAACACCGTGTCGACCGCCTCCACGCCCGCGGCCGACGCGGCCACCGCGCACATCACGCGCGCGTAGCGCGGGATGTCGAGATAGCGGCCCTCGTCGTCGCGGGTGCGGGGCAGCCCCATGGCCGCGGAGAGGTCCTCGATGCCCCAGGAGACGGCGGCGACGCGGGGGCTCGCGCCCGCGATCTCCTTGATATTGAGCAGGCCCTCGGGCGTCTCGGTGGCGATTAGGACCAGCCGCGTGGAGCCGAAGGGCACCCCATGGCGCTGCTCGAGCGCGTCGAGCATGGCGGCGACCCGGCGGACGTCTTCGGCCCGCCGCGGCTTCGGGACCACGTAGCCGTCCGGGCGCCCCGCGATGGTCTCGGCCAGGTCGGCCTCCGCGTGGTCGGTGAAAACGGGATTCATGCGAATCCAGCGCTCGCGCCCCCCGAAGTCGAGCGTCTCGAGCCAGCGCCGCACGATGGGCCGGGTGGCCGCCTTGAGCGTAGGCGTCACCGCGTCCTCCAGGTCCAGGATCAGGCCGTCGGCGGGCAGGGTGAGCGCCTTGGCGATCATCTTCTCGTTCCCGCCGGGCACGAAGTGGAGCGACCGTCGCATGCGTGGCCCGCGCCCTCAGGCGCCCCGCCGCCGCATCATGGCGGCGCGCCGGCAGGTCATCACCACGTCGCCGTGCTGGTTGCGCGCCCGGTGCTCGAAGATCACGATACCCCACTGCGGCCGCGACTTCGACTCCCGCTTCTCCACCACCTCGGTCTCGGAATAGATGGTGTCGCCGTGGAAGACCGGCTTGGGAAACTCGACCTTCTCGAAGCCCAGGTTGCCCACGGTGGTGCCGAGCGTGGTCTCGCCGACGCTCAGCCCGACCGCGATGCCCAGGGTGAGCAGGCTGTTGACGAGCGGCTTGCCGAACTCCGCCTTCTGGGCCGCGTGGAAGTCGACGTGCAGCGGCTGCGGGTTCATGGTGAGGCAACTGAAGAACACGTTGTCCGACTCGGTGATGGTGCGCCCCGGCTGATGCTTGTAGACCTGGCCCGGCTCGAGCTCCTCGAACAGCTTGCCCGGCATCGCTCGTCTCCTCCGGTCCCGGCGCTGGGTGGGGCGGGACGGCTCAGCGAGTGGGCACGCGGCTGGCGTCCAGCTCCGCGATCACCCGGGCGCTCGAGTCCACCCGCCCGAGCAACCGCTGGAAGTTCTGGCACGCGGCCTCGTGGAGCTGCCGGCTGGCCGCGCCGCAGCCGTCCTCCACGAGCAGGCAGCGGAAGCCGCGGTCGGCCGCGTCCCGCGCGGTGCCCTCCACGCACGAGTTGGTGGACACGCCGGTGAAGACGAGCTGCTCCACGCCCCAGGCCCTGATGAGCCGCTCGAAGCCCGAGGAGTGGAACGCGCTCATCGTGGTCTTGTTGAGCACGGGCTCGTGCGGCCGGGGCGCCAGCGCGTCCAGGATCTCGTGCTCCCGCCGGCCCCGCGTATTGCCCACCGCCTCCGCCATCGGCCGCATGTGGGGCGGCAGGTCGCTGTAGTCCGGCAGCTCCGAGCCCACCGTGAGGAAGATTACCCGCAGGCTTCGTTCGCGGAATGCGGCGAGCAGCCGCTCGATGGTGGGCACGAGCACGGCCTCGATGCGGTCGAAGCGCTCCGTGCCCTGCGCCTCGCGCCCCTGGTCCTTCAGGAGCCGGCCAAGGCCCTCGTGGCGCGAGCCGCTCGCGTACTGCATGTCCACCACCACCAGCGCCACCTTGGCCGGATCGAGCCGGAACCCCGGATTGAACTGGTGCGCATAGTCTGGCGACCCGCAGCCGGAGGCGAGGGGAGCGGATACATGACCTGCAACTCCCTCTCCCCTCTGGGGAGAGGGTCGGGGTGAGGGGCTCGCAGAGAGATCAGCCATGACGCGGGAAGCTAGCAGGCCGGACGGTGGAGCACGGCCGGGTCGATCCGCCGGAACACCAATTGACCGTCGCTCGGGCTGCCGAGCAGGCGGCCGCGCTCCGCGATGACCTTGCCGCGGAGCAAGGTCATGACCGGCCACCCCGACACCGCCCAGCCTTCCCAGGGGCTGTAGTCCGTCACGTGGAAGTCGTCTCTCGTGAGCGTCTTGCGAATCGTCGGGTCGATCAGCACCAGGTCGGCGTCGCTGCCGGGGGCGATGACGCCTTTCTTCGGATAGAGCCCGAGGATCCTCGCGGCATTGGTCGCGGTGACGTCGGCGAAGCGCGGCAGCGACATGCCGCGCTTGACCACACCCTCGCTGTAACCGATCCCGATGCGGGCTTCCGCCCCCACGTTGCCGCCGGTCACGTCCTCGATGGTGCGGCCCTTGAGCTTGAGCTCGAGGCTCGTCGGGTACTCGTCGGTGGCGAGCGTGGAGAGCCCGTCGCGCACGAGGCCGTCCCAGAGCGCCTGCTGGTCCTCCGGGAACTTGAGCGACGGGTAGGTGTGCGAGCAGAACCCGCGCGGGGTCTTGTAGTACTCGGCGCTGAAGCACGCGTACTGGTGCAGCGTCTCGCCGTACACGGGCAGCCCCTGCGACCGGGCCTCCGCGATCGCCTCGACGCCCTCGCGGGCGGAGACGTGGACGAAGTACACGCCGGCCCCGGTCGCCTTGGCGAGGGCGGTCGTCCGCCGGAAGGCCAGCAGCTCCGACAGCTTGGTGTGGACGAGATGGAGGTTGCTCCCTTCCATGCGCCCTTCCTCGCGGAAACGCTCGTAGTTGAACTGCACCAGATCCTCGTCCTCGCCGTGCACGACCATGATGCCGCCCGCCTTCGCGACCTTCTCCATCGCGAAGTGGATGCGCCCGAAGTCGATGCGGTTGCCCGCGCGCTTGGGATGGGGCGGCAGCACGTTGGTGGTGAAGACCTTGAAGCTCGGGTACCCCGCCTGCACCGCCTCCCCGATCTGGTCGAAGACGCGGATCGGCAGCGCCCCCGCGAGCGTGAGATGGAAAGCGTAGTCCACGTAGGAGTTGCCCTTCCACCGCGCCGCGCGCTGCTCGATCACCGGTTGAATGTCATCGCCCGGACGCACGTAGGCGAAATCGATGTGGGTGGTGGTGCCGCCGCACGCCATGCCCTTCGTGTCGTCCTCGGGGCCCAGGGTGAGCGCGGGCTCCTCGGGATGCGACATGATGCCGTGGGCCAGGTGGGCGTGGGGCTCGACGCCGCCGGGCGAGACGATCTGACCCGCCGCGTCGATGACGCGGGCGCCCTCGGTGGGCAGCGTGCCGGGCGCGCCGATCACCGCGATCCGCTCCCCCTGCACGCCCACGTCCCAGAGGCCGACGCCCTGCGGCGTGATGACCTGCCCGTTGCGGATCACGAGATCGAGCACGAAGGGAGCCTAGCCCAGGTGACGCACGGCCGTCAACGACGGCGACCGATGGTCATCCACCGGTCACATTCCGAGGTAGGCGCGCTGCACGTGCTCGTTGTCGAGCAGATCGCGACCCGCGCCCGAGAGCACGACCCGGCCGTTCTCGAGCACGTAGCCGCGCCCGGCCAGGGCCAGCGCCTGGCGCGTGTTCTGCTCGACCAGCAGCACCGTGGTGCCCGCGCGGTTGATCTCGGCGACGATGGCGAAGATTTCCTGGACGATCCGGGGCGCGAGCCCCAGCGACGGCTCGTCCAGCATCAGGAGCCGGGGCCGCGCCATCAGCGCGCGGCCGATGGCCAGCATCTGCTGCTGGCCGCCCGACATGGTGCCCGCGGTCTGGCGCCGGCGCTCGGCCAGGATCGGGAAGAGGCCGAGCACCCGCTCGAGACTCTCGTGTCGGTGGACGCGGGCCGCGCGGGTATAGGAACCCAGTTCGAGGTTCTCGAGCACGGTGAGGCTCGCGAAGATCTTGCGGCCCTCGGGCACCTGCACCACACCCTGCTCCACCACCGCGTGGCAGGGCAGCCGGTCGAGGCGCGCGCCGTCGAGCACGATCTCCCCCGCCCGCGGGCGCAGGAGTCCGGAGATGGCGCGCAGCATCGTCGTCTTGCCCGCGCCGTTGGCACCGACCACCGAGAGAATCTCGCCGGGCTCGATGACCAGATCGATCCCGCGGAGCGCGGGCAGATCGCCGTAGGCCACGTCCACTCCCCGGAGTGTGAGCAGGCTCATCGGCGCCCCTCCACCGCCACCACCTCGCCCAGGTACGCCTCCCCCACGCGCGGGTCCCGCGCCACCGACGCGGGGGCGCCCCCGACGATGCTCTCCCCGTGGTGCAGGGCCACGAGGTGATGGGACAACGCGAGGATCGCGCGCATCAGGTGCTCGATGATCTCCGTCTCGGGTTCAGCCCACCTCGTCGAGCAGGAGCGGGCGCGGGCCGGTGGCGAGCCCGCGAGCCACCTCGAGGGGCGCCGAGCCTAGCACCCGCCCCTACCCTCGTCAACGCGCGGGCCCGCGGGCCCGCGCCCCCGACGCGCGGCCGCGACGGCCGGTGTAGAATCGGCGCGACTCCATGGCCGATCGCCCGCCGCTGGACCTGCTCATCAAGAACGTGCGTTTCGTGCGGCCGGGTCACCACCCGGTCGAGACCCGTGACCTGGGCATCGCGGACGGCCGCTTCACCCGGGTCGAGCCCGCCATCGACGCGGCCCTCGCGCGCGCGGTCTTCGACGCGCGCGGCCGCTACATTGCGCGCCCGGACTCGGCGCCGGGCGCTTCGTCGCCGTAGCCGGCGCGAGCGGGCGCGGGCCGGCGGTCTGTTCATCCACAGCTATCCACAGGGTTTCCCGCATCCCCAGCCTACCCACATCTTGTGGATAACCGGCTACTGGACCCCTACTCGTGGGGGTGATCCAGTAAGCTCAGAAGCCGAAAAGGTACATGTTGACTGGGGTTTGCGCTTCGACTAGAGTACCCCCTGTTCCCCCGCTGCATAACCCGTCCCCACGGAGGCGGATCGCTTCATGATCACGGTTCCCGCGCACCGCGTGAAACAGTTCGGCGTCGAGTTCTTCCAGGCGTCGTTTTCGGCCAAGGACATCGACCGGCTCGTGAAGTTCGAGGTCCTGGGTTACAGCGGGGCCGAAGAGGCTCCGACAAAGCCCAAGCAGCGCGCCAACCGGGCGCGGGTGAACTGGGAAGCGCTGGAGAAGCGGATCGGGGAGAGCGAGACCGCCTACCAGCGTCCCGTCATCCGCCGGAAGATCGACGAGCTCGTGAGCTACTACCGCGACTGCAAGGACGCGGGGACCCTGCCCGCCATCCCCGGCGCGGTGATCATCACCTCGGAGAAGCGCTTCACCTTCACCCCGATGGCGAGCCAGCACGACCTGGGCCTGCTGCAGATCCCGGAGGAGCACGGCGTGCTGCGCGTGCTGGACGGCCAGCACCGCCTGCTCGCCCTGCACGCGCTGACTCAGGCGGGCGAGAACCTGGGCATCGAGGTGCCCGCGGTGCTCTTCGATCGGCTGGACGCGCGCCAGATCGTCGAGCTGTTCGTCACCATCAACGCCAAGCACACGCGGCTCAACCCCTCGCACATCGTGAGCCTCGCCGGGCGCAAGCTCTACCCGGATCCCAACCAGGCCCTCGCCCACGACGTGATCCGCTCACTCAACGAGGACGAGACCTCCCCCCTCTCGGGCGACATCAAGATGCTCGGCACCGGCCGCGGGCGTGTCTCGCAGGCCCCGCTCGCCGAGGAGATCGTGGACTTCCTGGACGCGGTGGAGAAGATCGGCGGCGGCGCGCGCATCAACGAGGTGCGCCACCACGCCAAGCGCTTCTTCCTGAACTACGTGAAGGCGGTCGCGGGCGTGTTCCCGACCGCGTGGGCGGGGCGCAAGTACTCCATCAAGACCGGCGCGGCCCTGCGCGCGTTCATCCGGGTGGCCCCCGACGTGATGGCCCGCGCGCGCGAGCTCAAGCGCGACGCCTTCGACTTCCATGCCATCCGCGACGCGGTGAAGCCCTGGGGCGACCGCCTCAAGGACCGCCGCTTCGAGACCGAGGGCGAGTGGAAGAACAAGCTGCAGGGCGGCACGCGGGGGACGGTCGAGGCCCTCACGCGAGAGCTACGGGAGGCGCTGCGCAGCTAGCAGAGCCGGCGGGCTAGTGCTGCTCTAGCTTGAAGTTGGCTGCGAGGATGTCGAAGGTCTTGTTGCCAGCCGGGAGCTGGGCGGTCACGGTGTCGCCGACCTTCTTGCCGATGATGGTGCGGGCGAGCGGGGACATGATCGAGATCAGCCCGCGCTTGGGATCCGCCTCGTCCGATCCCACGATCTGGTAGATCGCCTCCTTGCCGTCCTCGTCCTCGAGCCGAACCGTGGAGCCGAAGGTGACCCGGTCCCCGGAGGTCGGCGGATCGATCACTTCGGCGGTGCCGACCTTGCTCTCCAGATCGGAGATGCGCGCCTCGATGAAGCCCTGCCGCTCGCGCGCCGCGTGGTATTCCGCGTTCTCGCTGAGGTCGCCGTGGGCCCGCGCCTCCGCGATCGCGCGCACGATGTTGGGGCGCTCCTTCTTGAGCCGCTCCACCTCCTCCCGCAGGTGCTCGTAGCCCGGGCGCGTCATCGGAGTGCGCTGGATGCTCATGCGCCGGTCCATGCGCCGATCACCTCGGCAGTCCGCTTCACCTCGGCGAGGAACCCGTTGAGGCTCCCCAGGTGGGTGCGGTGGACCTGATCGTGGGGGATGACCGCGCCGTCGGGCCCCGTGACGTCCATGGCCGCGGTGGCGTCGGAGAGGAGCGTCACCTTGAAGCCGCGATGCGCCGCCTCCCGGGTGGTGGTGTCGCAGCACATCTGGGTCATGAACCCCGAGACGATCACCCGCTCGATGCCGAGGCCCCGCAGCTCCGCCTCGAGCGGCGTATTCGTGAACGAGCCCGGCAGGTGCTTGGTGATCACCGGCTCTCCCGCCGCGGGCGTCACCGCGTCGTGGATCGCCAGCGCCGGGCTGCCCGGCACGAAGGTGGCGGCGCCCGGCCGCCGGCTCTCGTGCACGATGTGGAAGATCGGCATCCGGCGCGCGCGCGCCCAGCGCAAGGTCTCCGCGATGCGCGCCACCGCCTTGGGCCCGTCCGGCAGGACCACCTTGCCGATCGGGGCGAAGTACTCCTGCTGGGCATCGATGATGAGCAGCGCGGTCTTGTCCATCGCGGCGACCTGTTCGATCAGCGGGTGAGGGTGGCGGGCTGGCCGCCGACCTGGACCTTCGAGCCCGCGAGCCGGCCCCGGATCCAGTTGTCCCACGCGAGCGCGCGCTTCTCCTCGAGCACCTGCTTCTCCAGCGCCGGGCGCTCCTTCTCGAGGCCGTCGGCGGCGGCGGCCGCGCGCTCCAGCGTCTTGACCACGTAGACGCCCCCGTCGGCGCGCACCGGCTCCGCGACCTGGCCCACCCGGGTCTGCAGCGCGGCCACGAGCACGCCGCCGGGCAGGCTCCCCCGCTCCTTCGGCGGGTCCGAGCGCGAGAACAGCGGGATGCTCCCGATGCTGAAGCCGTCGGCCTTGGCGGTCTCCGCGAAATCCCCGCCCTTGCCCAGCGTGGTGATCAGGGCCTTGGCTCGGTCGGTCACCTGCTGCTCGGCCCGCTCGCGCTTGATGGCCTCCATCACCCGCTCCCGGATCTCGGCCACCGGCGGCACCCCGGCCGGGATGTGCTGCACGACCTTGACGATCGCGAAGCCGCCCGCGGTCTTGATCGGCATGGAAACGCCGCCGACCGCGAGCCCGAAGAGAGTCTCGTCGAGCTGCGGATCGCGGCCCGCCTCGCCGAGCGCGTCGCCCCGCCCGAAGGTGGCCTCCTGGGCCTCGAGCCCGAGGCGCTTGGCCTCGGCGGGGAACTCCTTGGCGGAGAGCAGGCTGGCCCGCGCCTCGTCGGCCCGGGTCTGCGCGGCCTGCTCGCTCTTCTGCGCGCCGAGCGTCTCCTTGATCTTGGGGGCGACCTCCTTGAGCGGGGTCTTGCCGCCCTCCTTCACGTCGATCACCCGGATCGCGTGATAGCCGAAGGGGGTGCGGACCGGAGCGGAGATCTCGCCCTTCTTGAGGGCGAAGGCGGCCTGCTCGAAGGGCGCCACCAGCTCCCCGGGCCCCACGAAGCCCAGATCGCCGCCCTGGACCGCGCTGGCCTTGTCCTCGGAGATCTCGCGGGCGAGCTTGGCGAAGTCCTCGCCGCCCTTCGCGCGCTTGATGACGTCCTCGACCTTCGCCTTCGCCGCGTTCTCGGCCTCGCTGCCGCCCACCGGCGGCACCCGCACGAGCACGTGGGCCACCCGCAGGCGCTTCGGCTCCTCGAACTCGGCGGCGTGCTCCTGGTAGTAGGCCTCCGCCTCCGCGTCCGACACGGTGCCCGCGAGCTTCTTGGGGTTCACGATCACGTACTGCAGCTTCCGCCGCTCGGGCTGGCTGAACTGCGCCGGGTGCGCCTTCACGTAGGGCGCGACGTCCGCGTCGGCCACCTGCACCGCGGCGATGACCGGCTTCACATCCGCGTAGGCCCACGCGGCCCGCACGCGCTCGTGCCGCTGGCGGTAGGCCTGCCGGATCTCCTCGTCGGACACCTTCACGCCCTGCTTGATCAGCGTCTCCATCTTGCGGCGGATGAGCTGGCGGCGGACCTCGCTCTCGAACTCGCCCGGATCGAGCCGGAGCTGTTTCAGCACCTTGAGGTACTCGTCGCGCGAGAAGCGCCCGTTCTCCTGGAACTCACGGATCTGCTGGATGGTCGAGCGGAGCTCGTCGTCGCTCACGCGCACACCCTCCGTGGCCGCGCCCTGGATCACCACCGCCTCGGTGACGAGCTCGTTGACCACCTGCTGCGAGAGGCCGATCCGCTCCGCGAGCTCGGGGGTGAGGCGCTGGCGGGACATCCGCTCGTAGGCCGCGATGAGGTTGGACTGAGCGCGCCGGAACCGCTCGAACGGGATCTCCTCGCCGTTGACCACCGCCACCGCGTTGCTCCGGGCGCCCTCGAAGGGACCGGTGCCGAAGTAGAAGAGCACCCCCGAGGTCAGGATGAAGACCACGATGACGATCAGGAGCACGATCTTCAAGCTCCTGGCATAATCCCGCATCACGCTGATCACTGCCGCGACCTCCTAGAAGGACCCTTTGGTGAACACGGTCAAGGCCTTAGCCTACCACAGCCCGCCACGCGTCCCGGCCGGCCTCAGCCGAGGAGCCAGCGCTGGATCAGGGGCAGGGCGAAGTAAATCACGAAGGCGAGCGCGGCCGCGTACATCATCGGCGCCACCTCGCGCCCGCGGCCGCGGACGAGCTTGATGAAGCAGTAGCTGACGAAGCCGGCCCCGATGCCGTTGGTGATCGAATAGGTGAACGCCATCATGGTCAGGGTCAGGAGGGCCGGGAAGCCCTCCTCGAAATCACCGAAGGGGATCTCGCGCACCACCCGGCTCATCAGGTAGCCGACCACGATGAGGGCCGGCGCGGTGGCCTGGGCCGGGACCACCCCGGCCAGCGGCGCGAAGAAGAGGGCGAGGAGGAAGCCGGCGCCGGTCACCACCGAGGCCAGCCCGGTGCGCGCCCCCGCCGCGACCCCCGCCGCCGACTCGATGTAGGTCGTGGCGGAGGAGGCCCCCGCCGCGCCGCCCGCCACCGCGCCCAGCGAGTCCACCAGCAGGACGCGATTGAGGCGCGGTAGGCGGCCGTCGCGCGTGAGCCAGCCCGCCTCGCCGCCGATGCCGATCACGGTGCCCATCGTGTCGAAGAAATCCGAGAGCATCAGCGCGAAGATCGTGACCAGCGCGGTGATGAGCCCGAGCCGGGCGAAGACCGAGAAGTCGAAGCCGGCGCCCAGGCTCGAGAAGTCGGGCCGCGCCACCAGCGCCGCCGGCCACACCGCCTGCCCGGGCAGCGGGAAGGCGCTTCCCCCGGTGCTCGCGTTGACCGCGATGGCGAGGGCGGTGCTCACCAGGATGCCGACCAAGAGCGCCCCGGTGAACTGTCTGGCGGTCAGCCAGAGGGTCAGCAGCAGACCGAAGAGCGCCACCGCCACCGGGGCGGCGGTCAGGTCGCCCAGGGTGACCGGCACCCCCGGAGGCCCCGGCTTCACGATGCCCGCCGCGCCCAGACCGATGAAGAGGATGAACAGGCCGATGCCCACCCCGATGGCGCGCTTCAGCGCCACCGGGATCGCGTGCATGATCGCCTCGCGGAAGCCGGTGAGCACCAGCACGGTGATCGCGAGCCCTTCCACCAGCACCACCCCCATCGCGGCCGTCCACGGCAGCTTGAGCGCGGCCACGAGCTGGAAGGCGACGACCGCGTTGATCCCCATGCCCGAGGCGATCGCGAGCGGGTAATTGGTGGCCAACCCCATGGCAATGCTCATCGCGCCCGCCACGAGGCAGGTGGCGGCCTGGGTGGCCGCGAACGACGGGCCCTGGCCCTGCAGCGGCGGGATTCCCGCGAACGAGAGGATCGCGGGATTCACGAAGATGATGTAGGCCATCACCATGAAGGTGGTGAGGCCGCCGCGGATCTCGCCGCCCACCGTCGCGCCCCGCCGGCTCAGCTCGAACCAGCGCTCGAGCACGGGTCAGTCGCTTTCCGGGTCCGCCACCCGCGGGAGGGCGACGCCCTCCTCCGGCACCACGCGCCGGGCCACCGTGAGGAACCCGGTGTGCGCGACCATCCGGTGGAACGGCCGGACCGACGTGCCGTCGATGTTCCACGGCCGCAGCAGCGTCTCGAAGGTCTCCACCAGCGCGTAGCCGCGGTGGCGCCTCAGCGTCTCGGTGAGCTGGTGCGACTGGATGATGGTCGGCAGGTAGGACAGGAAGATCCCGCCCGGCCGGAGCACGGTCGCGACCAGATCCACGAGGCGCCAGGGCTCCGGCAGGTCGAAGACCGCGCGATCCACCGGCTCCTCCTCGGGGAGCCCGTCCTCCACCGGGCGGATGCGCACGTTCAGGTTGCCGACCTCGCCCATGCGCAGGTGGATATTGGCCAGCGCGCGGCGGCAGAAGTCCTCCCGCTGCTCGTAGCTCACCACGCGGCCCTCGGGGCCCACCGCGCGCAGCAGCGCGA
The DNA here is from genome assembly GCA_035635775.1 of Candidatus Acidiferrum sp. Classification (GTDB taxonomy): domain Bacteria; phylum Methylomirabilota; class Methylomirabilia; order Rokubacteriales; family CSP1-6; genus CAMLFJ01. Next base: position 11,924 of record DASQAL010000242.1, read on the forward strand.
GGGTGAGCGCGCCCGAGCCCATGCCGGCCTCGAGCACGCGGGCGCCCGGGAAGATGTCGGCCCAGAACATGACCATCGCCAGGTCCTTGGGATAGATCACCTGGGCGCCGCGCGGCATGTCGAGCACGTACTCGGCCAGCGTGGGGCGCAGCGCGAGGTACCGCGTGCCCTTGGAGGTGCGCACCCAGGAGCCGTCCGGGTGCCCGATGATGGCCTCGTGGCTCACCCAGCCCCGATCGGAGTGGTAGGTGTCGCCCTTGCGCAGCAGCAGCAGGTGCCGCCGACCGCGCTGGTCGATCAGCAGGACCTGCTCGCCGTCCTGGAACTTATCCAATGCCACCGGTCTTGGGATCCGGGAGGAACAGGGCGACCAGGAAGCCGGCCAGCGGCATGACCGCGGAGATACCGAGGGCCGCCGTGAGCCCCCAGTGATCGGCCACCCAGCCCAGCGCGCTCGCGCCGACGCCGCCCGCGCCGATCGCGAAGCCCACGATGAGCCCGGAGGCCATGCCGGGATGCTTGGGCAGGTAGGCCTGGCCGAGCACCACCGACACCGTGAAGGTGGAGACGAGCACGAAGCCGAGGAGGGCCAGGAGCACGAACACGAGCGGGCCACCCGTCACGAAGAGGAAGCCCACCGCGAGCGGAGTGGCGAGAAGGAACACGCTGACCACGTAGCGCCGCACGCCGACCCGATCCGCGACCGGCCCGGCCACGAGCGTGCCGATGACGCCCGCCCCCAGGAACACCGCGAGCAGGGTGCCGACCAGCCGCGGGTCGCCGTGCAGCACGTCCTTCCAGTAGAACGGCATGAAGGTCGTGAAGCCGAGCTGCGTCCACGAGCGGATCGCGACCACCAGGATCAGCAGGCTCATCGCGCCCACCATGGTCTGGGCGCCCGCCGCGCTCGCGCGGTCGCGGGCCACCGTGGGCGCGGGCGCGGACAGCCGGGGCAGCACCGCGGTGAGCAGCGCGGCCACGAGCAGCCCGGGGACCAGCATGCCCGGGCTGCCGGGCAGGCCGTAGGTGGTGAGCAATACCGTGAGCAGCGGCGGGCCCAGCGCGATGCCGATATTGCCGCCGGTGGAGAAGATCGAGACGCCGGTGGCCTTGCGGTCGCCCGCCACCGCGGTGGCGGTGCGGTAGCCCTCCGGATGATAGGCGGCCACCCCGAAGCCGGTGATCACCACCAGCGCGAGCACCGCCCCGTAGGACGGGGCCAGGCCGAGGAAGCCCAGGCCCACCGCGGAGAGCAGCACCGAGATCGGCAGCAGCCAGCGCCGCGCCGTCTTGTCGGCCAGGTAGCCGAAGAGCGGCTGGATCAGCGACGACGTGATGTTCGCGGCCAGGACGATCATGCCGGTGGCCGCGTACGAGAGATTGAGCGCGTCCTTGAGAAACGGCAGGATCACCGGGAACGAGCCCTGATTGATGTCGATGACCATGTGGCCCAGGGCCAGAAACCCGAGCAGCCGCATGTCCGGCTTGGCCCGGGCGGCCGGCGCGATCATGCCGGCGGGCGCGGGCAGGGCGACGGAGGGCGACGACGGGTCGGGAGTCATAGGGCCTTATGCTACACCAGCCGAGCCCCTCACCCCCGCCCTCTCCCCGATGGGGAGAGGGAGTCCGCCTAGCCACCCTCTCCCCATCGGGGAGAGGGTAGGGTAAGGGGCTCAGATGGTGAGGGGTCAGATCCCGAACGCGTCGAGGCCCGTGATGTCCCGGCCCACGATCAGGGTGTGGATGTCGCGGGTGCCCTCGTAGGTGTTCACCGTCTCCAGATTCATCATGTGCCGGATGATCGGGTGCTCGTCCACGATGCCGGCCGCGCCCAGAATGTCGCGCGCAAGGCGCGCGCCGTCGAGCGCCATCTGCACGTTGTTCATCTTGGCCATCGAGATCTGCTGCGGCCGCACCCGGCCCGCGTCCTTTAACTGGCCTAGCCGAAGGCACAGCAACTGGGCCTTGGTGATCTCGGTGATCATCCACACAAGCTTCTGCTGCACGAGCTGGAACGACCCGATCGGCTTGTTGAACTGGATGCGCTGCTGGGCGTACTGGAGCGACCAGTCGTAGCAGGCCATGGCCGCGCCGATGGCCCCCCACGCGATGCCGTAGCGCGCCTGCGAGAGACAGGACAGCGGGCCCTTCAGCCCCTTCACGCCGGGCAGCTTGTTCTCGAGGGGAATGCGGCAGTCCGCGAAGGCGAGCTCGGAGGTGATGGACGCCCGCATCGAGAACTTCCCGTGGATGTCGATCGCGCTGTAGCCGGGCGTGCCCTTCTCCACGAGGTAGCCGCCGATCTCGCCGTCGTCGCCCTTGGCCCACACCACCGCCACGTCGGCCACCGAGCCATTGGTGATCCAGAGCTTGGTGCCGTTGAGCACGTACTCGTTGCCCTTCTTCAACGCGCGGGTCTTCATCCCGCCCGGGTCGGAGCCGTGATCGGGCTCGGTGAGGCCGAAACAGCCGAGCGCGGCGCCGGACTGCAGGCGCGGCAGCCACGTCTCCTTCTGGGCGTCGGAGCCGTAGCTGTAGATCGGGTACATGACGAGGCCGCTCTGGACCGAGGCGAAGGACCGCAGGCCGGAGTCACCGCGCTCCAGCTCCTGCATGATCAGCCCGTAGGCCACGTTGTCGAGGCCGGCGCAGCCGTAGCCCTTGAGGGTGGCGCCGAACACGCCCATCTCGCCCAGGTCCCGGGCGAGCTCCATGGGGAACGTGCCGTCGCGGTGGTGCTGGATCACGAGGGGCAGGAACTTCGCCTCCACCCAGTCGCGCACGGCGTCGCGCATCATCCGCTGCTCTTCGGTCAGGAGCTCGTCGAAGCCGTAGTAGTCCACGCCGCGAAACTTTTCCATACGCCTGTCCTTCTCGAGCTGGGGCGTTAGAGGTTGGTGGGGTGAGCGGGCCGGTCCTCGCCGAGCGCCTCGTTCAGCGCCCGGGCGAGCTGCTGATCGTGCTCGTGACTCATCGCGAAGATGCGGCACTGGGCGACCTTGCCGGGCAGGTACTTCAACAGCTCCTTGAGCGGCTCGGCCGAGACGCTCCGGTCCGCCGCGTCGTAGACGTAGATCTGGCGGTCCTTCATGCCGATCGGGTTCAGCGGGCGCGGGTCCTGCTGGGCCATGTCGATCTTGAACGGAAAGTTACGGAGCCCGGGCGGCAGGAGGTCCTTCACCCGCTGCTCGACCTCCTCCGCCTTCATGAAGCTCTGCCCGCGCCGCGGCTCGAAGAGATCGAGGACCACCTCGTGGGACATCCGCCACTTGAGCCGGCGGTCGAGGATCTGCCGCCACTCCCGGCCGAGGTCCCGGCGCTCCCCGTCCTCGGCGTGCTCCCAGCGCGCGACCTCCTCGAGCAGCGTCCATTCCGTCATGTTCAGATACGGCTGGAGCTCCTTGTTCAGGTCGTGGGGGAAGATCAGCCGCATGGTGTCGCGGAAGATGTCCTTGAGGTGCAGGTCGATGCCGCGCGTGGTCCGGTGGTAGTAGACGTTGGTGTAGAGGTAGAACCGCGCGTTCAGGAACATGATGAACGCCTGGATGCCGCCGCGGTCGAGCGTGAGCCCCTTCTCGCTGAAGAAGGAGTAGTACATGATGCGCTCGATGTCGATGGGCCCCACCGCGACCCCGCACATGTAGGAGTCGCGCAGCACGTAGTCCATGTTGTCGGCGGTGTAGATGCCCGAGAGCAGCGGCTTGAGATGCGCGAGCCAGCGCGGGTGCTCGGCGGTGGGAAAGGTGTAGCTCTTGCCCATCAGATAGCAGATCCACTCGGGGTCGATGCGCTCGCCGCTCTCGAAGGGCCCCGCCGGGCTGCGCCGGAGCCCGCGGATCAGCTCGCCCAGTTCTTCTCGGATGATTCGTTGCCCCACTTTCTCGTGGGTGAGATCGAAGTCGGCCAGGAAATTGTCGTCGAAGAAGTGGCCGAAGGGGCCGTGGCCCACGTCGTGGAGCAGGCCCGCCATGCGGAGGAGCTCCTCGAAGAGCGGCGCCGAGGGGGCGTCGGGGAACTCGGCCTTGAGCGAGGCGTGGAGCTGCTGGGCGAAGCGCCCGGCCAGGTGCATGGCGCCGAGCGAGTGCTGGAAGCGGCTGTGCTCGGCGGCCGGGAACACCCAGCGCGCGGACTGCAGCTGCGGCACCCGCCGCAGCCGCTGCATCCAGGCCGAGTCGATGAGATCCTGCTCGGTGGCCTCCCCGGGCGCCCCGTCGGGCCGCGTGTAGAGGATGTACTGGTGGATCGGGTCGGCGATGAGACCGCGACCCTGGTAGGTGTCCACGCCCTTCATGGCTAGAGCCTAACCTACTTGTCGGAGGTGCGATAGAAACGGTAGCGGTCCATCGGCCGCACCGTGATGGCCTCCATCCCGCCCGCCCGGCGCACGGTCACCCGCACGTCCTGATCCATCGGCGACTGCCAGAGCTCGCGGTAGAACTCCTCGCGGCTCGCCACCTGCCGCCCGTTGAACCGGACGATCACGTCGCCCGCCCGCAGGCCCGCCGCCCGCGCCGGGCTGAGCGGCGACATGCCGGCCACCACCACCCCGCCGTCCACCGACTCCGTGTAGAGACCGAGCCAGGGCCTCGGCGCGCGGCTCGTGACGCGGCCCTGCGCCAGCAGCTCGTCCTTACCGGCCAGGAACTTCTCGATCGGGATGGCCAGGTTCACGTGGGGCGCCTCCCCCAGGCGCAGCGAGGTCACGCCGATCACGCTGCCCGCCGCGTTGACGAGCGCGGCGCCGCCGAAGGCCGCATTGTACGGGGTCACGATGAAGGCCCGGTCCAGCATGTACTCCCAGGCGGCCGCGAACGGCCGCACCGCCTGGATGCGGCTCGGGGTGGCCACCAGGTCCCCGGCGTCCGACACGCCCACCGTCCCGGTGGTCTCCCCGACCGCCACCGTCGTCGAATCCCCCAGGGCCGCGGCCGGCCACGGGCCGCGCCCCTCGAGCCGGGCCACGCCGACCCCGACCTCGAGATCGAGCCCGATGAGGCGGGCGGGCACCTTGCGGCCGTCACGGAGCGAGACCTCGATGCGCGCGGCGTCGAGGAGGACATAGCTCACGGTCAGCACGTAGCCCTGGTCGGCGTCGAAGATGACGCCGCTGCCCCAGCGCTCCACGCCGAGCGTGGCCGCCGACGGCCGGTCGCGCGGGACCTCCACGCGGATGCCCACCACCGCCGGCTCGACGCGGCGGATCTGGGAGGGCAGCGGGGACACCTGGCGGGGATCGAGGCGGCGGTCCGCGTCGCGGGGCGCGGCCGCCGCAGGGAGAATCAGGCCCAGCAGGGCGACGGCAGCCCAGGCGATCGACGCGCGCGGCATGACGGTTACCTCGCGGTGTACTGCGCCTGGTAGTACTGCCGAAACGCGCCCGACTTGATGGGCTTCCACCACGCGTCGTGCGTGCGGTACCACTCCACGGTCGCGGCCAGCGCCTCCTCGAAGCTCGCGGCGGGCGTCCAGCCGAGCGCGCGGATCTTGCCGGAGTCGAGGGCGTAGCGGCGATCGTGCCCGGGCCGGTCGGCCACCGGCGTGATGAGGCTCTCCGGCTTGCCGAGCAGGCCCAGGATCCGGCGGGTCAGGGTCACGTTCTGCACTTCCGCGGCGCCGCCGATATTGTAGATCTCGCCGGCCACGCCCTGGCGGAGGACGAGGTCGATCGCCACGCAGTTGTCCAGCACGTAGAGCCAGTCGCGCACGTTGCGGCCGTCGCCGTAGAGGGGCAGCGCCCGGTCCTCGATCGCATTGGTGACGAACAGCGGGATGACCTTCTCCGGATACTGGTAGGGCCCGAAGTTGTTGCTGCTGCGGGTGATCAGCACGGGCAGCCGGTGGGTGGTCCAGTAGGCGCGGACCAGGAGATCGGCCGCCGCCTTCGAGGCCGAGTAGGGATTCGACGGGTTCAGCACGTCGCCCTCGCGGGCCGCGCCCTCCGCGATGCTCCCGTAGACCTCGTCCGTGCTCACCGCGAGGAAGCGGCCGATCTTGAGCTCGCGCGCGGCCTCCAGGAGGGTGAAGGTGCCGGTCACGTTGGTACGGAGGAAGTCGTCGGCGCCCACGTTCGACCGGTCCACGTGGGTCTCGGCCGCGAAATGCACGACCGCATCCGCCCCGCGCATCGCCTCGCGGACCACCGGCCCGTCGCAGATGTCGCCCTTCACGAAGCGGTAGCGGGGATTCGCTTCGACGTCCCGGAGATTCTCCAGATTGCCCGCGTAGGTGAGCTTGTCGAGATTGACGACCGCGTCGCCGGGATGGCTCGCCAGGACGTGCCGGACGAAGTTGGAGCCGATGAAGCCGGCGCCGCCGGTGACGAGAATCTTCATCTTATCTCCCTCTCCCCCCTGGGGAGAGGGCAGGGTGAGGGGGGCTCATCCCCGCGCGACGTTCCAGATATCGGCCCCGGCGAAGTCCCAGGGCAACCGCCCCTCCTCGGTCTGATCGGGATCCGGCGAGAACTGGACGTCCACGAAGTAGATGATGCGGCCGCGGGAGGGCGCGAGGTTCTTCACCCCGTGCGCCACCCCGGGCGGGATGCGCAGCAGCCGCGACTGGCCGTCGCCCAGCACGATCCGGCGCTGGGCCCCGTGGCTCTTGGTGTGGGCCCGGACGTCGAGCAGGACCACGAGCATCTTGTCGTCGGGGGGCACGAACCACACGTCGGTCTGACGGCGATGCAGGTGAAAGGCCTTGATCACGCCCGGGTCCATCTCGCTGTAGTTCACCTGGCGGCACTCGAAGCCGGGCAGGGCCGCCGGCATGCCCTGCTGCAGCCGCGCCAGCTCCATGAAGGAGCCGCCGTCGTCGGTGACCCGCTTGAGCTCCACGAGCTGGACCCCGTCGATCTCGGGCGCGGGCCCGTAGGTCTGCTGCGCGAAGGCGCGCTTGGCCGTGTCGCTCAGCTCGATCGGGTCCCGGGACGCCATCAGATCAGTCCCACCTCGCTGCGATCCCCCAGCATGAAGTTGAAGGAGCGCGGCTTGGACGCGGTCCGGTAGATCGACACGTTGCGCCCGATCAGGCTCGACTCGATGCGCCCTCCGACGTCGGTCACGCTCGCCCCCTCCAGGATGATGGAGTGCTCCACCTCGCTGGCCCGCACCACCACCCGGTCGCCGATCGAGGTGAACGGCCCCACGTAGGCGCTCTCGATGACCGCGTCGCGGCCGATGATCGCCGGCCCCCGCACCGTGCTCTTGATCACGCGGGCCCCCGCCTCGATCACCACGCGCCCGACGATCTCGCTGTCCACCACGGTGCCGTCGGTGCGGGGCAGCAGGGTGTCCAGGATGATCCGGTTGGCCTCGAGCATGTCCTCGAGCTTGCCGGTGTCCTTCCACCAGCCTTCGATGACGTGGGGCCGCACGAGGTAGCCCTGGTCGATGAGCCACTGGATCGCGTCGGTGATCTCGAGCTCGCCGCGCGCGGACGGCTTGATGGCCTTGACCGCCTTGAAGATCGTCGCGTCGAACATGTAGACGCCGACCAGCCCCAGATTGGACGGCGGATCCTTCGGCTTCTCCACCAGGCGCACGACCTGCCCGTCCTTCAGCACCGCGACGCCGAACTGGGTCGGATCGGGCACGGCGGCGAGCAGGATCTGACAGTTGGGCTTCTCGTCGCGGAAGCGCGTCACCAGGGGCTCCAGCCGCTCGCGAATCAGGTTGTCGCCCAGGTACATGCAGAATGGATCGGTGCCCAGGAACGGCTCCGAGACGAGGACGGCGTGCGCGAGACCGAGCGGCGCCTCCTGCTCGATATAGGTGACCGCGATGCCGAACCGGCTGCCGTCGCCGACCGCGTCGCGGATCTCCTGCTTGGTGTCCCCGACCACGATGCCGATCTCGCTGATCCCCGAGGCGGCCAGGGCCTCGATCCCATAGAAGAGGATGGGCTTGTTGGCCACCGGCACGAGCTGCTTCGCCGAGGTGAACGTGATCGGGCGGAGGCGCGTGCCGCGGCCGCCGGAGAGGATTAACCCTTTCATTTAGCGGCCAATTATAGCAGTCTTACGCTGCCTCAGACAGTGAACCCGGGCGGCTTCGCTAGATCCGACCGGAATGGGTGGTATTATGAACCCACTGAAATTGCTGCAGGTTTCCTCAAGGAGCCGGGGATGAAGACGTTGAAGGAGATGTTGGCCGAGGCCCGGCAAGTGGTGCCCGAACAGGGGCCGGCCGAGCTGAAGAAGCGGATCGACGCCGGGGAGCCGCTCGTCCTGATCGACGTGCGCGATCCCGACGAGTACCGCGACGGCTTCATCGAGCCCGCGACCAATATCAGCCGCGGCTTCCTCGAGTTCCGCATCGGCGGCGCGGCCGCGGATCCGACGACCCCCATCGTGCTCTACTGCCAGAGCGGCCTCCGCTCCATGCTCGCCTCCAAGGTCCTCAAGGATCTCGGCTACGAGAACGTCACCAATCTGCAGGGCGGCTTCCAGAAGTGGGCGCAATCCGGCCTGCCGGTGGCCAAGGACCGCCCGATGAACGCCGACCAGATCCAGCGCTACAGCCGCCACTTCCTGCTGCCCCAGGTGGGCGAGAAGGGCCAGCGCAAGCTGCTGCGCTCGAAGGTGCTGCTGATCGGCGCGGGCGGGCTCGGTTCGCCGACCGCCCTGTACCTGGCGGCGGCGGGCGTCGGCACGCTCGGCCTGATGGACGGCGACGTGGTGGACGTGTCGAACCTGCAGCGGCAGATCCTCCACACCACCGCGAACGTGGGGCGACCCAAGGTCGAGTCGGGCACCGAGATGATCCGGGCGCTGAACCCGGACGTGACCGTCATCCCGCTGCCGACGCGCATCGACGTGGACAACGTGATGGACATCATCAAGGACTACGACCTGGTGATCGACGGGTCGGACAACTTCGACACCCGCTACCTGATGAACGACGCGTGCTACCTCGCGGGCAAGACCAACGTGCACGGCTCGATCTTCCAGTTCGAGGGCATGGCCACCGTGCTCGCCCCGAACCAGGGCCCGTGCTACCGCTGCCTCTACCCGACGCCGCCGCCGCCGGGCCTCGTCCCTAGCTGAAGCGAGGCCGGCGTCCTGGGCGTGCTCCCAGGCATCATCGGAGTGGTACAGGCCACCGAGGCCATCAAGATGCTGCTTGGCATCGGCGAGCCCCTGATCGGGCGCTTGCTGACCTACGACGCCCTCGGCATGCGCTTCCGCGAGGTCAAGCTGCGACGGGACCCCAAGTGCCCTCTCTGCGGCGAACACCCGAGCATCACGGATCTGTCGATTCACCGCACCGGAGACGCCGCGGCGTGCGAGGTGAGCGACAACGGCCACCCCGCTCCCGCACCCGCGGGCGCGCCGGCCACGAAGGCGGGCAGCTAGCTCGCTTCGCGGGACTCGCGCCGGACACGGTTGCCGGCGTTGGCAATCTCGGATGTGAGGGGTGAGTGGCGCGCCTGGAGGGATTCGAACCCCCGACCCTCGGCTTAGAAGGCCGATGCTCTATCCAACTGAGCTACAGGCGCGGCAGGCACTTACGATACACCAGACGGTCGCTCGCGTTCATCGGGCTAGTTACGGGCTAGTTCCACCTCGGGAGGCGGGCCGACCAGGCGCTCCACGGCATCGCGCAGGTGCTGGGGCGCGAGATGACTGTAGCCTTGCACCATGGCGAGAGTGCGCCAGCCGCCGAGCGCCTGGACGCTCCGCAGGTCCACCCTCGCCATGACGAGCCGCGAGGCGAACGTGTGGCGATTGCAGTGCCAGGTATAGCCCTCGGGCCGGGCCACACCTTCCCGGCCTTCACCAGGGCCGCACGTGCCCTTGCGCCGGCGGCGGGAAAGAACTTGTCAGGCTGCTGGTGCCGAAGGCCGGGATGAGTCCGAACGCGGCCGTGTCACGGCCACAACCGTTGGGGCAGACGCACACCCCGTCAGCCAGAAAGCGATCAAGCAACACCATGCGGGCGTTTTCATGGCTTCGCTCTAGCGCGACGGCGCCGATCCCAGTGTCGGCGTGGGCGGTGGAGAGGTTGCCGGTCCTTGAGGTGCCGTAGCTGTCAACGCACCTCGAATCCAGACCGGCCCTGCACACCGCTCACTCGGGTCAGCAGACAGCCGCAGGTTGCCCTCATTGACGCGGCCATCCGTGCGGGCGTTATGGGCGGCTGACTGTCGCTCACATTCGGCACGGTCGCCGACGACATAGGCGAGAGCCGCGGCCTCGCCGTAGGGAATTCCGAACCCGGACTTAATCCGTGACTGGCACAGCCGGTCAGGAGTGCGCCGGTCAGGAGCGGAAGCGCGAGCGCCCTCATGAGGACTTCTTGTCCTCTCGAACGTAACCGTGCTCCTCCAGCTTGCTCTTGCAGGCACCATAGTTGGTCGTGCCCGACCACCAGAAAAGCCCCATGGTGTTCTCGCAGCGTCGTATGTCGCTCGTCTGGGGGTGGCGATACACGGCGACGTCGAAGGCGCCAGAGTTGAGCGTGAATAGTCCAGATACGCGAGGTGCATCGCCGACGATCGGCTATGGCGTTGGCGGATGTGGAACCGAATCGCTAGCTGAGGCGCCGGGATCAAGCCCGTGGTCGGATACCTGTCCGCGGCCGAGGTGCCGACCACGGTGACGACGGGCGGGCGGGCGGCGTCGCACCGCCCGTCGTGAGACGAGATCGAACGAGTC